>JAGLOY010000099.1 GCA_023138735.1 Candidatus Aegiribacteria sp. | reverse complement strand
TTTTGTCTGTTTAATGATGAGATATATCTAATATTTAAACATAATGTTTAGATGTTAGGCCCGACCCCATTCGTTCTTTTTTTTCTTAAGTTAGCCTCCGGGGCATTCACCTGCGATTTCTTCAGAAATACCCTGATTTCCGTAGGCTTTATCGAAGTGTGCCCGGAATTCCCCAGCCAGTTTAAGAGCCCTGGCCCTGTAGGCTTCCTTATCATCCCACGTATTTACAGGGTCCAGTATTGAGTTATCATTCAATCCCGGACATGAATCCGGCACCATCACCCTGAAGACAGGGTCTTCATGGCAGCTGATATCCCTCAGTTGTCCAGAAAGGGCCGCGTTTACCATAATTCTTGTCAGAGGCAGGTCCATTCTTGAGCCTACTCCGTACGGTCCGCCGCTCCATCCCGTATTAATGAGGTAGACTTCCGTGTCATGCTTTTCCAACCTGTCTCCGAGCATCGAGGCGTAGACATCGGGATTCCGCGGCATGAAAGGCTCACCGAAAAATCTTGAGAAAACAGTTACCGGCTCGGTAATTCCCGTTTCAGTTCCTGCAAGTTTGCTGGTATACCCCATGAGGAACCAGAACATCGCCTGTGCCTTGTTCAACTTTGATACCGGGGGGATTACACCATTAGCGTCTGCAGTCAGGAAAAGGATTGTGGAAGGATGACCTGCGATTGAAGATTCCTTGATATTGGAAAGGTAACGCAATGGATACGATCCTCTTGAGTTCGGTGTCAATCTTGCGTCAAAAAGATCAAAATGCCCATCCGGATACATCATCGTATTCTCGATTATTGAGCCGTGATCAAGCCAGTTATCCTCGTGGAAGCAGGCATTGTAAATCTCCGGTTCCTTGACCGCGTTCAGGTCGATGAGTTTTGCGTAGCAGCCGTTCTCGAAGTTAGCAATACCGTTATCACCCCAGCCATGCTCATCATCTCCGAGGAGTGCCCTTGAGGCATCCGCTGAAAGCGTCGTCTTGCCGGTTCCCGAAAGGCCAAGAAGAAGGGCGCTATGTCCGTCATCCCCCTCGTTCGCGCTGCAATGAAGCGGAAGAATACCTTCCCCGGGAAGAATGTAGTTCATAACTGTAAATATTAGTTTCTTGATACTTCCACAGTAAGCTGAACCGTAGACAATCCCAATGGAGCGATCCAGATCCATTCCCACAATCATGGTGGAAGTATGTCCCAGCCTGGGGTCTACCCTCAGACGTCCTTTGTACTTCTCCGGATCAAGCTTGTGGTACGGAAGAACCAGCACGGTGAAGTGTCTGTCTCTGAAGCACGTCGTCCCGGCGGTAGAGCTGTCCCAGGAGCGGAACATGTTATCGGTGAACAGAGCGGGAAGCGCCCTGTCGGAAATCATATGTACGGGCAATGCGTAAGCGGGATCGGCACCCACCAACCTGTCGGTTGTGAACAGCTCCGGAACCTCCCCAAGCCGTTCGAGAGCATCTTCGAAGACCATATCGAATGTCTCTTCATCGACCGGGATGTTATTGGGGCTGGTCCAGT
>JAGLOY010000098.1 GCA_023138735.1 Candidatus Aegiribacteria sp. | reverse complement strand
GGGAGAGTATCCTGATGAAGGTTTTGTCAATTCCAAGAGACCATGCCTTCATTGTCAGTGTTCTTTCCCAATGCATTGTTACGATGTGCATCGACATTTCCGCGTAACTGTCATCGCTTCTGTAGAGTTGGTCCAGTGAATGAACCAGTTCATCGATCGATGGCTGGCAGATACCAATGGCAGTAGTACCCGGTATGAATGACAGGCTCAGAAGCAGTAACAGTGATCTCATTCATCTCTCCCTTCGGGATTCAACCCGCTGAACAGGATTTCAAGCATTTTCTCAAGGGATTCAAGCATCTGCTCAGAGGTTCTTTCCTCATCGGCGGCGTACCACATGATAGCGGTAGTGATGATTCCGTAGATGGCCAGAGATGTATACTCGATATCCGTACCGGTTTTGATCTTCTGTTGATCGGTTAACTCCTGGAGCACTCTGGCAAGGCCGTCCAGAAGAGTAAGGTCTTGACTGATAAGCCCTTTACTGAGCGTAGTGTCACTGCGCCAGCCTTCCCGCATCAATTCCCGGAGAAGCCTTTTTGGATACATCGACAGGTTTTCCATGAACATATTCACGTACACCTTTATACTTTCAACTCCTGTACTGGATTCCCGGATATGAAACTCCTCATCCAGAACCCTTGATGTATCCTCGGCTGTAATAGCAAGGATCAATGTGCTTTTCGAATCAAAGTAATTGTATACGGTACCAACCGCTACCTCAGCTTTTTCAGCAATCTCCTCTATTGTGGTTCCGTCGAAACCGCGATTGAAGAACATATGCCTGGCTGCTTCAAGTATCGCCCTCCGCGCACGCTCTTTTTTTATCTCTCTCAATCCCATGAATAACCTCCAAATATGAATACATTCAAAAATATAATATATTCATAAATCGTCAACCCCTCAGCTGGATCTCTTATCCATGGATCAGTAGACTGTTCCCATTTATAGATTATGACAGCATGACCGCCGGGGCAGTATACTTAGCTTTCAGGAAGCATTCAGGATATCACACAATTGAAAGGATACACTCATTCCCGACAGTGTTGTCTTCTTAATGCTCGGCAAAAAGGATTTCCATTCAGGAGGTTACGGTTTCAACTTCAGAATGGTGGAGTACCTCAGGTCTCATGGCCTTGCAGTGGACGTAATCCATTTCAAAACTGTACCATCTGGCCTTCCTTTGAAATGGTTCAGAGCATCCAGATACATCAGCAGAGAGATCCGGAGGAAAAAGCCTGACCTTGTTATCGTAAGCAAGAGCTATCAATATGTGCCACTGCTCCGTATGATGAGTACATTTTCAGGTTATCGTGTCCTGTACCTTATTCATCATCTTGAATGGATGGACCTGCGGAATAAACTCAAAGCATTCATGTATAGAATGTATGTGAGATGGCTCCTTGGAATGGCGGGAAGAATCTGGGTGAACAGCGGGAATACACTGGAAGCAGTAGAAGGCATGGGAATTCCTTCGGAACGGATCATGATGATTAACCCCGGTTTTGAGAAAGATCCCAGACCTCTGCCGGATCGTTCCCGCCGGGACGGACCTGTACAGCTGTTGTGCGTGGGCAGCATATCCCCAAGGAAGGCTCAGCATCTGCTTGTAAAAGCCTGTACGTACCTTGACAGGGGAAGTTTTGAGGTCGAGTTCGCCGGAAGTGCTGAATCGGACGAAGAGTACGCTCGAGGTATACAGCGTATGATAAAGGAGGAAAACCTTTCAGGTTCCATCAGGGTTTCAGGGGAGCTTTCGTCCTTCGACCTTACCAACGCTTACATGAGGGCGGATATACTTGTTCATCCAGCCTCCTGGGAAGCCTTCGGGATGTCCATTCTCGATGGGATGTGGTACGGGCTTCCGGTTATCGCTTCGGATGTCGCCGCTGTACCTGAACTGGTCCGTCATGGGGAAAACGGTTTTCTTACAATTCCGGGAAATGCAGAGGAACTTGCAGATGCGATGAAAAGCCTGATCAGGAACAGAGATCTGAGGCTGCAGATGGGAGAAAAAAGTCGTATGTTCGCCGAGGATATGAACGACTGGAACGATACCGGGAAAGAATTCATGAAACTCGTCATGACTGCAGCGAAGGGACGGAACAGGTGAATGATCTCTGTGTCATGAAGTTCGGCGGAACATGCCTTTCAACCGAAGAGGACAGACTGAGATCAGCAGATCTCTGCATTAGAGAACTTGAATCGTACCGCAGAGCTGTTGTTGTTGTTTCTGCGATGGGCAGAAAAGGAGATCCATATTCAACGGATTCCTTATTAGACCTTGTTTCAGCTCCCATCCCGCATGAAAAATCATGTCTTCTGGCCTGCGGAGAAGTCATTTCGGCAGCTGTTTTCGCCGATATGCTAAGACAGAAGGGAATCGCAGCAATAGCTGTAACCGGCTGGAACGCCGGCCTGCGTACAGATGAACAGCACTGCGGTGCCGATCTCGAATCTATTGAAATAGAATACCTCAATGCATCCCTCGAAGAGAATGATTGCGTCGTTGTGGCCGGCTTCCAGGGAATGAGCAGTAGTGGAACTGTTTCCACACTCGGAAGAGGGGGCAGTGATATCACAGCGACAGCGATAGCCGCGGCCCTCGAGGCAGCCACGCTGATGCTGTTCAAAAAGATCGATTCGGTTTACACCGCTGACCCCGAAAGCGTACCGGGAGCACTGAAGGTAGACAGGATAAGCGCTGAGGACCTCAGACAGCTGGCGTGGCTTGGGGCTGAGGTTGTACATCCGAGAGCCTCGGAAATCGCTGGCGATGCAGGTATCAGGATCAGTATCAAATCTCATAGTACCGGTGAGCCGGTTACGGAGATAGAACCTTTTGTTATCAGAAGCGGGAAGTACATAACCGGTGTGGCAGCAGGATCCGATGCGGTACAGTTCAGAATAAGTGCGGACAGTTACACTTCACTGCATGAATTCTACTCAAACGCCTTCGGACTTGTCGCGGATGCAGGTGTATCGATGGATATGTTCAGTGTTTTTAATGGAGCAGCCATGTTTACCGTTCCTCTGGAGGATGAAGAGAGGGTATCGGAAGTCCTCATAGGCAACGGGATAATCTGCGAAACCATATCACCCTGCGCAAAGGTTTCCATTGTGGGTGCTGGTATGCACGGAATCGAAGGTGTTATGGCGAGGTTTTCCGCTGCCCTTGACAGGGCGGGTATCGATATGCTCCAGACTGTTGATTCGCACGCCACCATTTCAGCCCTGGTTCCTCTGCATCAGAGGGACGAAGCTCTGAGGGTTCTTCACAGGGAGTTTCTTGAACAATGACGCTTCTATCCGTCATCGTGCTGGCCGTTATCCAGGGACTTACCGAATTCCTGCCGGTCTCAAGCTCTGGCCATCTCGCTCTGGCCGGGATCCTATTGAAAGTTCCGGAAGGAGACTTGACCTTTGAGATTGTTGTTCATCTGGGTACACTCATGGCGGTACTTGCGGTGTACAGACAAGACCTTACGGAGCTTGTATCAGGCGTGTTCAGGAAACAGAGAGAATCGCTTGTTCTGGCAGCTCTGCTTATCATAGGTTCAATTCCCGCAGCTTTTGCAGGATTTTTCCTCTCGGATTCTATCGAGAGGGCTTTCAATAGCCCGGTTGTGGTATCGTTGATGCTTTTAATAACCGGCTCCGTTCTATTCAGTACAAGGTTCATGAAAAGTGGAAACAGGGATAACCCCACGACCGCTGGAAGCATCCTTGTAGGAGTATCCCAGGCATTGGCCCTGCTTCCTGGGATCTCACGGTCAGGACTGACCATTTCGACAGGTCTCTTCGCGGGGATAAAGAGGGAGAAGGCTGCCCGGTTCTCTTTCATGCTCTCGATTCCAGCCATTGCAGGAGCCGCAGTTCTTAAAATTGGAGATGCCGGATCCAGCGGCATAGATTTTTCCCTGATGATTACCGGGTTTGCGATCTCCGCACTTACCGGATATCTTGCCCTGAGGCTTCTCCTGAAATTCCTGAGAGATGGGAGATTCTCGATGTTTGCATGGTACTGCTGGCTGCTGGGGCTGTTCGGTCTGACAATTTCTCTGACGGGAGGCTGAGATGCAGTACTGTCTTTTAGCGGTACTTGCAGCTTTGAATCTGGCCGGGTGGCAGGAAGGTTACTCCTCAGGTAACTGGGACTACGCTTACAGTCAGGCGGAGATTGCCGTTGCGGATGATTCCACAAACTCTGATGCCTGGGCTGCTCTTGCCATTTCTGCAAATGCCCTCGGGTATTACGATGAGGCATCTGAATACGCTCGGAAAGCTGTAGAGCTGGATTCCTGCTCAGCGCTGGCATGGTGCGCCCTTGGCCGGGCGAGTACGGAGGATTCGGAAGAATCATTGAGGGACTATCAGACCGCACTCAGTTACGATTCAACCCTTGTTCTGGGTTATGTTGGGAAGGCTCATTGCTTCATGCTTCAGGAGAGCTATTCAGAAGCCCTTGAAGCACTTAAAATCGCGATGCGTATCGATCCCTCCTGGATTTCAATCTGGCTTAAAAAAGCCGAGTTGTACAGATACCAGAGCGAATTCGAGATGGCGATGGCCTGCCTGAATGAAGCCCTTGGGGAGTGGCCGCACAACATACATCTGATGTCCGAAGCGGGATGGATAATGGAGCTAACGGGCAAGTTCGAGACGGCAGAGATCATATATAGAAAAATAGCCGATGCTTATCCGGATGATACAGATTGCCTTATCGATCTCGGATTGATGCTTGAAAGGCAAGACAGATACCCCGAAGCTATAAAGGTTTACAGAGAACTGCTCAGAAGAGATCCGGAGAGCTATCTCAGCCTCGGGGAAATCGGTATTTGTTACGAAGACATAGGTAGTTTCGATGCGGCACGCAGAAGCTACCTGGAGGGAATCGCGATGCATCCCGATTACGCGTTTGCCCAATACAGGATGGGTCTCCTGGCTGAGGAGGATGGAGATTTTGAAGAGGCTGTGCGGTGGTACATTGAGTGCACTGAATCCGATGAAAGTCATCTTGACGCATGGATAGCCCGGGGTCTCATGTACGAAGCGATGGGTAATTACGCCGCTGCAGAAACCGCTTACCGGAAAGCCCTTGAGATCGATCCGGATTATTCCTGGACATGGGGAGAACTCGGATTGGTACTTGAGCAGCTCGAAAAGTTTGAGGAAGCGGGTGAGGCTTACGAGAGCGGTGTAGCCGTTGATAGTGAGTATCTGTATGCATGGGAACGAAGGGGAGTTCTTTTCGAGAACGATGGAGACCTGGAAGCTGCCGCCGACTGGTACGAAAGGGCGGTTACCGAAGTTGCCTATCCCGGAATATGGCTGCTGGGGGAACTGGGATTTGTACTGGAACAGCTTGGAAACACAGAAAATGCAGCTATTTACTACACCGAAGCCATATCAGCTGATTCCACTTATGTTTTCGGGTATCAGCGGCTTGCACCGCTTCTTGCACAATCCGGGAAAACTGAAGAAGCTCTTGTCCTCTGGGAGAGTTACATTGAATCGGGGGGATTTGAAAGTACCGCCATATGTGAGAGGATCCTCATCTTCGAAAGTACCGGCAGAGATCATGAAGCCGACAGTCTCACTGCATTGATTGCGGATGAGTATCCATATGCATGGGTGGATCTGGCCTGGTCATACACCATAGTTAACCCTGAAATTTCCTTTCAGCTGACCCGAAAGGCAGAAGCGGAGAGCGTAACCGATGACCATGAGTTCTGGCTTGAACTGGCTGGTCTTTACGTGGAACTTGATGATGAGGATGAAGCCCGACGAAGCTACGAAACCGCCTCTATTGTCGCTCCGGACAGCATTAATGTCTGGCTGGTATGGGGAAACTACCTCTTTGAAGAAAATGAGGACGAGGAAGCCGCCCAGAAGTACAGGCAGGCTATTGAGATTGACAGCCTTTCTTTCAGCGCCTGGAGTGGTCTCGGTGAAGCCCTTCTTTTCTCGGGCCAGTACGACGATGCTCTGGTCGCCCTTGAAATATCTCTTGAACTGGATTCTCTTTCCTCGTGGATTTGTGCGTACATGGGCATGGCATACAAATACAAAGGCGATTCGGACAGAGCTATGGATTATTACTTCCAGGCCCTGAGCATTTCCCCCGGTTACGATTACGCGGAACAGAGGATCAGGGACATAACCGACGTCGGGTTCGATCCGCATTGGAGCAGGAGAGAGGCAAGACGCTTAAATGTAATGCTTTACGTTGATACCAGGGTGGATAACGGAAATGTAAGGG
This sequence comes from Candidatus Aegiribacteria sp., assembly GCA_023138735.1. GTDB lineage: Bacteria > Fermentibacterota > Fermentibacteria > Fermentibacterales > JCC-6 > Aegiribacteria. The sequence goes on along the minus strand of JAGLOY010000098.1, from coordinate 6,250 downwards.
AGAGAAGATACTCGGGCGGGGTGGAGATATCTCTTGAATATGACGCAGCAGGCAGCGAAGTATCTCTTGAAACTGATTACAGCTTGATTGAAACTTCCAAGGATTACGAAAGTGACAACACCTGGGCAAATGTAACCATGTCCATAGACAGGGTGCTGTCCGATCATTTCACTGTTAGTGCCAGCAGCTCATGGGACAGGCAGCCCCGAACTGTCAGGCCCTGGCAGATAAGCTCATATTTTTCCATCGCATATAAGAAATGGCTGAACGACTGGCTCTGGGTATCCCCCTCTATGGGTATCGGGCAGGTAAACACACATTGGGCTTCAGGTCTTGAGAACGAGAGGACCGATAGAACTACTCTATACGGTTCAATATCGTTATGGATCACCGATGACGATTCACCCTGGCCATCGGTATGGCTCTGGGGGAACTTCTATATCCCTCCTGACGATTCCGAAAACACCCTTTTAAACGGGCTGGCTGAACTCACATTTGAAATGTGGGATCCTCTATCATTGACATTTGGATACGATGTGGGATACGAAAGAACTCCCGTTTACGACTATTGGGAGAAATACGATACTGAATTCTATTCAAGACTGAATCTGAGGCTGTTCTGATGTATTACGCAATACTGATCATCGTTCTTTCCTTTTTGCCGGAAAACCTTCAGCCCTGGTATTCAAGTTGCTCTCAAGGTGACTGGGGAGCTGCCATAGAGCAAGCCGAAGAAATCTACACTGCGGATTCTACCGATGTCGAAGCACTTGCGGCGATGTACATTGCCGCGGCACTGGAAACTGGCTTTGAAGCAGGTACTGATCTTACAGCTGAATCCTTCCTTCCAGATTCCCAGACATCGCTTACCCTTGCAGCCCGGGGGGTCATTTTGATGTCAGGCTCCGATTCCCATCCCGAAGATGCTGAGGAGCAGTTGAATGAATCCATCCGGCAGGATCCGGATAACATTCTGGCTTTGTATCTGCTGGGAACACTCAAGGCGGAGAGCGGCGTTTCCGGATCAGCCCTCCGTTACTTCGATGAAACCCTATCCCTGGATCCGGAATTTCTGCCGGCACTGTTGTCCCTTGGCGATATCGCGCAGCGGGAAGCCAGGATCGAGGATGCTGTGGATTACTATCTTAGAATTCTTGAAAAGGATGCTTTCAACAGTGAGGCAAGAAGCCGGCTGAGGATTATTGCCGGTGATTCCTACGACTCGGAATCCACCACAGGAACTATGCAGGGTTTAAGCGCATCAATAGCGGCGGATCTGGAGATCGAACGTGGAAACCGTGCCATGCTTGAATGGGGCGGTAACGCCATAGTATCGTACCGGTTCGATCCCAGGGGGACTTCAGTTGATGTAGCTGTGGGCGGAAGGTCAGTTACATGGGAGGAGATATACGGTCTCAGCAGAGATACTCTCAATACAAACAGGGGCTGGGCAAGACTGGGAGTCGATTACTGGTTCCATGACAGCTATTACCTTGAAGCCGCATCAGACTGGGACAGACAGATGTACACCGAGCGCCCATGGCGGATAACTTCCTACTGTGCGGCTGGATGGCAGAAACAGATTCTTTCATGGTTCTGGTTCTCACCTAAATTGGGACTTGGTGCTGTCAATGCACGGTGGACATCTGGTGCTGGAGAATTGTTCATCAATGAATTCTCCGTTTTTGCCTCTGCAGATTTGAGGTACAGGAAACCCCATACATTCATCAGAGAGGCGGAGATTTCAGGTAACATATATTTCCCGCCGGATAATCCGGAGAATTTCATATCAAAGGGAAGCATATCCCTGGCATTCAATGCATGGAGCCCTCTATATGTTAGAATAGGTTACGCTGCAGACTACACGAGATCCCCTGAGATTTCAACATGGAAAAAATTCAACAGCAGCTTCACAACTTCGATCAATTTCGACCTTTTTTAATCCATTCAGATCAGGGTCGGAGCAGTCTCGTTACCGGTGTTTTCAGTATCCGACCGAAGAATATGTAAGCTGTGCCTGTAGAAGTCGTAAGCATTACGCCTATTCCAGCTGCGAGCCATCCAGCAGGAAACACTGCGAGGCTGTCAACTGCGGCTCTGAGTACAGGACTCAGCGAAAGAAGCGCGCTGCTTGCCCCCCATGCCAGAAGACAGCCCAGAACAGCCCCGAGAACCATCGATATGAAAGACATGAACAGGATCTGAAACGCAAAGATCATCGCAAGCCTGTCGTGAGGAGTGCCGAGAGCCATCAGAACCCCCAGAGCGAAGCGCCTGTTCTTCAGGTCGGCAACCAGAGTATGTATAGCGCTTGAGAGAGCAGACAGAAGAATAGCGGCAGCCAGAGCAGAGAGAGCTGCCGTCACCGCACCTACAAGGATCTCAGCTTTCTGGGCAATACCTCTTCTGGTCTCGGCTCGCAAACCTGTTTCCTCAACAATTCTTACAATCTCGGGGACATCTTCAGCTCTCTTTGCTGTTATGACAAGTGCGCTGAACCGCCTGGTATCATCCGGGAGGAAGAGCGAATTTATCTCATCTACGAATTCAAAGGGAACACCAATTGCGAAAAGGTTCATGTTGCGGGAGGTCGCTTCTATTCTGGCTCTTACAGTGACAGGAGGGTTGTCAAGGTCCGCTATTGAACTTCTTCCCAGTGTTACAATACATTCCGTTCCCAGTACACCATCCGGGGTAAGGCCTAGAAGATTATTGGATTCGGCAAAACCCGCGTTGTACAGAAGCAGCAGGTTCTCGCTGAGGATTATTGGAAGAAAGCGGCTTGAGGAATCATCAAGTACGTAGGACCAGTTGATATCCTCCAGAAGAGAATCCCCCAGGAATTCCCCCGTAACCCCTTCCAGAGTAATATCCGTGTAATAGGGCTGTCCTCCCAGCTGCCCCCGAAGAAGGGCTGGAACATGGGCGTATATCTGCGGATCAATCCGCTCCACAAGGGGTGAGTTCTCCAGTTCACTCTTAATTTCCTCGGTAATTTCCATTCCGCCGGTCTCGGTCTGAAAGAACCCTACCTGCATTCCTGAAGGAGTAACCCTCACCTGTTCTGCAGGCAGATCGCTCGAGAGGAATCTGTCAAGAAGGTTCTGTACCCCAAGGCCGATGGATATGAAGAATACAAGAAGCAAAGACGCGGTGAACAGCATCCCCTGACTGAAAATGTAATCCTTCCAGTGTCCCCTGTTCCACAGATGCAGGGCAAGTTTTACCTCAGATGACTTCATGAAGAATACCATCTTTCAGTTCGAGGATTCTGTCAGCACGGTTGAGGACACTTGTGGAATGAACCACAGCTATCAGGGCGAAATTCTGCTGCCTGCGCAACTCATCCAGAAGATCGAAGAGGATGTTTTCACTCTCCTCGTCAAGGCTTGCGCTGGGTTCATCGGCAAGAAGAACCGAAGGTCTGTTGACAAGTCCCCTGGCAACAGCCACTCTCTGTCTTTCTCCCCTTGAAAGGAGCGAAGTCGGTGTTTCATCAGTCCGCACTGAAAGCTTGTCCAGGATATCCCGGGCATGTGTCCTGGCCTTTTTCAGATCGCCTCCGGAAAAGACGGTAGGGAGGATCACATTCTCCATAGCCGTCAGGGCCGGCAGCAGATAGAAATCCTGAAATACAAAACCTAGATATTCTCTGCGGAGAGCCGCAAGTGCGGATGATGAGAGCCCGTCCGTTGCCTTCTCCGCAATTCTCAGGGTTCCGCCGTGATCCAGATCATGGGTTCCAAGTATGGCGAGAAGAGTGCTTTTCCCAACGCCGCTTCTGCCCACTATTGCCAGGAATTCACCCTGCTTTACATCAAGATCGAGACCGGAAAGTACTGTCAGGTCATCGAAACTGCGCTCAATATTCCGGGCTTCTATTATGCTCATTCAGTGCCATCCCGCATCATCAGCATCCGCAGGGTGATGGTTTCTCCGGGTGTACTGAGTCTGCAGAAGTAGATACCTGCGGCAGCGGGCTCACCGGAGGCCGTCCTGCCGCTCCAGATCATCTCATGGTAACCGGGGAGAAGCTGACTGTGTTCAATTAATGTGTCTACAAGTTTTCCGGATATATCGTACACAGTGATGCTGACCATTGCTGTCTCAGGCAGCGTGAATCCGATGGTGGTCATACCATTGAAGGGGTTGGGAACATTCTGGTGCAAGGTAACTGAAGCTGTCTGGAACTCCCCGCCTTCCACCGAAGTGGGGTCGTAAATCCAGAAGACATACTCGGGGTGGTCTATGAACGGATTCCGATTGTTCTGAATAGCATAAACCGCATCGTTTCTGTCGGTTTCCTTTGTGCTGACAGGGTCGCTTATGTGCCAGCCTATCAGCATCTCTTCCGCCCATGGTTCCAGTACAGCTCCGTCAGCCATGGCGCTGCCCGGCCAGGCGGCGTCCTCTCCGAGGTAGCGGGTGGCCATGTAGAAATAATTCCTGGCGAAGTCACCCTTGTAACCATCGATCGGTTCGAAGGCGGTTCCGGAGTATCCAGGGTAGGAGCAGGGTCCGAGCCGGCTGCCGTTCTCTGATTCCCATGTAGGGCTGCTCACTTCTCCGAAAGGTTCGTTCCCTCTTTTGCTGTTCACGTATGTATCCGTTGGAACGATATGAAACAGATCAGTATTCATGGGCGAGGCATCATTGAACCAGCTCTTGGGCCAGGAGTGTTCCCGGTTGTAGGATTCACCTTCTCCGCTTGCAGAACCTCCCTGGTTCTGGTCATCACCCAATGTGTATTCGTATGGTGGAGTTCCACCTGGGGTGTCGGAGTACATATCCCAGACAAATTCCTCGTTACCATACCTGTCATCGGTAGTAAAAAATGCGCCCCAGAGAGCGTCGTAGCTTATATGTGTGTGATTATCGATAATATTGTGAAGAGCTTCCTGCAAGACAGGTCCCGTGAGGCCGGCTGCAGGATCGTAGTACCCCGGAGGAGGATCTGCATGGGAGAGTGAACTGAGTAGAAGTACTACAACCGCTATACCGTATTTACCGATTGTTTTTACACTCATGAATACTCACCTCCCGCGTTGGTGATCATAGTAAAAAAATAGGGACGGAGGCTTTTTAAAATAGTATCGCGATTAATCTGTGTTTGAAATGGGTGGTGTGAGCGTATTATTTGTGTTTTCAGAATAAAAAGCCTCCGTCCCTAATTAATCGGGTCAGTTCAGTATCGCTGAAGCTGACTGAAAAACTGGTAACATTGTCTCCATCCCGAACAAGTTGTAATTCCAGAGTGATTACCGGAGGTTCTTCATTACTGATACTCAGGCTAACCATTAAAGCCTTCGGATTGATTGCCCCGATCATATCTTTCACCTGGTTCAGCATGGCTATCTGCGCTCTTGAAAGCATACCGGTGGGAATTACTGATATGAATGCTATGGTGTTTTGTGATACAAGAAGTGTGAGATCGGCATCCGATTCTGAGATTGAAATCAGATCGGGGTCAGATGCGAGGGATTGATCCTTCTCTAGTTCAAGCCAGCGCCGTGCAGACCTGTCCGCCCCGCTTCCCGTTATCAGGCATGTCCAGCCGTCCCTGCTGGCTATTGAACCTATCATGCTGCCCCGCTCATCGATCAGGTCGTAACCCTGCTGGTTCTCCTCTGCACCGCATTGGAAACCGGTTCTTCCCAGCTGCAGCATTTCGTCCGTTCCAAGTTCTCTGGACAGGAAGAGCAGTTGAGGGGTGAGATCGGTGAGATTAATACCAAGAAGGCTTACTCCGAAACATCCGCGCAGTACGAGAGAATCACATAGCCAGAGGGGGATAAACTCGCTGAATTCCTCGGGTATAAGGTCAATATCCATGCTTTCACTGATATGTACGTAAAGGAAACAGAGACCCGGAACCATTCCCAGTTCATCCGCAATGGATGTTCCGCCGCCGCAGCCCGAAAAGAGCAGAGTAAGAGCGGTAATAACAGATATAATGACCCTGTTCATTGACATGACTCCCGTCTGAATGTAGCTTTGTCTAACCATAAAGCTACAGGTTACCTCTTGTCTACGTCAATGTTTTCTGTTCCCGGGCCGTTGCCGGGTATCAGTAATCTTGACAGTAGAGAGGGGTTTCTATATGCTTCATGTTCGCTTTTTGCTGGCGTAGCTCAATTGGTAGAGCAGCTGATTTGTAATCAGCAGGGTGCGGGTTCAAGTCCCATCGCCAGCTCCAGATTGTTGACAATCCTTGCGAGCTGGCGGTTTGGTTCGCACCTGATTTTGTAAT
>JAGLOY010000097.1 GCA_023138735.1 Candidatus Aegiribacteria sp. | reverse complement strand
CCGATGCCCCTGCGAGAAGCGCCCCGCCGTGGGAAGCAAACCTGGCCAGCTGACCGCTGTATAGTTCGGGCAACGACCGTCCATCGGGAACTACCGTTTCCATACTATCCGTACGATCGACTTCCATGGACAATCCCGCGAGCATCCCTCCTGCTCCTACAGCCTTAACGGCTTCCGAAACAAGTCTCGAGGAGTGCATACCGCCGTTACCCGCAAGATACTCAATAGCAAGTGCAAGTAGCCCGTCACCGACCAGAATTGCCAGCGTGTCATCCTTCTCATCAAATAATTGAGGCAGTCTGTTAAAAACTCCGGCAAAACAACTTGTTTCAAGATGGATTGTGATGCCTGCGCGAAGCATGAGCGCGGCAATTGCAGCAGGCATCCCTGAGCGCTCTTCAGAACCGCACCATCTGGATGAGGCGCATGCGAGAAGACTCAATTCAAGATTGTAATTATGCTCAACACATGAATACAGAGCATTCTGAAAAGCTGCGGGCATTTTCTTTGCGGATTCTCTGATGACTGAATGGACGGTATCGACAAGTTCCTGCTTGAGCTTATCCAGCATAGTTACTTCTTTTCTATTTCCGAAGTAAGCTCAACAAGTCTCTTACCGAACTCATCCAGTACGATGGCCTCTTCAAGAATTCCATCATGGGCTATGCTGAAATTACCCGTTTCCTCACTTACGACAACCGCGATAGCATCAGAAACTTCAGTTACACCTATAGCCGCTCTATGGCGGGTTCCGAGGGCAGGTCTGGGTTTGTTCACCCTTGACCTTCCAAAGAAAGTCCTGCGCGAAAGAGGAAGGATAGCTCTTGCTCCGACAATACGTCCGTTATTGATAATGATTGCACCGTCATGGAGAACTCCCGGGGGCTGCAGGAGCGAAGCAACGAGAGGAGGGTTGATCTTAAGTTTATCAAGCATGACAGGGTCACCGTAAATGCTTTCAAGAGATTCTTCCCTTTCCATTACGAAGAGTCCGCCAATCCGAAGCTTTCTTAAAAGAACACAGGATTCGACAAGTGATTCAATCTCACTCTGCTCAATGATATCGGCATGACCAATGAATCTTCTCAGATTGCGGCCCATTGTACCCAGAAGATCCTTTATCTCCTCATGGAAGATAACCACCACGGCAATAAATAGAATAGGTGTAAGAAGCTCAAGCAGGTAATTGAATGTAAAGAATCCCAATCCGCCCAGAATGTTCGCGAACAGTATGATGATACTGAACATCAGGATTACAGGCATTGCAGGAGTTCTCCAGAGGTATTTCAGCAGCAGTTTTGCGACGATGGCAATAATAAGAATGTTCGCAAGCTGGGCAAGCCAGAATCCGCTGATGATGGAGTGTCCAAGTGGCTGAAACATCATATTCTCTGTCCAAACTCCATTGAGACTTTGAGGACCTGCAGCGTTCCCTCAACGTCATGAACCCTCACGATATCCGCACAGTTGGAAGATAGTGCAGTTACCGCGAGCGTACCAGCATCAAGCGCAGCTGGTTTCTCGATTCCGGTCATTTTACCGAGAAAGCTCTTTCGAGAGTGCCCTAAAAGAACTCTGCAGCCCAGCCATTTGAATTCCGCAAGTCTTGAGATGAGCTGTATATTATCTTCAAGTCTTTTCCCGAAACCTATTCCCGGATCAATAATAATACGTTCTTTTGATACTCCCGATTCAACCGCTGCTGCGATTTTCTTCTCAAGAAACATGTAGACTTCTTCCACAACGTCAAAGTAAAGCGGATTACTCTGCATAGTCTCAGGTTTACCCTGCATATGCATCAGAACTACCGGGACATCAGCATTCACCAGAACTTCAGTCATTGCCGGGTCGGATAAGGCGGTTACATCGTTTATCATCTCAGCTCCAGCCGAGAGAACAGCATCAGCAACCTCCGCACAGGCAGTATCGACAGATATAACAGCCTTGCAGCTAGATGAAAGCCTATTGACTATGGGAAGAAGCCGTTCAAGCTGGGCTGCGGGAGGTACCGGCAGCGAACCGGGTCTGGTTGATTCCGCACCGATATCAATTATATCGGCTCCCTGATTCGTCATTGATCTTGCATGTTCAACCGCTGCATCAGTATCCAGAAAGTTCCCGCCATCACTGAAAGAATCGGATGTCACATTCAGAATGCCCATTATCAGTGGTCGTCTGCTGAAATCAAGCACTTTACCTCGGGTCAGTATCTTTCCCGGCAGTTGGGGAGAATCCTTCAATGCAGCTCTAAGTTCATTTGCAAGCTCCGGGAGACCAAATGGCTGTCCAATAAGCGATTCGCAGCCCCGAAATATCTGTTTTATCGTACCAACGATCACCGCTCTTGTCTTCTCTGTTTTACAGGAAACAGCTTTTCTGGATACTATTGCATCCGCTCCTCCGGAAAGCATGCATTGCTTAAGAATATTCGCCGCGGTTACGGGCAATAATTCTGTGGAAAAAATGGATATTCTGCATTTCTTTGACAATCTGTCCCAGGTGACAGGGTCCGCACCGATGGAATTCAGTTCTCTGCGCCATTGATCATCGCTTGAAATGCGGAGTTTCCTGATTCTCATCAGGTGACTCTTATCGCTCTTCCAATTAGGGAAAGTGCTTCCGTCCTTGTTTCAAGTCTTTTTAGATATCCACGCATGGCTGATGTGACAATCCTCGAATCACGTTTCTTTACGCCACGCATTGCCAGACACATATGTTCAGCTTCCATCACGACCATGACACCCTTAGCAGATAGTTCGGTCATGAGTCTGTCAGCTATTTCGGTTGTAAGTCTTTCTTGAATTGTCGGTCTGGCAGACATTGTTTCAACCATCTCAACTATCGACGACAAACCTGCAATGCGATCGTTAGCCGGGAGATAGACAACATCACACCTTCCTATATAGGGAAGAAGATGATGCTCGCACATGGATGAAAAACTGATGTCCTTTACTATAATCATTTCGTTCTGACCTTCACAGGACATAGTTTTGACCGGTACGATCTCTTCGGGGTTCAGACCTCGGCACAACTCTGCCATTGATCTGGATACGCGGTATGGAGTCTCCCTCAGACCTTCTCTGTCAGGATTCTCCCCCACTCCCTCCAGCATCAGTCTCACTCCCTGCTCTATTTTCTTCAGATCCATCATTTTCACGGACTTCCTCTTCTTGCTCAGGATCATCATCGGAAGAATCGGTTGTTTCCCTAATCTCTGAAATGGTTTGAATGGAGGGTATAGGATCCATTTCAGGACGCAGTTCCTGGAAGATGTCATTTATCTCGCTGCTTGAAATAGTTTCCTTTTCCAGTAGCTGTTCAGCTATTCTATGAACAATATCCTGATTGTCTTTCAGTATTTCCAGCGCGATATCACACGCTTGCTCAACGATCCTCTTAACCTCTGAATCTATCACTCTGGCTGTATACTCACTGTAATCTCTGGTCTTGTTGAATTCCCTTCCAAGGAAGATCAGATCTCCCGACTCACCGTGTGAGACAGGGCCGAGTTCTTCGCTCATTCCCCATTCGCAGACCATTTTCCTCGCGAGTTCGGTTGCTTTTTCCAGATCATTCCCCGCTCCTGTGCTCAGTGTTTCAAGAAAGAGGCTTTCAGAAGCTCTGCCCCCCATCAGTGTGGCGAGCATACTGACAAGCTTCTTTTCAGTGTAGTTATACCGATCATCGGATGGAAGAAAACTGGTCACACCCATAGCCATTCCCCTTGGAACTATTGTGATTTTATGTATAGGATCCGATTCGGGGACGAAAATGCCAGCTACAGCATGTCCGCTCTCATGATAGGCAGTGCACTTCTTCTGGTCGGGACTGATAATAATACTCTTACGCTCCAGCCCGAGTATGATGCGGTCAACCGCATAGTCGAAATCTTCCTGTTCAACTTTCTTTGCGCCTCGTCTTGCAGCCCTAAGAGCAGCCTCATTGGCCAGGCTTTCAAGATCGGCACCGCTGAAACCGGGAGTGCTCCTTGCAACCTTTTCAAGGCTGACCTTCTCATCAACAGGCATTTTGCGAGTGTGCACTTTCAGGATGGCTTGCCGACCCTTAACATCAGGCATACTTACGACAATCCGCCGGTCGAATCTGCCCGGTCGCATAAGTGCGGGGTCTAGAACATCGGGACGATTTGTAGCTGCCATTACAATAACCCCGGCATTCTCCTCGAAGCCGTCCATCTCTACAAGAAGGGCATTGAGGGTCTGTTCCCTTTCGTCGTGTCCCCCTCCGAGTCCAGCTCCTCTGTGTCTTCCCACAGCATCGATCTCATCGATGAAAATAATGCAGGGAGCCTTGGCTTTTCCCTGTACAAAAAGATCTCTGACCCTGCTGGCACCTACTCCTACAAACATTTCGACGAAATCAGAACCGCTCATTGAATAAAATGGAACCTTTGCTTCCCCTGCAACCGCTTTCGCCAGCAGGGTTTTACCTGTTCCTGGTCTTCCGACAAGAAGTACACCCTTTGGAACCTTTCCCCCCAGTCGACGGAACTTATCAGGCTTACTGAGGAATTCAATTACTTCGAGCAGTTCGGCTTTTGCCTCGTCTGCCCCGGCTACATCCTCAAAAGTAACCTGTGGTTTGTCGCTGGAAAAGAGTCTGGCTTTGCTTTTACCGAATGAGAACGCTTTGCCGCCCCCTCCAGCCCGTTTCATGAAATAGATAAAGAAACCTATCAGAAGCAGGAAAGGGATGAAGGAGAGTATCTGTGCAAGCAATTCATTTGGCTGTTTAGCCGTTACGAGTACATTATGAGCAGCCAGTGAATCAAGTACAGCGGTATTCTCAAAGGGGATGAAGCTTACGAACGCGCTGTACTCAACACCATCCTTAACCACAGGAAAAGTGAATTCCCCTTTAATTGATCCGCCGGTCTCTATTACGACTGACTCCACTTTGTCACGGCTGATATAATCCATCAGACCGGAATCACCGGAATAGGGTATTTCAATACTGTCAGTACCGGTATCGAAAAGCCGGAATATCGTGAACGCTATCAGAGCCATCAGCAGCCACATTGTAAGTGTTTTAACAGAACAGCCTGAAGTTAACGGCTGCAGAGGCGTTTTGCCTGGTTTTCGATTATCATCCTGATTCATGAAACTCCTGGTTATTTAATCTTTTAGTGCAACGATATCGGGAAGATTGCGACCACATCCTCCCGGGCTGTCCAGCCCGTATCCGAATACGAACCTGTCAGGAATGCTGAATACGCATTCATGTACATCTACATCAACCTGCCGTCTGGCCTTTTTATCAAGCAGTACAACCGTACGAAGGGAGGCTGGATTTCTTGATCTAATCAGGTTTTGAATATACGCCAGTGTAAGTCCTGTGTCTACAATATCCTCCACCAGCAGGACATCCCTGCCGGCCAGAGGAAGGGTTGTATCAAGGGTAAGACGAACCTCTCCAGATGATTTGGTCTGCTCCCCGTAGCTTGCCGCACCAAGGAATTCGATCTGCAGATCGATATCCATACTCCGGACAAGGTCGGCTGCAAACATGAAGCCACCCTTGAGCAGTGGAATAACAACGATTTTCTTACCGGTGTATATGCCTGAAAGCTCCGCTCCGAGCTTTCTGATACCTTCCTGAATCTGAGCCGAAGAGATCAGCACCTCCCAGTCATTGCTCGTCAATTTTCTACCTTTCCCTCTGGTTTCAGGGATTTTTGGATATGAATCATGCCCCCTTCAGCAATGATCCTCGTACCACCGGGAAGAATATGAAATCCTTCTTTTTTCCCTAGAATCCATCTGTCAGTTTTTTCTATTTCAAGTTTGCCACCCCTGGGTCGATCGCATATAGCCCACAGAATTCCCAGCCTTACAGCTCTTGGCAAACACAAATACTTGTCTATCCTGAATGTATCTCCATCAAGAAGCTTGTCAAGAGAATCGTCGATAACACCGGCAGTAATATCCCTCCACTGGGATAGATTCGCTGAAGATCTGGCAATGGCATAGGTGCTTCCAGGTGATATTGATTCAAGCACGGGAATAACTCTGTGGCGGATCCTGTTCCTGAGAAAGGAATCCTCTTGATTCGTCGGGTCTTCAACCCAGTTCTGTCCGATCGCTTCGAGGTATTCGCGAAGTTCACTCCGCGAAAAATCCAGCAATGGCCTGCGAACGGATCCCCGTCCGATGTAATCCATCCCGCCGAGGCCTCTGAGTCCGGAGCCTTCAAGCAGTCTCAATATAAATGTTTCTGCTCTGTCAGATGCAGTATGACCTGTGGTGACAAGGCCATTCTCCGAAGAATATTCCCTGTAAATTCTATTCCTTTCGGCACTGAAGTAACCTTCAACAGATCCTGATACAGGTAGCGAGATTTCCTCCACGTTGCAGTGCAGGCCCATTCTTTCTGCAAGATCCTTTACGAAAGCGGCGTCTTCGCTACTCTCAGGTCTGGCTCGATGATCAATATGAAGAACAGCTACTTCCCAATCCATATGATTGGTAAACCGATGGAGAAGCTGCAGCAGAGCAACAGAATCGCTCCCGCCTGAAACAGCTGCAAGTATTTCTGAACCGCGAGGGAGCAGGTCCCGAAGTTTGATTGATGCAATGAAAGTGTTCTCAACAGATCGCTGTAAACTCACCGAGTCCTCCTTTGCAGTAATATACATGAACCCCGGGAACGAGGTGGACTTACTGCATGGAAAGGATAATAATGCCTTCAGGGGGTAATAATGCATCACCAAACCGAGAGTAACGGCAAGCTTTCAAGGGATCTCGGTATTCCCTCTCTTTTCTCGATTGCAACAGGCGCAATGATAAGTTCAGGCCTCTTTGTTCTGCCTGCACTTGCTTACACGGTGGCGGGTCCCGGTGTTGTATTCTCGTACCTCATAGCTGCATTTCTCACGATTCCAACTATGCTCAGTAAGGCCGAGCTTGCAACGGCAATGCCGAGGGCAGGAGGAACCTACTACTTCATTGACAGGTCTCTAGGCCCCCTTGCAGGGACACTCTCCGGAGTGGCAGCATGGTTCTCCCTATCAGTCAAGACAGCTTTCGCTTTCGTTGGGCTTGGAATATTCATGGAGTTCCTGTCTCCAGGGATCAATGGGAGACTTTTCGCAATGATTTCCTGCGCTATCTTCACGGCTGTCAATCTAAGAGGTGCCGGACATGCTGGAAAAACTCAGATAGTACTTGTTGCCGGACTTCTCGTATCCCTGACTCTGTTCGCAGGATTAGGCTTAACTAACCTATCTCCCGCTAACTTCAGACCCATCGCGCCTGGTGGCTTCAACGGAATCCTTGCTGGAGCCGCCCTGGTGTTTGTGGCATTCGGGGGTCTGACCAAAGTAACAAGTGTTTCTGAAGAGGTGAAAAATCCTGGACGGGACCTTCCAGTCAGCATGTTTCTCGCTCTGACCGTGGTAACTATCCTGTATTTCGTATCTGTGCTTATCTGTGTGGGCGTTCTTGACCCCTCGGTTCTCTCGCAAACCGGCATGCCCATTTCAGAAGCAGCCAGTGTTATTGCGGGGAAAACAGGCCTGACAATAATGAGCATTGCAGCCGTACTGGCATTTCTTTCAACTGCCAACGCGGGAATCCTGGCTTCAGCCAGATTCCCGTTTGCAATGAGCAGGGATCATCTGCTTCCTGCCGGCCTTTCCGGTATTTCAAGGAAGAAGGGTGTTCCATGGGTTTCAATTGTTCTAACGGGTGTAATAATAATTCTTCTACTCCTGCTTGATTTCACACACCTTGTTAAGCTTGCATCAACGATGATGCTCATTCTGTTCATGTTTGTTAATATCTCTTTGATTGTAATGCGGGAAAGCCGCATACATACTTACAAACCCGAATTCAAAAGCCCAGGTTACCCCTGGATTCAGCTTCTGGGAATTGCAGGCATGCTGGTTCTTCTTGCAAAACTCGGACAATCTGCACTAACAGCAAGCCTGTTTGTCATTGTCGGTGGAACCATCTGGTACTTCATTTACACAAGAAAGAGGGCTCAGCGGGAATATGCACTGCTGCATCTTACTGCTAGAGTCTTTCCGAGGGAATTGGGAAGAACCGGCCTTGTAAAGGAACTTGCACAGGTTCTCAGGGATCGGGACCATATAACCGAAGACAGGTTCGATGACCTGGTATCCGAAGCGGTAATACTTGATATTGAAAAAGCAATTGATATGAAGGAATTCTTCAGAATGGCATCTGATAATCTGGAGGGTTCTCTCTGTCTTGAAAGTAACGAAATAGATAGACTTCTGCTTGAAAGGGAAAATGATTCTTCAACCGCCCTGCGGAAAGGCCTTGCTATACCTCATATCATCGTTCCAGGTCCGGGTAAATTCTCAGTCCTCCTCGCCAGATGCAGAGAGGGTGTCGATTTCGGAGGAGAGAATTCACCGGTCAGAATGATTTTTGTCCTGGCGGGTTCAATGGATGAACGAACTTTTCATCTTCGCGCATTGATGGCAATTGCAGAAATCACCAGCTCCCCGGATTTCGATTCAAACTGGCTGAAATGCCGCAACATCGATGAACTGAGAGACCTTGTACTCCTGACTAAAAGAAGAAGATTGGAATAGTCAAGTACTAAAAGAAAATTGCCGCAGACTGCATCGCCTACGGCAAAATTCTGGCAGCCCCGAATATCAGTTCTTTGAACCCCCTCATGGAATGGCTGAAGGGAATCTACACACTCTGAATCCAGTCTGATCGGGAAGCAGTATTCATGAGATCCAGTGATATCAACATACAGCAGGGACTACTTCATTAGATCAGTTACAGTCTCCCTGAGCCAGAGGAGTCGGTGCTCAATGATACCCTTCTCGATTGGGAGAGTTCTTATTCGATCAGAGAGCAGTGCATCGTCAATCAGACCCTCGATAATAAGAATCCTGATGAAATCCCTGTCCTTTTCCCGGAATGCGACAATCTTACTACCAGCAAGGTCATGTATTCCGATACAGAAACCAGTCATACCCCGAGTCAGGTATTCATCTTTTAGAGGTATTACTCTCTCTTTCCAACCGTCAGGCAATCTGGCTGTTTCAATTGACACACCATGAACATAGAAACCGTGAGTCTGATGAAACAATGACAACTCACCCAGTGCTCCATCTATATTTATTGCTCGATCCGGTCGGTTTTTAGGCTGTACATCCACTTCGATTGATGTCCGTAAGCTGGCTGATGCCTCTGGGTAAGTACCTAATATTGCCTGAGAACCGAAGACCACAGTTCCGTATCCTCTGCGACTTCACAGGCTGCTCTTATGGCATGATAGAGTTGATCAAGGTTCATCCCTTACTCTCCAGTTCCGCAGTTATCTTGTCTCTCTCATTGCTGCTCAGTACTGAAAAGAATGGACAGCTCTGCCGTAAACGGATGGCACGCTCCTCACCTGAGGACATGAACTGGATTAAACGCCTGATGGAGTATTCGTCGAGGATATCTCTCCATTCTCTAATATCTCCGGATGCAAGATCGGGCTGCTTGCCAAGGATTCGATATGTATATTTCCTTGCCCGTTCGACTATTGAACTATCCTCACCGATCATCTTCGCTATTATCAGACACGTTTCAGATAGTCTTTGGTCTACTTCCTTGTGAGAGGTAATGCCACCTGACTGTGTATCTTTCGGTGAATTACCGGCATCAGGAGGTAAACCATACAGGAGAATGGATTCCGGTTCCATCTGAGGTGTATCAGCTCTGGTGAGTCCAATCACTTCGATTGTCATGTCGAATTTGCTCTCAACTTCCTGCAGGAGTTGCTGCAGGTTTCGTACCGTCGATCCAATGGTCTTTGAATCCTGCAGAATAGAGACCCTGATCGGATCTCCCTTGTTTGCAGGAAGGGAGGTCAGCCAAGCAGAGACAGGTATAGGATCTATTTGCTCTACCAGCTTTCCGATTGAGTTCAAAATAGATTCATACTGCTTGGTTTCTGCTTTGAACATTGCTACTATCGCCTGTACAAGAACATCATTCCGTGATATCTCATACAGATGCTTTTTACCTCCTCCAATAGACCATACAAACCCAGAAGCTACAAGCCTCTTCATAGCCTTTCTCGCACCTGGGGGAGTAAGTCCTGCTCTCTCAGCTGCGTCTGTTACAGTAATTGGACCACTCACCTCTGTAGTCATGACCCTGAGGAGTCTGATCTGAGCTTCGGTTCCAAGTATAACGTTCAGGGGGAATCTAAAAGCGTTCTGTCCATTGCATATCGGTCTCATGAGCCGGCACCTCGCTTGTTAAATCATATATACTATAGTTTCCATTTAGTAACTATAGTTTCTGTTTAGTAACTATAGTTACTTCAAACGAGTTGTCAACTCCCATGAATGCGAGAGCCTTACGTGCAAGGAATGGGAAAGTGCAACCATCGGTGCGGCTACTCCAGCTTCAGCAGCGTTATACCCGTACTGGAAATGTCAGAAGACAATCGCGCTGAATAGATCCCATCGGGAAGCTCTGCTCCTGTTTCTGATCTCCCGTTCATTGATATACGGCTTCGCTTCCGTTGAAGGCAGGTTCTATCTCTGTGACCAGTCTTCCTGAAAGATCAAAGATCTGAAGGTCACTCGGATTACTCGTGAAACCTGATGCTGAAACAATTACTGATGATGAAAATGGATTGGGAGATACTTCAAGGAGCAGGTCAGATATTGAACCGGATTCATGCTCCTCGACACCAAGGTTGATGGTTGTGTTAAGATAAAGTTTGATGTGATGAAATCCCTCAAATGCCTGGACAAGATCAAGATCAGTATCATTATCCAGATCAATTGCTCTCAATAGACCTGCGAAAGGCAGTGGAAATGAAAGTAACAAATCATCTGGATCATTAGAAAAGTACCCATTCCCATAACCCGGCATGATCTCACCTATTCCGCTGATACTCAGATCGAGATGACCGTTGAGATCGAAATCCCTAGCTTCCAGACCATGCTGCACCGACCCACCTATCTCGTAGTACCCTGAATCACTGGGTAAAAATGTTCCATCTTGCTGGTTGATGAATACAGCAACTGCATATTGATCCAAGGGTGCGTCTCCTGCTCCTGCTATATCCGGGAAGGAATCCTCGTTGAAGTCACCAGTTTCAACGTATTCAATTGCGGTATTCGATGGATAGGGATAGTAAGATACAGGATTCATGAAGGTTCCGTCTCCGTAACCCTTGAATGTCGCGATTGCACAATAACCACCTATATAATATGCACATATCAGATCCTGGGCTCCATCCAGATCCAGGTCGCAGGCTATCTCAGAAAGGTAATAAAAATTTGACTGATTCACGCAGTATCCCCAGGACTTTTCAAAACCTCCAAGCCCGTTGCCGAGAAATACACATACGGAATCTCCATGTCCTGTGACAACGTCCAGATGCCCATCACTATTCAAGTCTTTCATTGAGGAGTATCCGGACCAGCAGTAGGGTGGCAGTTCAATCGGTACCCCGAATGATCCGTCTCCGTAACCAAGTAACAAATATAGGGTAGAGTAAATGTAAATGAGATCTACATTCCCATCCTCATTGATATCACCACTATGGATGTTCCATCCAACCGGAGACGTAGCACAGATTCCCAATGATGTTATAGTCCCATCACCATTGCTCAGAAATGTCTCGTAACTGTTCGCATTGCTATAGGTAACAACCAGGTCGGAGAGTCCATCGCTATTGAAATCAGCTACAGTAACGTCCCGAATATACCCATCCGGTCTGTAGAACTCCTGCACGGGACCCTCAAAGATGTAATCAGCCCAGGCTGAAGAAGGAAATATGAGTACAATGGAGACTATTAATGTGAAATATTTCATCTTTCTACCCCTTCATGATTCTACAGCAAACTGGAATGATGATTTCAGTTTACCGGTGTCATGTCAAGTTAAGATTTTGTACAATTGGAGCATTCCCCATAAAAGATGGGTTGAGCAGGATCTTTTCGCTGACAGGTGTTTGTTTCATAAAAGAAAATTGCCGCAGGCTGTTACACCTACGGCAAATTTCTGGTAGCCCCGAGTATCAGTTCTTTGAACCCCCTCATGGAATGGCTGAAGGGATTACTCCAGCTTCAGCAGCGTTACATCCTCACTCCCCGAGAAGAGTAATGCGCAGGGAAACTCCTTGATTCCCCACAATGGTGTAAACTCCAGAAGGCAATCTATCTCCTGAGGAGTCAGAACCGTTCCAGAACCCGCTACCATCGGACATCGATACACCGGCAACCATTCTGCCAGATATATCAAATACTCGAAGCTCCATGGAATCAGCACCCTCAAGGAAGAACTGAATACTACCACAGGAGGGGTTATGCGAAGCCCTGAGCGATACTCCCGGTGATTCGGTGTAAACATCACCCTCTATACCCAGAGAATCATGATTGAACCAGCCGAAGGTGGGGAAATAGTCAATTTGCGGTTCTGTCTCAACCTGGGCATAAACTATGTAAAGGTTGCCTGCGTCATCAACGATGCCATCGATGAAACCTAGGTCTTCCGGATCTTCATCGCTGTAATCGTAGGCTGTTTGCCAGTCCGCAAGCACATTCCCGTCGCTGTCCATAATAAGATTGAATATCTTTTTTCTCCAATAGCCATCTGTCCAGCAGAGGTAAAACTGATCCGTTCCGAGTAGATTGCGAACAATGAAGTGAGTACTCACATTCATTAAAGGCGGAATTTCAGAAACTATTACTTTCTCATCGATGAGTGTTGCTCCAATGAACTTATCGAGTTTCCAGAGGACGTAGCTGTCTGATACATCTTCTACAATCATGAGATTACCATCCGAATCCAGGTTCAACTCTGGATCACGGCTACAATTCAGGTCTCCTTCAGTAAAGTCAGTTAAAGGGACAACTGTATTGCCTTCCAGATCGTACTGCAGGTATGAATAATCGTGAAAAACAGGATCCTGTACCACAACATGAACACGGTTCCCGTCGACCAGAAGCACCCCGCCTGCATCGGCTCCCTCGATCTTCCACTCGTAATCAGTTATGAAACCCGATCCTGGTGCAGGTATCCAGACGGCGTAGTACACATCACTTCCAACGTTGTAAAGCACATGAAGCCTTCCCAGACTGTCAGGGCATGCTCTGATGTAAGGATAGAGGGTGGAAGTAGTGAAAAGATATGTTGCAGGGGTTATTTCGCTACCATCCTCAAGGCTCCTATTGGCGTAGTAGATTGGGCTGTACTCCCTCCAGAAAGCAATCAAACTGTCACTCATCTGAACCACAGAAAGATAGTAACTCTGTGTATCTCTTGAGATCATTGTCTCCGGATACACAGTAGTTCCATCCAGTAGAAACATCTTGTAAGCTATCCTGCTCTCGTCATTGAAACCTGCCCAAATAAGGTGGAACCTCCCCAGAGAATCCCTGTTGATGTACTGAATTCGTCTTATTGTATTGGCGGAATCTGTAACCAGAATCGGGTTACTCCATCCAGGACCTGGTGTTACTCCAATGAAGGTTAGAAGAAGAACGCAAAACCCAATCATTCAAGCCACCTCACTCTCCGAGAAGAGTAATGCACAGCGAAACTCCCTGATCTCCACAACGGTGTAAACCCCCGAAGGTAGTCTTTCTCCTGAGGAGCCGGTAGCATTCCAGTAGCCGCTGCCTTCAAACAGGGATAAATCAGCAACCATCCTACCGGTTATGTCGAAGATCCTGAGCTCCATGGAATCAGCACCCTCAAGGAAAAACTGAACACTGCCGCAGGAGGGGTTATGTGAAGCCCTGAGCGATACTCCTGGTGGTTCGGTGTAAGACTCACCCTCTATACCCAGAGAATCATGATTGAACCAGCCAAAGGTGGGATAACCTCCAAGAATTGGCTCAGTCTCTCCCTGGCTATAAATAATGTAGAGATTACCCGTTTCATCTACAACACCATCAATAGCTTTTACATCTTCAGGATCTTCATCGCTGTAATCATATGCGATATTCCAGTCCGCAAGCACATTCCCGTCGCTGTCCATAAGCAGGTATAATATTTGATCGTCCAAAGCTGAATCGGTCCAGGAGAGGTAATATTCGTCCGTTCCTGGTAAATGCCGAAGAATGAAGGAAACGCTGATATACATCTCAGGGGGAACATCAGAGACTATTACCTTCTCATCCACTAGTGTAGCACCGATGTACTTATCAAGTTTCCAGAGGATATAGCTCTCTGATACATCTTCTACAATCATGAGATTACCATCCGAATCCAGGTTCAACTCTGGATAGCGGCTGCAGTTCAGGTCTCCTTCAGTAAAGTCAGTTAAAGGAACAACTGTATTGCCTTCCAGATCGTACTGCAGGTATGAATAATCGTGATAAACAGGATCCTGCACCACAACATGAACTCGATTCCCGTCCACTAGAAGCACCCCGCCTGCATGTGCACCCTCCACCTTCCACTCATACTCGGTGATAAAACCTGACCCAGGTGCCGGTATCCAGACGGCGTAGTACACATCACCCCCTCTGTTGAAGAGAACGTGAAGCCGCCCAAGACTGTCCGGGCTGGACCTGATGTGAGGGTAGAGGGTAGAAGTGGTAAAGAGATAAGTGGCAGGCGTTATCTCACTTCCGTTCTCAAGGCTTCTTATGGCGTAGTAGATGGGACTGGACTCTCTCCAGAAGACAAAAAGACTGTCTCCCATTATCACTCTGGACAGATAGACACTATTGATATCTCTAGAGATCATTGTTTCCGGAAAGATGGTTGTACCGTCCAGGAGAAACATCTTGTAGGCTATTCTGTGCTGATCATTGTATCCTGCCCACACCAGATGAAACCTGCCCTGAGAATCTCTGTTGATAAACTGTATGCGTCTATGTGTGTTTGCTGAGTCCGTAACCAGAATCGGGTTACTCCACCCGGGACCGGGTGTTACCCCAAGGCAGGTCAGAGCCAGAACGCAAAACCCAATCATTCAAGCACACCTGTTCTGGAGTGGTCATGAAGGGCGAAGAGACAAAATGACAACATCTAACACTTCCTGATATTCAAGTGCATTAACAATCTACATTAACTGAATAGACAATAGAATCTTATTTGAGGGAAGTCAAGAAAGAGCTGGATGGAGATCTGTTTCCATCAGGAGTGCTTACAAAACCAGCTTTGATCTCACCCCAGGTACTCGGGGTCAGACTGCCTGGAGTAGTATAATCACCTACTTCTATTTCATGAACCTGCTTGGTTAATAAATCAGCAAAGAAAAGCGTCTCATTTTCACCAACTGCATCCTCTCGACCACAGGAAAGTCCCAAAACATAATTATCGGAAGGCCAGGCTGCTAAGGGAATACTCCCGATGAAAGCACCACCAATTTCATAGACCTCTATGGTATAGAAGCTACTTGTTCTAAGAATGAACAGATGATCCCATCCCACAGCTGTTCCCATGTTTTTGGCACCGGTAATAGATGTGAAAGGGTAATAGAATACACCATAATAGTAAACGACATACGGATTTCCATGACTGCTTATATAGACGTTGTTGGTGTTCCAGTCTACCGTACATCCATTTGTGTAATTCCCCGAAGAGTAGTAATCGGGTAGTTGACCGTCGTACGAACCATCAAGCGGGTCTATCATCTTTGTAAAGGGTGAATACTGATCGTTCATAAGGAGGTACTTCGTTCCACCATCGTCGAAACCATAACCGATATCAAAAATCCATCCCAAGTCAGCCGCTGCTGCTAACCAGGTACCTGTCGTCATAGTTACCGGATCCATCGTCGTGTATATGATATTAGATGAACCATTCGGACCTGCTACCCAGATCAAGCCTGTATCCCAGTCCATTGCAAGACCGCGGACCCCGCTTGAAGGTTGTCCGGAGAGGGTTTGACTTCTTAGAATATCACCCGGAGCGGCATGAATTGATGAAGCAAACAGAACAAGGAGAAGGAATGCCATCAATTCTTTCAAGTTTCCACCATTCTCCTTTTATTTTTCGAAACTAATGTCAGCTTATTTATCTTAGATCCAAAAACAACCTGAAATACTATTCACATCAATAACTTATGCAAACAAATGCCGTCAATGTAAATGTTGTTGTATGTAAACCCTGACACGGGCGGGAATTTCAGCGGAATATCACGGATGCACTGTTTCCAGGTGGTTTGGAGTATACCCGGAAAGAGGGATTTAGAACCCCACCGAAATCAAAGGCGTTCAACATATTCGAGCTGCTGAACGCCCCTGATTCAAAAGTGGTAGCCCCGAGTATCAGTTCTTTGAACCCCCTCATGGAATGGCTGAAGGGGCTACTCCAGCTTCAGCAGCGCTACATCATCATTCCCCGAGGAGAGTAATGCGCAGGGAAACACCAGAAACCATCCTGCTGGTAATATCAAACACACGGAGCTCCATGGAACAGCACCTTCATTGTAAGAATAGTCTTGTTTGATGCTCTAGTACTCTCTATATTTTATTTGAAAGCATCAGGAGGTGCATCATGAGATATTCGATCTATATTCTATTAGCATTTATCCTCATCAATACCGGGAGTTCTCAACCATTCATCGGGGGATCCATTCTTGCATGGGGTGATAACGAGTTTGGGCAGTGTTCGGTACCGGAGCCCAACCAGGATTTCGTAGCGATGAGCTGCGGAGGAGTGCACAGTCTGGGTCTCAAATCCGACAGTACTATTGTGTGCTGGGGCAATAACTTCAACTGCCAGTGCAATCCGCCCAACTCCCTCAATCTGGATTTCGTTAAGATCGAGGGTGGAGAAGAGAATGTAATAGTCCTGAGAAATGATGGCTATATAGCTGGATGGGGCCGCAACAATGCAGGTCAGTGCAATCCAATCGCCCCGCTGGATGACTACATAGATTTCGATCCGGGAAGATGGCATACGCTGGGACTCAGGCCGGATGGCACCATCGAGGCCTGGGGAAGTAACAACTGGGGCCAGTGCGATGTGCCTGCTCCAAATGAGAATTTCATTGCAGTCGCTGCCGGCTACTCCCATAGCTTAGGACTGAAGTCCGACGGCACAATCGTTGCCTGGGGCAGAAACCAGTTCGGTCAGTGCACGCCACCGGTACCGAACGAAGACTTCATAGATCTGGAATGCGGCCTTTCTTTCAGCATCGGTATGAAGTCAGACAGCTCGCTGGTCATATGGGGAGATTTGACCGGAGGTGTTAGTATCGTCCCAGAGCCAAATCAGGGCTTTGTCGCCGTAGCTGGTGGTTTCCATCATGTAGTTGCCCTCAGGGCAGACAGCACGGTTGCTGCATGGGGTTCGAACAATGAAGGACAATGCAATATTCCAGAACCAAACGAGGATTTTGTTGCCGTAGCTTGCGGAGTCATGCACAACCTTGCTCTCAAGGCTGATGGCTCCATAGTAGCATGGGGATGGAACATTGAAGGCCAGTGCAATATCCCTGAGCCAAACCAGGACTTCATTGCAGTGGGTTGCGGAGAAATAAACAGTATGGGGTTAAAGACTGACGGATCCGCTGTGGTATGGGGTGTGGATCAATTCGGTCAGTGCCTGGTTCCCAACAGCCTAAATCAGGACTTCGTTGCTGTATCTGGTGAAGGTGCCAATAGCATGGGTCTCAAAGCAGACGGTTCCATTGTCGTATGGGGTGATAACGATTTCGGTCAGCGCATCGTACCGGAACCCAATCAGGATTTCATGGCCGGAAGCGTTGGTGCGCAACACTGCATCGCCCTTAGATCTGACGGCACAATCGCTGCATGGGGCAGGAACAATTATGGTCAGTGCAATGTGCCAGCTCCCAACCAGGATTTCGTTGCCATCTCAGCCGGGGACTTTCATAACCTGGCGCTGAAATCCGATGGTTTTATCATCGCATGGGGAGATGACACATATGGTCAATGCCGAATACCGGAACCAAATGAGGATTTCATTGCCGTGGCAGCTGGAGACTGTAACAGTCTTGGTCTGAAATATGATGGTTCCATTATTGCCTGGGGCTTGAATGACGTTGGGCAGTGTGATGTTCCTGAACCCAATATGGATTTCGTATCCATGGCTGCTGGAAGGTCCCATTGCCTGGGTCTGAAAGCGGACAGTACTGTGGTTGGCTGGGGGACAAACGAGTATGGCCTGATAACCGTACCTGAACCCAACGAGGATTTCGTGGCGGTTGTAGCGGGATACATTCACAGCATGACCTTGAGAGCTTATACGACTGGTCTTGAAACCCCTTCTCCACTTATCGGAAACCTCAGCATACTCACGGTCTTCCCCAATCCGATGAATTCCAGTACTGTTGTCAGTTACGCATCACCAGAGTCATCAAACCTGCGTTTTGATGTGTTTGACATCGCTGGACGAAAAGTGAGAAGCATTCAGATTGGAACCGTTCCTGAAGGGGAGCACGCGGTCATATGGGACGGTCGCAGCGACACTGGTGAGGCTCTGTCATCTGGGATCTACCTCCTCCATATCAGCGGTGATGGGATTCTGTCAGGTTCGAGACGGGTAGTGCTTCTGAGGTAGTGACTTACCTTTTGCAGGTGGTTTGGAGTATACCCGAAAAAAGGGATTTAGAACCCCACCTAAATCAAAGGCGTTCAACATATTCGAGCTGCTGAACGCCCCTGATTCAAAAGTGGTAGCGGCGGAGGGACTTGAAC
>JAGLOY010000096.1 GCA_023138735.1 Candidatus Aegiribacteria sp. | reverse complement strand
CTGGGACGGCTGTGATTCATCGGGGCATGAAGCTCCCACCGGAACATACATTATCCGTGGAGTGGTTGAAGACAGGGCAGCTACGGTGAGGTTTGTGAAGCTGTAAATGATACAATCTGATTCAAATTTCTCAGAAAGCTGGTAAAAGATCCGCTCAGTTCTGTTCAAATGGCGGAATCGGGATACTTCTCTCGAATGTATCTCTGAGTACTGTAGCCTGGAGGACATCATCCGAGAGGATCAGAAGACCTCGAAGAGTTTCGGGATGATAAACCGGAGTACCGTCTATGTGTGTAATAAGATCACCAGGTCTTAATCCGGCTTCCCACGCTCTGCTTCCTGTGGAAACGGAGACAATATGAATCCCCGAAGGCCGGGAGCATGTAAGGGATATGTTTGAAAGAGCGGTTACACCGAAGGAATACTCGGTGTATTCTTCAGATAGAACAACCAGTTTAACCCACATGTACCAGATCTGACTCGGATAAAGAACAAGAAAATCCCTTTCATCCGGTTCGTTGAACTGACGATCTGGTCTGATCATTCCAGTGATGATACCAACGTACTCATAATTGTCGTTGAAGACCGCAGCACCCATAAGACCTTCCCTTAGATCGGAAGATAGAAGGAACGATCCGTCAGGGTACTGTTCCCTTGCTCTGCCGTTCACGGAAAGTATACCGCTTAATCCATTACC
The DNA here is from genome assembly GCA_023138735.1 of Candidatus Aegiribacteria sp. Taxonomy (GTDB): domain Bacteria; phylum Fermentibacterota; class Fermentibacteria; order Fermentibacterales; family JCC-6; genus Aegiribacteria. The sequence continues at coordinate 14,196 of JAGLOY010000096.1, read as the reverse complement.
TATTATCTTGAGATTCTCTCCTAAATCCGGTATTGCATTGGAGGGTATCTGATAGCTGTCGAAGACTTCTTCCTCAAAATAGATTATCACCATACCCAGATCAGGTGATACTATAAATGAATCCGGATACAGTATTCCGGAAGATGTTTCCACAGTAACGGAGTTATCAGAGGAAAAAATGCTGAGTGCTACCGCGTGGTTCGGTGAAACTGCAACTGCAGTGGAGAGCTCTATCCTACCTGAAAATGTCTCAATTCTGACTGTATGAACCTGATCCATCATGGATACCGGGGTTGTGAGCAGTGTAAGAGCTATTAGAAATGGAATCATTGGTCTAGAATGAGATCAGGCTCGCCTGCCTGGAATAATCAGAGAGGGGAGCAGTCCTGATGCCTGATTTTGAAGAAAGCCGGATATCAGGGGTTTTTGATTCTATTGAGGTCATTGCGATGTTCGGGGTATCAGTGATCAGTTCCCGATCACCTGAAACAGGAAGTATCGCAAGTGCGAAGATCAAAAGAGCGGCAACAGCAGGCAGCGCAAGAAACGCACTGCGAAATCTGTGTTCCGAATGGTTGATATCGGTATCTGCCTTGAGCATTTCTCTGATATTCAGCTCAAGGTCCGGAGGCGGGGTTGGTGCGGGTAGTTTTCCGGCTATCTCCGAAATATCCCTGCACATACTCATAGCTTTTCTACAGGAACTGCAACCCATCAGATGGAATTCAAGCAGCCTATTCTGATATTCAGCAGCTTCACCGTCTACAACAAGGCTGATTATTTTGAAAGCGTTTGTACAGTTCATTTCCACTCTTCCCATACATCATCCAGAAGTTCCCGCAGTCTGGTTCTGGCACGGTTTATCCTTGATTTCACGGTTCCGAGCCGGATGTTGAGGATATCCGCTATGTCTTCGTACGACATCTGTTCCTGTTCTCTTAGTATGAACGGTTCTCTGTAATGCGGAGGCAGCTTATCGACCGCTTCTTCTATTGATGCCCTTAGTTCAACTCTTCCAGCATTGTAATGTGGTGCCGTTTTACCGGGGCTCGTAAGGTTGGCATGCTCAAGCGGGACATTTATCCATCTTGACCGTCTTCGCCATTCTTTTTTTGCCAGATTGCTGGCGATAGTGAATATCCAGTTGACCAGTTTTCTATCAGTATCGAATTTGTCTCGGTATCTGTAAACCCTGCAGAAAGTGAGCTGGAGCATTTCCTGGGCATCCTCATCGTTTCCGAGCATCCTTATCAGCATTGAGTAAATCGGAGCCTGAAACCTTCTGATTACTTCAGAAAATGCATCCTCATCGCCTTTGCAGAGGTCAATCATAAGCTTGGAATCAGATCTTGGATCTTTTTCCGTACGTTTGCTTGTAATTATTCTTCCAGTCAAAATACACCTTCCAGGGGTCGTGATAAGTATCTTCACAGGTAATATACCCCAAACACCCTGTCTTGTTCCAGCTTCCATTACTTGACCTGAACATGATTTATGGTGAAGATAGTGTCTACCATGAAAAAGAAAAGTACCATTTTAAGAATATTATCGTACCTCCGCCCCTACTGGAAGTGGATGACAGGGGCCATGCTCTGCATGGTTCTCTTCGCGATTTTCAGTGGCGCTTCACTGGGTATGATCCTGCCTCTGTTTGATAATGTGTTCGCAAGAAGTGAAACAGCTACGGATAAGTGTGACTTCCTGCCGTCGCTCAGACAGAACACAGGAGAAGCTTTCAGCAGGATGGGCTCTGAGCTGATCTCCCTGCATCCGCGCGGGGTTATTTCAGCTGGTGGTGATGTTGTTGAAGGGATTCGGAATACCTTAAATGAATCGGATCCGCAACAGGTACTAATATTTATCGTTATAGGACTGGTGTTCATCGTACTTGTGAAGAATTTTCTCGGTTTCATGCAGGTATTCTTTCTTTCAAGAGCGGAGCAGGGGGTTGTGGCCAGCATCAGAGGCAGCCTCTACGATCATCTGCTGCAGCTTGATATGGGATTCTATACATCTGCGAGGTCGGGAGACGTAATGGCAAGATTCACCTCCGATGTGGGGAACATGAACTGGGCAATGACTGAAATGATGATGAGCGTCCCGAGACAGTTTGTACTTCTTCTGGTTTATCTTGGACTTGCACTGTGGGCTTCATGGCGTCTCGCTCTTATGACACTTCTTGTTTTCCCACCGGCAATGCTTTTCATTCTGATATTGAGCCGGAGACTGAGGAAAAAGACCCACACTTCACAGGAAAAACTGTCGGATTTTTCAGCGTTGCTCCAGGAAACGATATTCGGCATCAGAATTGTCAAAGCATTCTCGATGGAAAAATTCGAAGGGTTCAGATTTGCCAGTATACTGGATGTTCACAGGAAGACAGAAACATCCCTGCAGCGTGAAAGAGCGTTCGCAAGCCCGGTTACAGAAATTATGGGCTCAATCGCAAGCGGATTCATAATGTGGTATGGAGGCAGCGCAATCCTCTCCGGAGGTTCACTTTCTACTGGAAGATTTCTTGTTTTTCTCGCTGCATCTCTATCCATGATGAAACCGATCAAGACCATAAGTACCGCGAACAGCAGGATACAGACAGGTATAGCTTCGGCAGAGCGGGTTTTCGATCTGATGGACCTGAAGCCAGCAATAAAACAGCCAGTTGATCCGGTACCCTTCGATTCGTTTCATGACACTATAGAGTTCAGGGACGTGTGCTTCAGCTACGAAAGCTCCGTTCCGGTTCTGACAGATGTATCATTCTCTCTCGAGAAAGGTGAAATAATTGCGCTGGTAGGGCCAAGTGGAGGCGGCAAGAGTACGATTGCCGACCTTATTCCGAGGTTCTACGATCCTGATTCCGGCTCAATCCTGATAGACGGCAGTGATCTTCGAACCATCGACCTGGAAGGACTTAGAAAGAACCTTGGTGTGGTCACACAGGAGACAGTTCTTTTCAACGATACGGTAAGGAACAACATTGCGTATGGAGAAGAAAGCATCCCAATAGAGAAAATAAGACTGGCATCAGAGGTAGCAAATGCCCTCGAGTTCATAGAGGATCTCCCCGGTGGTTTCAATACGATAATAGGGGAGAGAGGCGCCAGGCTTTCTGGTGGACAGAGGCAGCGCCTGGCAATTGCAAGGGCTGTTCTGAAGGATCCTGATATCCTTATCTTCGATGAAGCGACCTCCTCACTGGATACTCATTCCGAGCGGCAGGTGCAGAAGGCGATTGACGGGCTTATTGAGGGCAGGACTTCTCTGATAATTGCCCACAGGCTCAGTACAATCACGAAAGCTACAAAGGTTCTATATATCGATAAGGGCAGAATTGTTGAAAGCGGAACGCATCCTGAATTACTCATAATGAATGGTAAGTACAAACTTCTCTATGACATGCAGTTCTCAGATAAATAGCGCGGCAGTTATCCGCCTGCATTCGCTGGGTGATGTAGTTCTGGCCCAGCCTGCAGCTTCGGAGCTTTCCGTTCATTGCGAAGTCTTCTTTGTTACATCCGAGCAATATGAACCTGTAATTTCGCGAATGCCTGGTAACATCCATCCGGCAACGATAGGAAAGGATGCCGGACCGATCGATCTCCGCAGGCTCATCAATGAAATATCACCTGATTGTGTGGTAGATCTCCAGAATAATATCGCTTCGGGAATCGCTACCGCCGGAAGACATGTTAAAGGCAGATTCCGCATGGACAGGAAGCTGAGAAAACGAGTGATGGATAAGAGGGCTGAATCGATGCCCCTGCGCAGCTGGGAATTCATGCAATCCGCAGGATCGGATGGCTGCCCTGACCCCGTACTTGAGAGAAGAAGTGAAAGAGGATCAGAGGGCTTGAAAATCGGAATAGTGACAGGAGGCAGATGGTACATCAAATCGATACCCTCCGCTGTTATTTCCGAAACATCAAGGATTCTTGCTGATCTGCACGGTGCAGGCCTGGTACTTCTTGGCGGTGCGGAGGATAAGAGAATACTGAAAACAACCGCTGAATCAGCCGGCAGAGAGAATATCGATGTGTACTGTGGAGAGGAAGGGATTGAGGGTCTTATTAATACCATTGAAGCTCTGGATCTGCTGATCTCCCCCGATTCAGGCCCTGCACATCTGGCTTCTGCACTTGGCGTTCCAGTTCTTGTAGTATTTACATCAACCTCACCCTCGCTGGGCTTCTGGAGAGCGGATCGGAAGGGTAACTATATGGTCAGCAACAATGAATGCAGGCCGTGCCACAGGCATGGAGGTAATTCCTGCCGGTCGGGGAGTGAGATCTGCAGAAAGGGAATACTGCCGTATCACCTGGCAGAGAGTGCAATGGAGATGCTGAAATCATGAAAACCCCTATGATGCAGCAGTTTCTGGAGATTAAATCGAGACATCAGGGTGAGATACTCCTTTTCAGAATGGGAGATTTCTACGAGACGTTTCTTGAAGACGCAAAAACAATTTCGAAAGTACTTGGCATTACCCTTACAGCAAGGGGCAGAAGCAGAGAGAGCGGTGAGAAGATACCGCTTGCCGGGTTTCCGTATCATGCGCTTGACAGTTACCTTTCAAGGCTGATCAAAGCGGGTTACAGAGTGGCCATATGCGAACAGACCGAAGACCCGGCAAAGGCGAAGGGTCTTGTAAAACGGGGTGTTATAGAAGTCATAACACCCGGAACGCTTGTAAGCGGTTCTGCTCTGGACTCCCGCAGAACGATACTTCTCTGTTCGGCTGTTATAGGTAGAAAAAGGGGAGGGCTTGCCTTCTGCGATCTGTCGACCGGTGAAATTGAGGCCACTGAAATGAACAGTGACCTGCTGCCTGTGGAAATTGCCAGAAAAGCGCCCTCGGAGATTCTCCTGCCCGAGGGCTGCAGGATCGAGCCGCCTGCCGGGTGTGAAATAACGGAACTTGAACCCTGGAAGTTCGATTCCGGTTCCGCTGAATCCAGCGTGGAATGTCTGCTTGATATTTCGGCTCCCGAAGGCCTTGGTATAGAGCCTGACAGCCCTGCTCTATCAGCACTTGGTGCCCTTTTAAACTACGTGCGGGATACAAAGATGATGGATGTATCCCATCTGTATTTCAGCGGTATGTACCGGCGCGAGGACAGCCTGATAATAGACCGGGGAAGCGCGCGTTCGCTGAACCTCACCGAAGCATCACCCGGTGAGGAATCCGGAATACTGTCGGATATCACCGATCGCACAAAAACACCTGCAGGGTCAAGAGAATGGCGAAAATGGCTCTCATCACCTCTGAGGGACAGAAATGAAATATCCCAGAGATATGATGCAGTTCAATGGCTCCTGGAACGTAAGGATATCCGTACGGAACTGATAGATATTCTTGACAATACTGCTGATCTGCAGCGCCAGGCGGGTAAACTGGGTACACTTCGTTCGTCACCTCGAGACCTCAGAGCGGTAGCAGATACAATCTCAAAGCTCCCGAATATCGTTAATATCCTGAAGGATTCACCTTCCCGGATGCTTTCCGGAATAGCTTCAGCAGATCTTCTGGAAGACACTGCCGGGCTGATAGACTCGGTTATTGTGGACATGCCCCCCGCGAAACTTGCCGATGGCGGCGTTATCAGGGAAGGCGTTTCGAAGGAGCTTGATGAGTACCGCTCCATACATTCCGGAGGTAATGAGTGGATAGTATCCAGGAGGGACGAGGAAAGGGAGAGAACCGGTATTCCGAACCTGACCATAGGTAATAACAGGGTTTTCGGTTACTATATCGAAGTATCGAAAAGCCATCTGGACAAGGTTCCGGAACATTACATAAGGAAGCAGACTCTTGTAAACGCAGAGCGTTTCATAACACCTGACCTGAAGGTAGTTGAATCCAGGATATTCAAAGCCTCTGAAGAGATCGAAAGGATCGAGCAGGATATATTCTGCGAACTCAGAGAGAAAGTAGCCCTTAGTGTAGACGGTATCAGGAATGCAGGCAGAATACTCGCAGAGTATGATGTACTCTCATCGCTCAGTACGATTGCGGCGAATAGAGGCTACGTGAGACCCGAATTGTCGAATATTCCCGGTATCGTAGTCACGAATGGAAGACATCCTGTACTGGATGAGATACTCCCGCAGGGGGAGTGTGTTCCAAACAGCATCGTACTCAATCAGGGAAGACGCATACTTCTGGTAACCGGTCCCAATATGGCTGGAAAATCAACTTATCTCCGTCAGGCTGCCCTTCTTGTCATTCTGGCTCAGGCAGGTTCCTTTGTTCCGGCTGAATCCATGGTTTTTTCACCTGTAGACAGAATATTTACAAGGATAGGCTCCAAGGATCGCATAACAAGGGGGCAGTCAACATTCCTGGTTGAGATGGCGGAAGCAGCTGCACTTCTGAATTCCAGCACCACTGACAGCCTTGCCATTCTTGATGAAGTCGGGAGGGGAACGAGTACTTACGATGGATTATCTCTTGCCTGGGCTATGGTAGAATATCTGCACAACAATGAAAAACACAGACCACTTGTTCTTTTCGCAACCCATTACCACGAGCTTACAGCACTCGCCAACCTTTTGCCGGCAGTCTGGAATGTGAATGTTAAAGTAAAGGATTCCGGAGGGAAAGTGGTATTTCTCTACAATATAGAAGAGGGAAGCACCGATGAATCCTATGGAATACACGTCGCTTCCATGGCCGGAGTTCCGCATAAGGTTGTCAGAAGAGCAAGAAAGGTTCTTTCCGATCTAGAAGCCGGTAAACATCTTATGACAGGAGGAGCCGGAGAAGATCAGCTTGAACTCGGTTTTGCAGAGCCTGAGGTAGAAATGACGAACCCCGTTCTGGATCACATCAGGGAGATTGATCCAGATTCTCTGACGCCAAGAAGGGCTCTGGAAATCCTGTACGAGCTTCGGGACAGGCTTGAATAATAAAGGTAAACAGGTGTTTACATTACCACTCAATCATGCTATATAACCTCTACAACAGTTATGGAGGTTATTATGGATTACATTTCAGATTCGTTCGGAGAACCGTTTTCCGGAATATTAAGCTCATTTCATCAATGCGTAAATGACTGGACGCTGGTTTCAGGTTCACAAAACGGTGTTCTGTCTTTAAGCGTGTTCGGCACGGAAGGCAACAGGTATTCAATACTTGTTATAGAAAAAGAAAATCTCAGAAGCGATTACACAGGGAGAGACGGCAAATGGCTTCTTTCGGAAACTCATGACGGGGAGGGTCATATAAGGTTTGATCTGGAATGGGCTGCAGAAGCCGCAGGAAGCGGATGCCTGGTCCTGTGCGGAAGAGAGACTCCGCTGCGTTTCAGCAGTCCTGCATAGCATAATCCTGCTATCATCAATTCGGTAGACTTCGAGCTGCTCTTGGGGTATTTTCTATATGATACATTTCTCTAGTATTTCCCGCATTCAAAAAAGAGGACCACATTGAGGATGATCCGGAATGCTTCCGCAAAAAGAGGAGAGAATATGTTATATCCAGAATCAAATCACTTCTCGTGTATTCGATTTATTCTACTGGTTCTTCTTATATCAATGCCATTATTCGGTCAGTCCCCCGAGGATGAAATCACTGTTATCTTCGCAGAATTTTCAGGACCTGATCCTAAGTTGATCCCTGTAACGGAAACGCTCTACTCCTGGTTTTCAAGCAAGGGAGCTGAAGATGAAGCATTCAGCACTGTCAGGTTGAACGAGATAATAGAAGTAACCGGGACATTTGATGAGAATTTCGGTCGATTTCAACAGGATGGAGCTGATCTGGTCGTTTACGGCGTTTACGATTTGCCAGGGACCCATGCAAGGGTAGTTATATCTGTCGCGAGCACTGCCGGAATTACTGCCGGGCAGGTAATACATATACATTTCGATCTCGAAGGGACCTTTCCTCTGAGCGAGCTGATTCCGGGGTCCGATCCACCTGATCGAATCAACTTCCTGATAGATATGCTGACAGGATACGTCTACCTTTCTCGAGATGATTTCGAGAATGCTCTTCTATGCCTGAACAGGTCTCTGGACCGCCTTGGTATGGCTCCCGATGAGCTGGTTGCACTTGCATATTCCCTGAGAGGCCTTGCCAAGAGGAATCTTGGAGATACAGATGCAGCACTGGAAGATGCAGATCTGGCGATAGAACTTGATCCCGAGACTCATCTCCATTTCTCGTATCGGGGTGGGATATTTGAGATGATGGGGGAGGTTGAAGCAGCTATTGACGATTACCTCACAGTAAATGAATTAGACCCGCTTAATCCGGAGAACCTTTACAACATGAGCAGGATGTATCGACTGCTTGGCGAATACGATAAGGCAATCGAGTGCATTTCATCCGCAATACTCCTGGTGCCCGATGAGCCGTGCTACCTGAACACTCGTGGTTACATATACATCTACATGGAGGAGTACGTGGCTGCACTTGAAGATATATCCCGGTCTCTTGAGATCGATACATCTTACCCTACCGGCTGGGCAAATCTGGGGTGTGCACTCAGAGAGATGGGTGATATCGAAGAAGCTATCGATTCCTTTACTAATGCTTTACAGTACCAGCAGGATGCATCACTCGATGCCAGTTACTATATCGACAGGGGATACTGCTTCGAACTTCTGGGAGACTATGAGTCCGCCATCAGTGACTTTGAAGCGGGAATAGAATGTTTCCAGGCAAGTGCCACCGAATACGCATATCTTGGATGGCTGCATATGCAAGTCGGGGACTATAACAGTGCGATAACCTCCTATAACAACGCCCTGCAGCTGGATGAGAACAACCCGGAGCTCCTCAGCAAAAGGGGATACTGCAATTACATGCTCAGCGAAAGACAAGCTGCGATAATTGACTTCACCGAATCTCTGCGACTGAATCCAGACGGTTTCAATGAATATCAGCATCTGGGAAAAGCATACGCGGAGGAGAGTGACTATGAACCTGCAATCCATTACTTTGAAGAGGGATACGATCATTCAACGATTCCGGAGGAGCAATCGTGGTTCCTCTCCTACATATGCCGGTGTTATCTGGATATTCTGGATCACGAATCGTCACTGACAGCAGCCTTGAACGCGGTACAGCTGAATCCTTCTGAGCCGTATTTTCATTTCCAGCTTGGGGATTCTTACTACATGCTGGATCGTGAGTACGAGGCCATCGAATGCTACGATGATGCAATCGAAATGGGGCTTACAAATGAATACATGTGGTTTTGCTCATTCAGGAGAGGTCGCTCGCATCTGATAATCGGCAATACTGAGCAGGCGATAGAGGATCTGACCACTGCGATAGCATACGAACCCGGATGGCATGATGCTGATGCATATTACTTCAGAGGAAAGGCACATTTTGAGAACGGTGACTTCGACCTGTGCTGTGAAGACCTGGAACATTACCTCGAGACAGGTGAAGATCCTTCGCTGCTCAGGAATGCCAGGATATACCTGAATAATATCGGGGAATAGGTACGATTCGGTAGACTTGGAGACCTTCTTGGGGTATTTTCTACCCCTATATGTTTCTTCAAAGCAAAACTCAGCGGGGGTACATCTATAAAAGAGCAGCAGAATGAAAGCCTTTCGGTAGTATTTCCCGCATTCAACGAAGAAGAAAACGTAGAGTACATGGTTGAGACGGCCATAGAAGTGCTCTCAGAGCTTGGAGTTGAATGGGAGATCATCGTAGTTGACGACGGCTCTACGGACAGAACAGCCGAGATTGCGAGGGAACTCTCAGAATTACATCGGGGTGTAAAACTTGTAAGTCATCCAACTAACAGCGGCATAGGAAGCGCTGTCAGAACGGGTATATCATCTTCATCAAAAACCTGGATATTCTATACCGACTGCGACGGACAATTCGATCTGACTGAGCTTCAGACACTCTGGAACATTCGCGAAGGGGCGGATGTGATCTCGGGATTTCGGCGGCACAGGCAGGATCCTCTGATGAGGCTCATGTATTCATTTGCATACAATACACTTACCTACATATTCTTTTTCGGCGGATTCAAGGATGTTGATGCTTCTTTCAAGCTTTTCAGACGCTCCGTATTCGAAAGAATCAGTATCAGGTCATCCTCGAGCGTGGCAGACCTTGAACTCCTTCTTCTTCCAAGAAAATGCGGTTACCGAATCCGTCAGATTCCAGTATCCCACTATCCCAGAAGGGCTGGCAGTGTATCATGCGAGAGCTACAGGAAGGGAATATTCGCATGGGTCCGGATAGCTCCAATAATTGAAATGTTCCTGCAGCTCGTTCAGCTGCGCCTGCGGCTTTGGAGGGGAGATGTCTGAGGGAAGGAACGAAGCTCTCCTTGTAACACCATTGCCACCACTGAAAACCGGGCTTGCCACGTATGCATTGAGAGTACTTGAAAATACATTGAATTTAGTGAACTGGATGGTAGCCTATACCCCCGGAAGCAACCCTTCATTACTGCCTCCGGGTGTTAGAAGCTTGCCCCTCAACGATCTTGAGGAGCACTATCTACCCAATGCAAGAATCTTCCAGGTTGGTAATTCGGAGCATTGTTTCCCGGTAGTTCAGGCATTGTATGAATTTTCAGGAACTGCCCTGTTTCACGAAACAGTCATTCATCATATGCTCAGACACTGCTATCTTGAACGTAACAGGTGGGAGGATTACAGAAGGGAACTTCGATTCTGTTACGGACCGGCTGCAGAAGCTGTAGAAAAGGATCTATCGAACGGTAATATCCCTGCTGCCCAGTACGATAGGAAACTCAAGAAGTATTCCTTGATAGGAAGAGCTCTACATGCATCACATTCGGCAGTCTGTCTTAATAAGTATGCAGCTTGCATTCTTGGGGGATCTTATCCTGAAGGCGGAATTCTAACAATCGGCCATCCGCTGAGCCCTCTGCCTGAATTGAAATTACCTTCAAAACCATTCCCCCTGTGTTTTGGAATGATTGGAACCAATCATTACGGCAGAAATCTTCTGAAGATCATTGAGGCTGTTAAACTTCTCAGAGTTGATTATCCGGATGCCGGCCTTATTCTGATAGGCGGAAATTACCCTGATGAGCTGCCACGATGGGTCAGGAGAACGGGGAGACTTGAGAACGAGGAATATCAGAGCTGGATAAGAATTCTGGATTATGTATTCGATGTCAGATATCCAACCTGCGGAGAGACATCGGGCAGCCTTCTTGAAGCGATGAGAGCTGGAATACCATCCATAGTAACAGCAACGGGAGCATTCAATAACATCCCATCCGATGCGGTGATAAGGGTTCCACCTGACAGTATTGTTCAGGGCATCCGCTCAGCGGTTCTCCTGCTTGAGGGAAGACCCGGCCTCAGGAATACCCTCTCCTTGAAAGGAGCGGCCTATGCAGAGGATACAGGTTCAGAAGAGAGGCTTTTGAGTGACTGGAAAAGGGTTCTCCAACTTGCGAATCAACCTCCCGCGAATTCTGATGATATGGATAGTCATACTTCAATCTCACCGGCATGGCATAAACCTCAAGCGGGTTTTACAAGGGATCTGAATACAGCGCCTGTAACCTGGAAATTCTCCGGCATTGCAGAACTCGAAGGCCCAGAATGTGCAGAAGGAGCACTTGTAACAGCATGGGGAGACGGTACAGTGGGATCTGTCAAGCTTGAAAATGAGCCATCAGTAATAAGCCTGGATGGCAGAACTCTGCGTTTCAGCGGTAATGGATGGGTTTCTAATGTTACCTGGCAATAACACCTGCTGCGGTTTTCGAAGCTCCGCAGGTGATGTTCGCGTACTTTTTGATCTCAGCATAGTTCCGCATGCACTCGGAGGGGTTTCCAGGTACCTTCTCTCGGTTGCAGGCGCCCTTCTGGAAGCCGCAGACCAGTTTGGTGTAGATTTTGTCCCACTGGACGTTCCTGCGGCACATCCAGGTGTTCCCGGACCGGAAATGGACTGTCTGCTCCTTGAAACACCTTTCTACCTCAAGATACCATTTTTCAGAAGAATTCCCATTCGAAAAAGATGCGAAGAGAGATCACGTGCCGACAGACTTCGGAAAATAGCAGGAGGAAAAGCGGTTTTTCAACATAGCGGTGTACAGCCTGAGTATCCAGCTGGAAGTATATCCGTAATAACTATGTACGATCTTTCAGCCCTGGAATATCCTCAGTGGTATACAAAGGAGACTGTTTTGTTTGCCGAAAAGGAAGCGCGACTGATAGACAGCGGTTCTTCCGTTATGGCGATATCGGAATGGACGAGGCAGCGGGTCATTGACTATTTTGGTTTACCTCCCGAAAGGGTTTTCAGCGCTGGAGGAGCCGCGGACGGTATATTTGCACCGGGGACGCCCTCCTGTGAAGTAATGAAAAATATTGACCTTGAACCTGGTGGATATCTGCTTCATGTGGGAAACTTTGTGCCACGGAAGAACATCCCTTTTCTTCTTGATGTTTACAGCATGTCCAGGGAAAAGGGTATTGATATTCCCCTTGTTCTTGTTGGAGCGGGTGGATGGGGTGATGTAGAGGTCGATGAGGGACCTGGAGTGCGTGTACTGAGGAATATTTCCGACAGGGATATGCTTGAATTGTACAGGGGCGCCAGAGCTCTTCTGTGCCCCAGTTATTTCGAGGGACTAGGCCTTCCTGTTCTGGAAGCATTCGCCTGCGGCACTCCGGTCATTTCAAGCAACGCTACCGCACTTGCGGATACTGTTGGAAATAACGGCATAATGCTTGATCCAGCTGATCATCAGGCATGGGTGAACGAAATAACAGCCCTTGAGGAACCGGAAAGAGTTGATGAACTCCGCAGCATGTCTGGAGCAGCACAGAGGAAGAACTGGCAGGATATAGCGAGAGGCATCTGCGGATTCTACAGAAAGATTGCAGGATCATGAAGATAATGCATCTGGTCCACAGATCCTGGCCGTATCATGGAGGTGCGGAACGGTACGTTCTGGAACACGCACTTGCAGGAGAAAGATGGGGACATGAGTCAGTTATCTGCACAACCGATGCATGGGACATGTCCTGGTTTGTATCAAGATCAGGTCAGAATATTAAGAGAAAAACGGATATCTGGAATGGTATTGAAATAATTCGATTTCCCGTTCTACACCCTCCATTTCAGAATATATATCGAGCAATACTGAGACGGATAAGTGAGTGCGGCCCGGACAGGTACTACTATCCAAATCCAATTATACCTTCTCTTCACCGCTGGCTTACAGAAGGGAAAGGATTCGACTTTGTACATGCCAACGCAATGCCCCTCATGCTTTACGAAGGATGGTACTACAGTAAAAAACATGGAACAGGCCTGGCTTCTGTGCCGCACGCAAATGCCGGCGAGAAATACAGGAGACTGAAGGCGCTCCACTATTTCAGCGGCTGCCAGAAGAACATTCTTCGAAAAAGCTCATTTGTCGTTGCCCAGAGCCGATTTGAGAAAGGGCTTTACACAGATATGGGAATCCCGGAAGAAAGGATTCATATCTCTGGCAGCGGTATAGATCCTGCCGAATTCACAGCAAGCAGCAGGGATAGAGGATTGAAACGACTTGGAGCCGGGGCCCCTGTCATTCTCTGCCTTACAGCTCATTCAATGGACAGGGGAACCGCGAATATAATCGGGGCGTGCAGGGCTCTTCTTAAGAAAGGACGGGATTTTACTCTTGTTCTTGCAGGACCGGTACTTCCGGATGTTGATGATTTCCTCGATTCGGAAGAGAAACTTGCGGAGGAGTTCGGTGACAGGATTGTAATTACAGGTTACGTAAGCCGAGAAGAGAGAATCGATCTGCTTTCCGCAGCGGATATTGTACTTCTTCCTTCCAGGCTGGACTGTTTTGGAATAGTGGTTCTGGAAGCCTGGATATCCGAAAAACCGATTATCGGATGCTGGTCTGGAGCAATGCCTGACATCATCAGAGACGGGGAAAATGGATTTCTCGTCTCATGGGGTGATACTGTATCTCTGATGAACAGGATTGAAATTCTGCTTGAAAATGAAGAGATCAGGCAAGATATGGGCGAGAATGGACGGAAAGCAGTGCTTGAGAGATGGACCTGGGACAAAGTTACCGACAGGTTCTACATGCGTCTTTCACAATGCTGCCCCGAGGGAAGCTGTGTATGAAAAAGAAAATCACGGCTATTGTGGTTACATGGAATTCCCGGAAACTGATTGCGGATCTTGCCGGGACGATCAAAGGTATTGAGCCGCTGTGC
>JAGLOY010000095.1 GCA_023138735.1 Candidatus Aegiribacteria sp. | reverse complement strand
CTGCCAATTGAGCTAGGGACGCATTATGGGGTGGGAGACCGGACTTGAACCGGCGACCACCTGATCCACAATCAGGGGCTCTACCAACTGAACTACTCCCACCATCGAAGCCCGCTGATTCTATTGATAACGGTGTACCTCGTCAAGGATATTTACTATGATTCTGGGTACTTGTACAGTCTGACAGGGTCGAATTCTGTTCTTATGCAACGATGTTTGGAGTGCATGGATGAAATGTCCCCGTTGCTCAAGCGTGGATGACAGAGTAATTGATTCGCGTTCGGTTAGGGATGGAGAGGCCACCCGGCGAAGACGGGAATGCGCCGAATGCGGATATAGATTCACAACTTACGAGTATGTTGAAAGATCCTTTCCGGTCGTTGTAAAGAACGACGGAAGGAGGGAGCCCTTTGATCGAAAAAAGCTTGAAAAGGGTATAGACAGGGCATGCGAGAAGAGACCTGTTGCCGCTGAAGATCTGCGCGATCTGGTTGACCGGATAATCGCAAGGGTTACTGAAGAGTTCACGGCGGAAGTTACCGTAAAATTCATTGGTGAATGTGTGATGGAATTGCTCCATGAGGTCGATCAGGTTGCTTACGTTAGATTTGCCAGTGTATACAGGAAATTCAAGGACGTTTCGCAGTTCAAGGAAGAACTTGATAAACTACTGAAAGAGTGACCGATAGCACATCTCTGCATGGCGAAAGCATGAAACCGGGGAGGCGTATGATCAAAGCCAGATCATTCAAGGGGGGGATTCATCCTCCAGGTAACAAATATTTATCATCGAAGCAGCCGATTACACGATTGCCTGCTCCTGAAACAGTATGGGTGCCTTTATGTCAGCATATGGGAGTTCCTTCCAAACCTACGGTCTCAAAAGGAGATAAGGTTACCACGGGACAGGAGATCGGTTCTCAGAACGGTTTTATCAGTTTGCCCACACATTCACCTGTGAACGGCACTGTGAAATCTGTTGAGAATTTCCCAATGCCTCACAGAAGAACCGGTCCCTGTGTGGTTATCGAGACCGAATCAGAAGACGGAGGCCAGGTATTTGAGAAGTGGGATGACTACAGCAGTCACTCTCCCGCTGAGATAACCGAACGGATCAAACTTGCCGGTGTCTGCGGTATGGGAGGGGCCAGTTTTCCGACTTATGTGAAACTTTCTCCACCCCCCGATAAGAATATCGATACTCTTATAATAAACGGCATAGAGTGCGAACCCTACCTTACGGCAGACCACAGACTGATGCTGGAGAATCCCGATGACATTATTCTCGGAATGGAAATACTTGCATACACACTCGGTGTTGAGAATTGTCTTTTAGGTATTGAGATCAACAAGCCCGATGCGATTAAGATCATGGACGAAAAGGGTTGTTGTGTTCTTCCATTGAAAGTAAGCTATCCACAGGGGGCTGAGAAGCAGCTTATTGATGCTGCCACCGGGCGGGAGGTTCCAGCAGGGGGGCTTCCGCTTGATGTTGGAGTGGTGGTTCAGAACGTTGGTACTGCTGCGGCAGTGGCAAAAGCTGTTCGGGACGGTGAACCTTCCCTTCGCAGGATAATCACCCTGACCGGAAGAGGTGTTATCTCCCCTGCCAATTACGATGCCTGCGTTGGAACCCTTTTCTCCGACCTTATCGGGAAATCCGGCGGTTACACCGAAGATGTAAAAAGACTGATAAGCGGAGGCCCCATGATGGGTATGTCCCTTTACACTGATGGTGTGCCTGTAACGAAAGGAACCAGTGGTGTTCTGGCACTTACCGATGATGAAGTGAGGGATGTTGTTGAGAGCCCCTGCATCCGTTGCGGCAAATGCGTTGATGTTTGTCCTTTGAGACTGATTCCAAACCTTATAGCTCTTGCAGCTGAGAATGAAAAATGGAAACTTGCCGAAGAATTTGGCGCGCTGAACTGCATGGCCTGCGGAACCTGCAGTTACGTCTGTCCCGCCGGCAGATATCTTGTTCACTACATTAAGAAGGCTCAGGATGCTATCAGGGCCAATAAGGGAAAGGAGGCATAAATGGCGACCAGACGATTTGAGCTTGCGATGTCACCTCATGTGGGCGCAACCCAGACAACACGAAAGATAATGTTCGATGTGGTCATTGCACTTCTTCCCGCGCTGGCGGCCGCAACCTGGTTCTTCGGACCCAGGGCGCTGCTGATCGTTGTCCTGAGTGCCGCGACGGCAGTAGTAGCTGAGTATTTGTGCCTCAAGTTCATGAAGAGACCGGTGAGTTTTGCCCTGGATGGCAGCGCCATTGTAACAGGCATGCTCCTTGCATACAACCTTCCATCAGGGGTTCCGTTGTGGCTTCCGGTTATAGGTACCGCCTTTGCCATCGTAGTCGGTAAACAGGCTTTCGGGGGTATTGGACATAATATCGTGAATCCTGCTCTTCTTGGAAGAGCTTTCCTGATGGCCAGTTTCCCCATTCTTATGACCGCAGGATGGGTTGCTCCGGATGCCTGGAACAGCAGTGAGGACATTGCCTGGGGAACAAGCGGTATTGTTCAGGAACAGTTGAGTACAATTCCGATGGCTGACGCCATCTCAGGAGCTACTCCGTTGAACGTTCTCAAGCAGACCTTCGATCTGGATGCCAGCGCGCAGAATGCCCATAATGAAGGGAATACCGCGGAAGCTCTGAGCCTTGAAGAAAGAGCTGACGGTATTAGAAGCGCCCTCTACAGCAAATCCACTTATATAAACCTGCTGATAGGAAGAACTGGAGGCTGCCTCGGGGAAACTTCGGTAATCCTTCTTCTGGTTGGAGCTATCTACCTTGTTATGAGAGGGGTGCTTGAACTGCGGCTTCCTATAAGTTACCTCGGAACGGTTGCTGTTCTTGCCTGGGTGTTCGGCGGCAGCGGATGGTTTAATGGTGATCCTCTCTTCCATGTTCTTGCCGGTGGAGTTATCCTCGGCGGGATTTTCATGGTTTCCGATATGGTGACAACCCCGGTTACTCCAAAGGGAAGGATCATATTCGGCATAGGTGCCGGGCTGCTGACAATGGTGATAAGAAGGTGGGGCGGCTATCCTGAGGGATGTTCATACTCTATCCTTCTCATGAACCTTGTCACTCCACTGATAGATAAACTTACCTTGCCCAGGGTCTTCGGGGAGGTGAAAAAGAATGGCTGAAATGTTGAAAATCGGTCTGGTTCTGATGCTTGTGGCTCTGGTAGCCGCAGTTGCGCTGGGGTTCGTCAACAGCAGAACAGCACCGATAATCGCGATTCAGAAGGAACTTGCAAAACAGAACGCAATGAACGAAGTTGCTGCAAGCCTCAGCCCGGGGGACAGCCTGGCTTTTGATTCTCTTTCCATCGCCTCCCTTGCAAATCCTTATGCGTCAAATGACAATACATTGAGTATCGTTCGAATTTCAGTACCGCCTGATACCTCCAGAATAGGTTACGTATTCATCGCTTTTGGAAAAGGTTATTCAAGCACAGTGCAGACCATGGTGGCTGTTGAGCTTGAGGGAATTATCTCAAACACCATGATCCTCTTCCAGCAGGAGACCCCGGGTCTCGGAGCCAATATCGTCAATCCTGCCAAACTCATTTCGAAGTTCAACGGATTGGCTGCTTCTGAATGCCTCCTCACAAAGGATGGAGGAGGTATCGATGCCATGACGGGCTGTACTATCACTTCACGTACCGTGACCAATTCAATAAGAACCGGCCTTGAGGCGATGAGCGAAGCCGGGCTTTTCAGCACGAGTGATACGGAAGGAGGTATGCAATGAGTCTCATTAAGGATCTGACCAAAGGGATCTACCGCGAGAATCCTGTTTTTCGGCTTGTTCTGGGCATGTGCCCCTTCCTTGCGGTGACAACTTCCGTTGAGAATGCTCTTGGGATGGGAGCCGCTGCAACCTTCGTACTGATCTGCTCCAATTTTCTTGTATCACTTTTCCGGAACATCATTCCATCAAAGGTAAGGATTCCTTGCTACATTGTGATAATCGCTACTTTCGTAACACTGGTCGATATGGTCATGAATGCATACCTTCCCGATCTTCACCGAAGCCTGGGGATATTCATACCGCTTATCGTGGTGAACTGCATAATACTCGGCAGGGCGGAGGGATTCGCCAACAGGAATCCCGTTCTCAACTCGATTGCCGATGCAGTTGGAATGGGTATAGGATTTACTCTGGCCATGGTTATTCTGGCTTCATTCCGTGAGCTGCTTGGAAACGGAACATTGCTCAATATCAATGTTCTTGGCTCTGCTTACCAGAATCAACCGCTTCTTATAGCGATACTTGCTCCGGGAGCGTTCATCCTGCTGAGCTTCATTCTGGGATTTTTCAACATTCTTGAAAAGCGTAAAGGAGGTCGTCAGTAATGAATCCTACAATACTGCTTTCAGCCCTTCTGGCGACACCCGATTCCGGCAATCAGGGGTTCGATCTTGGAAAGATGATGGCCATAATCATCGCCTCTATCTTTGTTAACAACTTCGTACTGGCAAGATTCCTGGGTATCTGCCCCTTCCTCGGAGTATCCAAACAGCTGGATTCCGCCATCGGTATGGGGGCAGCGGTCATCTTCGTAATGACCCTCGCAACACTGGGATCCTGGGCTGCGTACAATCTTCTTCTGGTTCCGATGGGACTAACCTATCTAAGCACCATCGCATTCATACTGATAATAGCGTCCCTTGTTCAGCTTGTGGAGATGATACTCCAGAAATTCAGCCCAGCTC
Source organism: Candidatus Aegiribacteria sp. (assembly GCA_023138735.1). Taxonomy (GTDB): domain Bacteria; phylum Fermentibacterota; class Fermentibacteria; order Fermentibacterales; family JCC-6; genus Aegiribacteria. The sequence goes on along the minus strand of JAGLOY010000095.1, from coordinate 27,948 downwards.
TCTACAGTGCTCTTGGCATCTTCCTGCCCCTTATAACAACCAATTGCGCTATTCTTGGAGTTGCTGTTCTCAATATCGATGAGAAGTACAGCCTTGGATACTCACTGGTAAACGCGATTGCAGCCGGGATCGGTTTCACCCTTGCCCTCATCCTGATGGCCGGCCTGCGGCAGAGACTCGAACTAGCAGATCTACCTCCAGCTATGAAGGGGAAACCGGTCGCATTTCTGGTGGCCGGCATAATGTCCATCGCGTTCCTCGGCTTTGCAGGACTGGGGGGATGAGATGAATACTCTGATGCTTATTAACGCAATACTTATTTCTGGAGAGAAATCTCTGGTTGAATCTGTAGGCAACCCGGCTATCGTGCTCGGGTTGATGGGGCTTATCTTTGGACTGGGGCTGGCCTTTGCCGCGAAGAAACTTGCGGTAGAGAGGGATCCTCTTGTTGAAAAGGTCAACAGTCTGCTTCCAGGTGCCAACTGCGGCGGATGCAATTATCCTGGCTGTATGCAATTCGCTGAGGCTGTGGTAAAGGGTGATGCTCCAGCGGATGGGTGCCTGGCCGCAAGCGCTGAGATAAACCAACAGGTTGCCGATGCGGTTGGAGGGGAAATATCCGATAGTGTCAGGCTTATAGCCCTTGTTCATTGCAATGGCGGCCACTCGGCAAGGGATGAGTTCGAATATCACGGTCCCGGTGATTGCGTCTCCGCTACGATGATCATGGGGGGACAGAAAACATGCTCCTACGGCTGCCTCGGATTCGGTGACTGCGTAATCGTCTGTCCCTTCGATGCCATTGAAATGGGAGAGAACGGTATACCTGTCATTGATATGATCTCCTGCACAGGATGCGGCAAGTGCCTTGAAGCCTGCCCAAAAAATATCATAGAACTGTGGCCGGTGGATCGGGAAGTTGTTGTAGCCTGTTCCAGCCTTGATAAAGGTGCATTTGCCAGAAAAGCCTGCACCATGGCGTGTATAGGATGCAAGAAATGTGAAAAAGCATGTCCTGTAGATGCAATAATCGTTGATGATTTTCTGGCGGTTATCGATTCTGAGAAATGTATTAACTGTGGTCTTTGCGCTTCGGAGTGCCCTACCGGCGCAATACTCGATTATGCTCCTGCAAGGCCAAAGGCTTACATAGACAGCAGCTGTATAGGATGTACATTGTGCACGAAAGTCTGCCCGGTGAATGCAATCACTGGAGAATTGAAGGAAAGACATTCTGTGGACACTGACAGCTGTATCGGCTGCGGGTTATGCCTTCCCAAGTGTCCGAAGAATTCAATAAACATGATAGGGGCGAAATCCTATCAGCATGACAGGGATTGACAGGTATGAAGGATTTAGAACTCAACGAATTATTGAGAGAACTGCCTGCAGTACACGAACTCGTGGAGAAAATACCAGACGAAAGCGGAACGCCGGCAACAATTCTGATGGCATGCAGAAGCGTGCTTGAGAACGAGAGAACCTTGATCCTTGATGGGAAGAAATCTCAGACTTCTGAAAAGCTTCAGGACAAGGTACTTATCGAGCTCGATCGGATTACCAGTTCAAGCATGAAGAATGTAATCAACGCTACCGGAGTAATCCTTCATACCGCCCTTGGAAGAGCCTGTATGCCCGGCAGTGCCGTGGAAGCGGTCAGCAGGATTGCTCAGGGCTATAGTATTCTCCAGTGGGACTGCGAAACCGGAAGAAGGGGACACCGCGACATACATACGGAGAGACTCATATGTGAACTCGCAGGATCGGAAGCGGCAACGATAGCCAATAACAACGCTGGTGCCACACTTCTTGTTCTGTCCGCCCTTGCAAGCGGACGGGAAGTAATAGTATCCAGGGGACAGCTGGTTGAGATCGGCGGTTCCTTCAGGATTCCGGACGTGATGAAGCAGAGCGGTGCCCATATGCATGAAATTGGTTGCACTAACAGAACCCATCTCAGGGACTACCGCGAAGCTATTAACGAGAATACCGCGATAATTCTGCGCGTTCATCCTTCCAACTACAGGATAAGGGGGTTCACCGGAGAAGTTCCCCTTGAACAGCTGGTTGAACTTGGAGAGGAATTCAGCATTCCCGTTGTGGATGATCTGGGTGCTGGTTCCTACGTTGATCTTTCGAATTTCGGTCTCCCTTCCGAACCAACTGTACAGAGCAGCATCGAAGCCGGAGCAGCTGTTGTAACAAGTTCGGGGGATAAGCTAATCGGCGGTCCGCAGGCTGGAATAATAACAGGCAGGAAGAAGTACATTCAGAAGATCAGGAAACATCCTCTTGCCAGGGCTCTCCGAGTCGGGAAACTTACAATTGCCGCACTGGAAGCTTCTCTGATGCTGTTCAGAGAGAACGCCGAATACCTTGCTGATAATCATCCTCTTTACAGAATGTTCGCTGCAGGTGTTGATCATCTTCGCACTGAAGCCGATAAGTTTCTCAGCCTTCTGACATTACCCGGTTCATGTTCCGCTTCGATTTTGGAAACAGACAGTTATGTGGGAAGCGGGTCACTTCCGGATTATGCCATCCCATCTGTGGGAGTCGGACTGGAAAGTCCGGATAACGATACTCTGGCCAGGACACTCCGGCAAGGAAATCCGGCGGTTGCCTCGAGAATTGAAGATGGTCTTATAAAGTTGGATATGCGAACACTTCAGCCAGGTGAACTGGAAATGCTCGCAGCACTGGTGAATTCAGCATTGCAGGAATTATGGGCGTAATAGTAGGTACCGCTGGCCATATTGACCACGGAAAGAGCCAGCTCGTCAAGTATCTGACGGGAAGCGACCCTGACAGACTCAAGGAGGAGAAGGAGCGGGGTATTACCATCGAACTCGGGTATGTATTCATGCCCACTCCCGATGGTGGTCTCATCTCCTTTATCGACGTACCGGGACACGAGGGTTTCATCAGGCAGATGGTTGCCGGGACAGCTACCGTCGACTGTTTCCTGCTCGTTGTCGCAGCCGATGAGGGAATAATGCCCCAAACGCGAGAGCATCTCGATATTCTCAAGATTCTGGGTGTGGAGCATGGTATCGTTGCTATGACCAAGTGCGATCTTGTTGATGATGATATGCAGGAACTGGTTGAATCCGAGATCGATGAGTATTTCGAAGATTCGGTGTTCACCGGAACACCTGTATACAGAGTCTCTTCGATGACCGGCGCAGGAATGGAGGAGCTTAGAGAGGCTATCATAGGTCTTGCGGAGGAAACCGGTCAGAGGCAGACAGGAAACAGGTTCAGGCTGGATATTGACAGAATCTTTGTCCTCGAAGGATTCGGAACGATCATTGCCGGGACAGCTATTTCCGGCATCGTCTCGATCGGGGATGAACTTGAGCTTCAGCCCGGCGGAGGCAAGTATCGAGTGCGTGAGATGAGAGTGAACGCTAACAAGGATGTAAAGACTGGAGTAGCGGGGGACAGGATCGCTCTCAACCTTGTTGGTCTTCAGAAGGATGATGCTCAGAGGGGGTCGTGTGTTGCGGAACCGGGATATCTTCAGGTGAAGGGGAGTCTTGACACTACACTGAGTCTTCTGGAAACAGCAAAGCCTCTCAAGAAGTATCAGCGGGTAAGGCTGCATACCGGAACTGCGGAGGTTATGGCCCGTGCGGTTCCTGTTGAAACCGAAGTTATTAGTCCTGGAACCACAGGGTACGTTCATTTTCAACTCGAAACAGCTGTTGTTGTCCTTCCAGGTGACAGGTTTGTTGTCAGAAGTTACTCTCCGGTAATCACTATCGGTGGTGGCAGTATTCTAGAAGCAGGTACGCGAAAAGTAAGAGTGAAGTACGCATCTGAGCGAACTTCTCATTTAATGGCACTGGAATCTGGTGATACTGAGAGCCTGCTCGAAGAGATGCTTGAACATTCCGGTGTTGAGGGTATTACAGTCAAAGGTGCAGAAAAAAGCACTTCCCTTACCGCGGAAGATATTCTGAATGCCCTACGCGGAATGGATGAGAATGGTAAGATTGAACTTATTGATGAAGGTTCAACCCACCGCGCGGTTAGAAAAATACAGTTTGATTCCGCCACTGCAAGGCTTGTCTCAAGCTTTACCAGTCACCATGAAATGAATCCTGTCAGCCCCGGATTACGGCTTACAGCACCATCCCGAATCCTGAAGGAATACCCCCAGTGGTTTGTGAAGGCAGTGCTGAGCAAATTAATGGAATCTTCCGAACTTGAGAAAAGAGATGAATGGTACGCCCTTTCCTGTCACAGCAGGGAAATCCCTTCCGAGTACTCGGAAGCTGTTGATGACATGATTTCCAGGGTTGAAACAGGTGAGAACGTGGGCGTCAGCACTGAGGAATTCGAGAATTCCTCACTTGCAGTGGCTCTTACTGAGCGTGGAATACTCTTCGAACTTGACGGGGGTGTACTGGTTTCATCTGAACGGGCTGGAACTATAATCACGAAACTGATAGAAAACTTTGGAGAAAACGGTTTCACCCTTGGAGAATTGAGAGATTTTCTCAGTGTTTCAAGAAAATACGCACTGAAATGGGCAGAATTCTTTGACAGTCAGGACTGGACTGTGCGGAAAGGTGATCGGAGAATCTGTAGATAGTTCTGGTTTGCAGATTTTACTATTCTTCGTATAGTTCTCAGCCCTGAATACAACAGTAACTAACTGGAGGAAAGATGCATATTGCCGTTGTCGGAAGCGGTTACGTTGGACTTGTTGCTGCAACCTGTCTTTCAGAGATGGGTAACGATGTTATATGTGTAGATAACAATATTGAGAAGATAGAAAATCTTAAAAAAGGCATTCTACCTATATATGAGCCAGGCCTGAAACCTATGATAGAACGTAACACCACTGAGAAACGTCTTATTTTTACATCTGATATCGCAGTGGCTGTTAGAAAGAGTTCCATCATTTTCATAGCTGTAGGTACTCCTCCCGATGAGGATGGTTCAGCTGATCTAAAGCATGTGATTACAGTTGCTTCTGAAATAGCGAAACACATGGATGGATCCAGAATAGTGGTGAATAAGAGCACCGTACCTGTCGGTACTGCGGACATTGTTGAGGAGCAGATACAAAAAGGAACCGATCATGAGGTTTTTGTGGTGAGCAATCCTGAATTTCTTAAGGAGGGCTCAGCAATAGATGATTTTATGAAACCTGATCGAGTGGTTATCGGGACCGATTCCCCCGAAGTAGCGGAAACAATGAAGGAACTTTATTCTCCCTTTGTCAGGACCAATAATCCTGTTCTTGTCATGAGCAAAAGAAGTGCCGAGATGACGAAGTACGTTGCCAACAGTTTGCTTGCAACCAGGATATCCTTCATGAACGAGATCGCCAATATGTGTGATTCGGTTGGCGCCGATGTCCATGACATTAGAGTCGGGATCGGTTCCGACAGAAGGATCGGCTCCAGTTTTCTGTTTCCAGGAGCCGGATTCGGCGGCTCCTGCTTCCCCAAGGATATCAGGGCGCTCCAGAAAACAGCTATTCAGAATGGTGTTGAATTGAGAGTGCTGAAAGCTGTAACTGACGTTAACCAGGATCAGAAAAAACTTCTCGTCAGGAAAGTTACCGATCATTTTGGAGAAAACCTTAATGGATTCACAATAGGGGTATGGGGAATCTCCTTCAAACCGAATACGGATGATATCAGGGAAGCTCCTGCTCTGACCGTTATAAAAGGGTTGCTTGAGAGAGGAGCAGCGATTGCGGCTTACGACCCTCAGGCTATGGAGAACGCATCAGAGGTGCTTGGTGATTCGGTAAGATACGCCTCGTCCGTGTACGATGCAGTAACTGGAGCCGATGCGATGGTTCTTGTCACCGAATGGACGGAGTTCAGAGAGCCTGATTTTCCAAGAATGGCTGAGATAATGAAACAACCCGTCATTTTCGACGGCAGAAACGTATTCAATCCAGGTAAACTGAGAACACTGGGCTTCACTTACTTCGGGATCGGAAGAAATGTATGAAATTCACTGACAGGCTTAAAGATTCTGAACACCCATCGGTTGCGATTATTGGCCTTGGTTATGTCGGACTTCCGCTGGCACTGGAATTCGTGAAAGGCGGATGCAGGGTTGTCGGCATTGATATAGATGCAGAAAAACCGCGAATGATCGGAGAAGGCAGAAGTTACCTGAAGACTATCCCGTCTGAACGTATCGCAGCTGCCGTGAAGACAGGTCTGATCGAATGCACAACCGATTTCTCCAGGATGAAGGAATCTGATGCCGTTATTATCTGCGTTCCTACTCCTCTGGGTAAATCCAGAGAACCCGATCTCAGCTACGTGATCAGTACCGGCAGAGAGGTATGCAAGTACCTCCAGCCAGGTCAGCTTGTTGTACTTGAATCAACAACCTACCCCGGTACAACCCGGGAAGAGCTTGTACCGATCCTGGAGGAAAGCGGTCTTAAGGCTGGAGAGGATTTCTTCGTTGCATTTTCCCCCGAAAGGGAAGACCCGGGCAACAAGACATTCACTACCAGATTAATACCGAAACTCGTTGGTGCACTGACCCCTGAAGGCTTAAAGGCTGCAGAGATGGTCTACTCCTTTGCGGTTGACGAGGTTGTATCAGTAAGTTCTCCCGAGGTGGCCGAGATGGCGAAGATAACCGAAAATACCTACAGGGCTGTCAATATTGCCCTTGTTAACGAGCTGAAAATGCTTGCTTCAAGGATGAATGTTGATATATGGGAAGTTATCAAGGCGGCATCAACCAAACCCTTCGGCTACACGCCCTTCTTCCCCGGACCGGGACTTGGGGGACATTGTATTCCGATTGATCCTTTCTACCTTACCTGGAAAGCGCGTCAGTTCGGTATGCCAACCAGGTTCATTGAGCTTGCAGGAGAGATCAATACCGCGATGCCTGCCTTTGTTGTATCGATTATCACAAAGGCTCTCAATGACAGGCAGAAAAGCGTAAACGGCAGCAGGATACTCATTCTTGGAATGGCTTACAAACCTGATATTGACGATATCCGTGAAACACCTGCCCTCATGATCATGGACCTGCTTTTGCAACTTGGTGCCGATGTTGATTACAACGACCCGTACGTTGGGAGTATTGGAGAAACCAGACAGACTCATCGCAGGCCTGTCTCGGTAGAGCTCACGGAGGATGTTCTCAGCGAGTACGATAGTGTTGTCATCATAACCAATCACTCCTGTTACGATTATCAATGGATAATAGACAATTCATCACTTATAATTGACACGAGAAATGCGTGTTCAGGGCTGGCAGGGAGTGAGGAGAAAGTAATAAAGGCATGAAAGTTTCCGTTGTCCTTGTGATTACAGCTGTTTTCGTTCTATACGCCTCAGGCCTTGAGGGATATACCGTCCCAGGGGTGGAGACTGATGAAGTTCTCATGAGTATTCACGTGTGGGGAGAAGTTAGAAATCCCGGAACTTACCTTGTTCCCATCGATGCCGATCTGATAGCAGGCATATCCTCTGCCGGAGGACCAACGGCACAGGCGAAACTCAGCGATGTAAGAATAGTTTACGAGGATAGCGAGATAAAATACAATCTTGACCGGTTCTTAGAAGCTGATGGCGGCCCGGTTCCGGATCTTCAGCCGGGAGCAACAATATACATACCAACCAACAGTTTCGAGTGGTGGAAGGCTGCTATCGATTTCTCATACAAGATAATCATTGCCGTTAACCTTATCTGGATAATGAGTGAACGATGAATGACGGAACCTTTCAGGAAGAGCGGGAATCCATAAACATAGCTGAGTACCTGTGGCTGCTTTACCACAACAAATGGATTATCCTGGGATTTCTGATAGTTTCCATAAGTGCAAGCATCTGGATGACCTCAAGAATCAGACCTTTATTCAGATCGTCCGCCACCTTTATTTTCGATGTCAGCAGCAACATGACCCAGACACTCAACATGTCGAACGTATTATGGTTCGAGATGGATCCCATGCGGAACAACCAGATACAGATACTACGCAGCAGAAGCATGGCTGAATCGGTAGCCGATTCGATTTTAAGGTCGCCTAATTCGGACAGTCTGCTTACTATCCTTTTCTGCGACCTTACTGTTCCGCAGAACAACCTTCGAGCTTCGCTTATCGGAATGGTAAGAGGCAGCATTTCAGTCAGTATCATGAAGGATACCGATTTCTTCGTTCTTTCCGCGATCGGTTACTCTCCCGTTGCGGCGGCTACAATGGCTAACCTTGTAGTTCAGACATACTTCAGACGAAACCTGACCGATGCCAGGGGAGAAAATACACTGGTTAAGGAATTTCTTGCAGAACAGCTTGATATCATGGAGATCGAGCTTGCTGAGTCTGAGGATTCCCTGACCCTGTTCAAAGAGGAGTACGGAATACTGAGCCTGAGCACAGAAACTGCTCAGATTGTGAGAAATCTATCCATATTTGAAACAGCGGCAGCTACATCAAGGACCGAACAGGGAGCCCTGCAGGCCCAGAAGACCTATTACACGGATCAGCTTGAGATCGGCCGCATTAATTTTGCTGATGATATTGCCAACCTGAATACTGCCTTCATAGCACAGCTTGAAGGTGATATAGCAACACTGGAATCTTCCAGAGCCTCCCTGATGTCGCGGGGCGGTGTTGAGGATGACGCTGTTATCATCGATCTGAACACTCAGATCTCCGTCAGGAGGGAAGCTCTTACCCGGGCACTTGAGGAAGCTGCTTACAGTCAATACCCCAATGATCCCGCTCAGTCTCTTCAGGGAATAGTTTCACAACTTGTAACGGTTGAATCACAGCTGAGGGCTGAGAGAATCAGGGAGTCTGTTCTGAGAAGTATTGTGCTTGATCTTGAGGACAGCATCTCGGTTCTTCCTGAACTGGAATTGCGACTGACAAGGCTTGAGCGAAACTGGAGAGTGAGTGAAAACATATACCTCATGCTCAGAACCAAGTTCGAAGAAGTCAGAATTGCTGAGGCAGGTCAGATCGGTAACGTGACAATAGTCGATACAGCTCTTCCCGGCGGCATGATCAAACCCAACCGAAAACGTAATCTGATCCTGGGAATATTCGCTGGACTGGCCGCGGGAATCGGGTTCATCTTCCTGAAGGAGCAGCTTGATTCTTCTGTCAAGAACCCGGAGGACGTCGAAAACCTTGGCATTCCTGTTATCGGTGTGATACCAAAGGTACCCAGGTCCGATGTCACAATTCCTGGGGGTAAACAGGGGCTTATAATGATAACCGCTCCCCGGCAGGCTGCCAGTGAGGCGTACAGGGATCTTAGAACAAGCCTTCGCTTCAGCGCCATTGAGGAGGGGATACACTCGATTCTGATTACAAGCGCCGGTCCCGGTGAAGGCAAATCCACCACAGCTGGAAACCTTGCTGTTGCCATTGCTCAGGCGGGGTCCAGGGTTCTGATCGTGGATACTGATCTCAGACGCCCCATCCTGCATAAGGTCTTCAATCTTTCACAGGAGCCCGGTTTCACCGAAACTGTAACCGGTTTGATTCCTTTGGAGGAAGCGGTAAACAGCACGAGCATAGAGAATCTGTCAGTTCTTACTTCCGGACATATACCGCACAATCCCTCCGAGTTGCTTGGCAGCAGAAAATTCAGGGATCTCCATGTATTACTGAAAAAATCCTACGACATGATTATTTTCGACAGCCCTCCAATTGCAGTCGTCACCGATCCTGTTGTGATGAGTCCTGAAGTCGATGCCACACTTACTGTTGTTGGCGTTAAAAAGATCGACAAAAGGGTGCTCAAATCATCATGGGAGAAACTTCAGAGAGGCTCCGGCCACAGCGTTGGTGCCGTTCTGAATGGATTTGATCCCCTGAACACTTACACCTCATACAATTACTACACATATAAGTATCATTACTACTACCATGAAAAGTAAGAAATAACAGAGAATAACCACAATTTCAGTCCGCCGAAGGTACTGTACTATTTATCCTCATTAAAGTAGAAAACCGTCTACTCAATTCGGAACGATTCGGCAGATCACTTAAATCATTATACAATAACACTATAAAGTAGTACTGTATTTCAACTATAGATTTTCGTGGGATGTAATCCCACAAAATGGGTTGACAGTGGGAAATTGTGGGATAGAATTGATCTGGAGGGTTGCCTATGAATGATTACACAGGGAAGCACATACATACGCTTGACGATAAGGGCCGGGTAAGCGTGCCCGCCCAGTTTCGGAGGCAGCTGCCCAGGGAAGGTCTCTTCATCGGGAAGGGCATGGAGGGTAGTCTTATTCTCTACCCGCCGGAGAAGTGGCAGAATGTCAGGGACGGGCTTGCATCGCTCTCCCGGAACGTCAGAAAAAACAGAGACATTATTCGTGAATTCTCCCAGTACATTCGACCTGTGAATATAGACGGTCAGGGCAGGATAACCATTCCTTCCGACCTGATTGAAGTTTCCGGAATGACCCATGAAATTGTTTTCATTGGCCTGCTTGATTCAATCGAACTCTGGGCTGCCCAGCGGTACGCTGGACGGGAAAAGGAACAGGTATCCTCTCTGGAAGAAGCCATTGAGGAAATCGACATCGACATTTACTGAGTTATCGTCTCTCCCTTTTCAGGAGGCCTGGTTTCAATGTGCGCAGAAAGATCTGCAGAAGACAGTATGGAAAGTCCCGGTAACGGGATTGATATGTCCTCTCATGTGCCGGTAATGGCAGATGAGGTTGTTGATTTTTTTGCAGGTGACCTGAATGAAGGGCTTCTTGTGGATGGAACAGCCGGTGCAGGAGGCCACCTGGCGATGCTTTCCCGTGCTTTGCCAGGCATGAGTTTTCTTGCTGTTGATCGGGATCCTTCAGCTGTTGAAATCCTCAGAAGCAGGTTCAGCGATAATCCTGATGTAATAGTGCGGCAGGGGAGTTATACGGAAATACCTGAAATCATTAACGAATTGAGTTTGGGGAAGGCTTCCGCAGCTCTTTTTGATCTGGGTCTTTCATCAATACAGCTCGATGATCCGCAGCGGGGGTTCTCCTACAGGTACGAAGGCCCTCTGGATATGAGGTTCGATGATTCAAAAGGCGAAGCTGCGGCAGAATTGCTGAACAGAATATCCGAAAAAGAAATAGCTGATATCATCTACAACTACGGGGAAGAAGGCAGAAGCAGGAGGATAGCAAAGGCGATAGCACAAAACCGACCTGTCAGTACAACCCTTGAACTTGCGAGGATAGTGAATGCTTCAGTTAGAAGAGGCTCCAATAAAATACTCTCCAGGGTGTTCCAGGCTCTCAGGATAGCTGTAAACGGAGAGCTTGATCAGCTGAACAGGCTGATCGATGAACTGAACGGTTGGACTGAAGTTGATGCTCGAATAGCATTTATAACGTTTCACTCCATCGAGGACAGGAAGATCAAGCTGCTGTTCAGAGATACCGCCGGGTACCGGCAGTACTCTCCCCGGTGGGTTGTTCCGGGTGAGGATGAGGTCCGGAGGAACAGCAGAGCAAGGTCGGCAAGGCTTCGCATGGGGATAAGGACATGAAAATCAGAGTACGCAGGATTCTCCAGCTGATCGCCGCGGCGGTTCTTCTTCTGCTCGTGCTTGAGGCTGGTGTTTACAATTGGAGGCTGGTGCTTTCAATGAGATACAGGAATCTTACAGAACTGAATCGTCAGCTCATCTGGAAAAGGGACGAGCTCCAGGTAGAGAGGGCTGCTCTCCTGAATCCTGAGAGGCTGCAGAGGATTGGCAGTGAGCTGGGTCTTGCACCTGTTTCCCTCGAGCGTTTTACAGTTCTACGGTTGTATCCAGTCGTATCCGGGGGTGAGCAGTATGTCTGCATGGAACAGTGAGATCTCCCCAGAGAGGCGTTCCGCCAGGCTGAAGATGGTTATGATTTCAGTATTGATAGGTTTCCTGATAGTTGTTGGGCGGCTGATCAATATTCAGATCGTACATCATCAGCACTATTCCGATGCAGCGTGTATTCAGCATACGACCCAGATCGATGTCGAAGCCAGGCGGGGAAGAATACTGGACAGAAACGGCTACCTTCTGGCCGGGAACAGAACAGTTGCTACTTTCCAGGTTTACTGGCCTGAGGTTCCATCGGAAGAAACTGCTCTGATAGATACTCTGCTGCTGCATCTGGGCGAGCATTCACTGGTGAAACTGCCTGTTGAGCGGCGTTCGGGAAATCAGATACTTGCGAGTCGACGTTCCCTATCAGGACGCAATGCTTCTTACCAATTCGGGTCTGCCCACAGGTGTAAGCGTTGATGTAGAGCAGGAGCGGACATATCCCATGGGTGACATGGCAGCCGGGATATTGGGAAGATTCACAGCCGAGAATGCAGAAGGTATAGAGCAATGGTTCAATTCCGATCTTCAGGGGATCGATGGGAGATTGTTCATAGAGAGAAGTGCCACAGGGAGATATAACCTGACCGATCCCGAAGCGGACAATATTCATGCCGTTGATGGCCGTGACATCATGCTTACCATAGATGCAAGATTTCAGTGCATCATCATGGAGGAGCTGGAAACCGCCATGGATCAATACAACAGCGACTGGGCAGCGGCAGTGCTGCTTGATCCGACCAGCGGAGAGGTGCTTGCAGCCGGCAGTGTACCGGTCAGAGCCGAGAACGGGTCGCTTGCCTCAAATCACTGCTTCCAGGGCTATCATGAACCGGGTTCAACATTCAAGATCGTCACCTACGCCGCCTGCATTGAGGAGGGCCTGATTGAAGAAGGGGACTTATTCAACTGCAGCGACGGGTATATCGATGTTGCCGGGGACAGTATTTCCGATGCTCATGCAATGGGTATCCTCAGCCGTGACGAGATCCTTATAAATTCAAGCAATGTGGGTACCGTGATGCTTTCCCGCCTTCTTTCAGACACTACACTCTGCGATTACTGCAGCCTTTTTGGATTCGGCCTGAAAACAATGATCGAGTATCCTGACGAATCCAGAGGAATACTGCCGTTTCCCGGGTCTCTCGGATGGTCTGGAGTGTCATCGGCCCAGATAGCCATAGGCCAGGAAGTAACGGTTACTCCCATTCAGCTCGCACTGTCGTACGGTGTCATAGCCAATGGAGGAACCCTGTACTACCCGAGACTTCTGGAAGCCTACCGCTCCGGAGACGAGTGGATAAGGGAAGAATCAATCGTACGATCCCATCCTCTATCACCCGAAACAGCGGAGGCAGTGCGGCGCACACTGAGAGCTGTCATTGAGGAAGGAACCGGTGCAAGTGCTGCAGTTGATGGCGTTGCAATTGGAGGTAAGACCGGCACCGCTGAGCGGCTGAGCGGCAGCAGTGATTATCTGAGTGCATTTGTGGGATTGGTTCCCGCCGAGAATCCCAGTTTTGTACTTGTCGTGATAATAGACGGCCCGGATTACGAGTACCGGTGGGGAAGCGCGTCCGCAGCGCCGGTGTTCGCGGAGATGACTTCGAGAATTCTTGCCGTTGAACCTGAACTGGCTCTTGGATCGGGACGCGAAGAAGAGAATCTTATGGCGGGGGTGTTCGAATGATCCTTTCGGATCTTCTGCGGAACACAAGTGTCCCGCTCCCTGGGAATCTTGCCACGGTAGAGATAACTTCAGTTGAGGAAGATTCCAGAAATGTGATAGCAGGATCCCTCTTCGTGGCGCTCAGAGGTTTCAAAACGGACGGACATATTCACATTAAGCAGGCTCTGGACAGCGGAGCAGCGGCCGTACTGGCGGAGCGGCAGATTTCGGACGATAACAGGATATGCGTGAATCCCGATCATGATAACAGGGGAATTCTGTCCCTCATTGCCGCGCGGTTCTACAATTATCCCTGGGAAGAGCTTGTCACGGTTGGCATAACCGGCACGAACGGAAAAACATCCACCGCGAGAATGCTTCACTGGGTATTGGAAAAACACGGTATGCAGAGCGGTATCATGGGTACGATCGGTCATCTCGTCGGCGGGGAGGAAGCACAGGCTAAAATGACGACGCCGGGTGCCCTGGTCACCGCAGGTATGATGAGGGAAATGGTTCGGAAGGGTGACAGATGCTGCATTATGGAAGTATCGAGTCATGCCCTTTCCCTCAGCAGGGTTGATGATGTAAGGTTTGACGCGGCGCTTTTCACCAACATAACACAGGATCATCTGGATTTTCATCAGAGCATGGAGGAGTATTTCAACTCCAAGATGCATCTGTTTGACCTGCTTAAGAACAACGGAACTTCTATCGTAGGCACCTACTCAGATGGATTCCCATCGATAGACGGCGCTGTGACCTTTGGACTTCGTGAAAATGATACTTACCGGGTCAGTACTGTCTTCGGTGAGCTGGGCAGAATCTCCTTCCAATTACAGACAGACGGAATTTCGGTTCCGGTAGAGATGAGCATCCCCGGCAAGTTCAACATCTTCAATGCTGCAGGTGCCATGGCGGCAGCGATTGAACTGGGTATTGATCCTATATCCGCATCTGCAAGCCTCAAGGATTTTCCGGGTGTACCCGGAAGGTTCCAGTCCGTAAACCTGGGCCAGGATTTTCTTGTTGCAGTTGATTATGCCCATACGCCTGACGCTCTGGAGCGCATACTGCGTCAGGCTTCGGAGCTGACCGCAAACAGAGTTATCACTGTTTTTGGAGCAGGTGGCGACAGGGATTCATCCAAGCGTCCCATCATGGGGCAGATAGCGGACAGTATTGCAGATATCGTAATTATTACAAGTGATAATCCCAGGACAGAAGATCCGGATTCGATTATCAGCGATATCACCGCCGGTTTAAGTTCAGAATCTCAAAGCCGTGTAATCGTGGAACCGGACAGAAGGGCGGCCATAAGGTCTGCAATTAGCGTTGCCCAAACGGGAGATGTTGTGATTATCGCCGGTAAGGGGCATGAGGATTATCAGATCCTGGGGAAGAAGAGAATTCATTTCGATGACCGTGAGGAAGCTGCGGCAGCATTGGAAGAGGTGCTGGAATGATGCGTCTTGGTGACATCGCTCTCGCTTGCGGCGGCTGGATCGCCCCCGAAAGCGCAGGCAGGGTTGTCACCAGTGCTGTGATCGATTCAAGGGATGCAGCCATGGACTGCCTGTTCTTCGCCCTTGCCGGAGGCAGCACTGATGGACACCAGTATGTTGATAACGTACTCCAGGACAATGGAATGGCGGTAGTTTCCAGAGGGAGTAAGCGCTGCGGGATAATCCTTGTTGAAAGTGTTGAGCAGGCCCTTCTTGATGCTGCGCAATGGAGACGGAGTAATATCGGTTCAAGGGTAATAGGAATTACCGGTTCCAGCGGAAAGACAACCACCAGACTGTTTCTCACTGCCGTACTTGAATGCAGTTACAGTGTATACAGCACCAGTAGGAATCTGAATAATCATCTGGGTATGCCTCTGACCATCTTAAATGCTCCGGAAGAGGATCCCGATATCATCATCCTTGAACTTGGCATGAACCATGCGGGAGAATTACTGCTTCTGGGTGAGGTTGCCTCTCCGACAGATTGTCTGGTAACCAATATCGGGCATGCTCATATGGAGTTCTTCAATACTATTGATGACATAGCAAGAGCCAAGGCTGAACTCATCAGGACGACCGCTCCGGGTGGGCTGTGTGTAATCCCTGTGGATGAGGATATCCTTAAAAGCACTGCCCAAATTGCAGAATTGAATATCAGGTATTTTGGAGACGGTGGAGATGCATGGTTCGAGGAGGAAGACGGTACATCCATCATTTACCCTTATAAGAAAGAGCTGAGACTTCAGTTCGATGGCAGTCACAATAAGATGAATGCGGTCTCGGCGGTACTGATGGCGGTTGCACTGAATGTACCAATTGAAAGGGCGATCACAGCGATTGCTGCAGTTTCTCCCGCAAAGGGAAGGGGCAGGACTGTAAGGGTCAGTGGGATCACCATCCTTGATGAGAGTTACAATGCAAATCCTGATTCGACCAGAGCATGCCTTGCAGTACTGCAAGGAATAAAGGGAAGCAGAGGGGCAGTTCTGGGCGACATGCGGGAGCTTGGCAAGAATGCGTCCATCTTTCACAGGGAGATACTTCTGAAGGCGGACAGCATTGGACTGGATTTCTTGATCCTTACCGGGGAATTGTACGATTCAGTTAAGGCTGCTGCTGTAAGAACAAGGATATTTATGGCCGAAGACTGGAAAGAAGCCCTGAGGATTCTTAGGGAAACCGCTTCTTCTGAATGCACCGTGCTCGTAAAAGGGTCAAATTCGCTGCAACTGGGTGAACTGGTTCGTTCCATGGAGGAGGGTATCTGATGCTTTACTGGATACTGTACCCGCTGAGAGAATCCGTTTCAATTTTCAACCTGTTCGGTTATATCACTTTCCGTGCAGCAGGAGCCACCGTTACCGCTATGATAATAGCGTTCGCCGCAGGCCCCTTCGTGATAAGATTTCTCAGGAAGCACCAGATCGGTCAGACCGTGCGGGACGATGGCCCACAGAGTCACCTTAAGAAGGAGGGCACTCCCACCATGGGAGGTCTTCTCATTCTTCTATCCGTACTGATTCCGGTGTTGTTGTGGGGAATGCTCGATAACCGATACCTGTTAGTTGTACTTATCTCTACAATATGGATGGGTCTTATCGGGCTGCTGGATGATTATCTGAAAGTAGTCAGGCGCTGCTCAAAAGGGCTGATAGGAAGATATAAGCTGGCAGGGCAGTTTATCATTGGAATCGCTCTTGGAGCATGGCTCTGTTTCAGCCCTGCAACACCCGGCGGGAATGCACCGGATGTCAGACTGATGCCTTCTGTTCGTACAGTGGATCTGGAATCCTCCGAGGAAATAAATATCACATCGACCGAGACGACAGTGCCGTTCTTCAAGGATATCAGGCTTGATCTGGGACTCTTTTACATCGTGTTTGTTGCACTGGTGCTTGCCGGAACTGCAAATGCGGTCAACCTCACCGATGGCCTGGACGGACTTGCGACAGGTGTCAGTCTGATATCGATCCTGACATTCGGTTTGATGGCATACCTCCTCGGACACGTGAATTTCGCCGATTACCTGCAATTTTCCTATCTGCCCGGGGTGGGAGAAGTGTCCGTTTTTGCAGGGGCGATGGCAGGGGCATGCCTGGGTTTCCTGTGGTTCAATGCACCTCCCGCATCGGTTTTCATGGGTGATACGGGGTCTCTTGCGCTGGGCGGCGCCATAGGCTCCATGGCAGTAGTTACAAAGAACGAACTTCTCCTCTTTCTTGTTGGTGGAATTTTCGTCATGGAGGTTTTCAGCGTAATTCTTCAGGTCAGCTGGTTCAAGAGAACAGGGAAAAGGATTTTTCGTATGGCGCCCATCCACCACCATTTCGAGCTCTGCGGGTGGATGGAAAGCAAAGTTGTTGTACGATTCTGGATAATAGCGGCGATCCTGGGACTTCTAGGATTAACAACTTTGAAGATCAGGTAAAATATGGGATACTGGACAGATGGCAACAGAGTGATAGGAGTATTCGGACTCGGGAGGAGTGGAAGAGCAGCAGCTGCACTTCTGAGCCAGAGGGGTTTCTCGGTAACTGGTCTTGATATCAGGGTTGATGTTCAGGATTGCCCGGACTGTAACAGGATAGTGACCGGGGACGATATGACCGATTGTCTTAGCAGCCTTGACGGTTTTGTGATAAGCCCGGGCATTGATCCCGAATCTGCTCTGCCCTCGGCAGCAAGAGAACTTGGCGTTCCGGTCATAGGAGAGATCGAACTGGCCTTCCGCAACACTGATATCCCGGTACTGGCAATTACCGGTTCCAACGGGAAAACCACCACCGCGGAATGGCTGGGATATACTCTCAGTAAAGCCGGTTTAAACGTATCCGTTGCTGGTAACACCGGCTATCCGTTCTGCAGGGCGATAATAGAGAATCCTGATGCTGATTTCATCTCTCTGGAGGTTAGCAGCTATCAATTGCAGACTATAGAGACTTTCCGTCCCCTAGCTGCGGCAATACTCAACATTACACCGGATCATCTTCAACGTCATGGAGATATTGAGGGGTATATCAACGCCAAGGCCAGGATATTCATGAATCAGCATGACAGTGATCTGCTTGTTCTTAACAGGGATGATTCCGGATCGATACCTCTTGCAGGTAGAACCTCCGGTCTTGAATGGTATTTCGGTATTGGAGGAAGCTTTGAAACAGGTGCTTTCTCCGAGGGGAATTCAATCTACTATTCGGATTCCATAAGCACGAAATTCGTGATTGACATAAGAGATATATCTTTATCCGGCCTTCATAACCTGTCAAATGCCCTGGCAGTTGTTTGTCTTGCCGGTAAGGCCGGAGTGCAGCCTGAGCAGATGGTCTGCGGGCTTTCATCCTTTCCCGGTGTCCCTCATAGGATTGAATGTATAAGAAAATACCACGGTGTTTCCTTCGTAAACGACTCCAAATCTACAAATCCGGATTCTCTGAAGGTTGCTCTGGAGAGTATCTCCGAACCAGTCACGCTGATTGCCGGGGGAATGGCAAAGGAAACTGATTACAGCCAGCTCAGAAGTCTGATAGCAGATCGGGTAAAAGTACTCATCCTGATCGGAGATGCATCGGATATGCTGGAGAAGTGCTGGTCCGGTACAGCACCGATCTTTGCGGAAGGTACATTGGATAATGCACTGAAACGGGCTTTGGATCAGTCAGCGGTTGGAGATCTTGTGCTGCTTAGTCCCGGATGTGCAAGTTTTGACCAGTACAGCAGTTTTGAAGAGCGGGGGGAGCACTTCCGGAAGCTCGTGGAGGATTTAAATTGACAAATATCAATCCGTCCGGAGCCCGGAATATTATGATAGTTTCAGCGGTTCTACTGCTTATTCTGGGGACTCTGGCTGTATTCACCGCAAGCTCATTCAAATCTCTGCTGCTTACGAATTCAGAATCAAGTACGATCTTCCTGTTGCCTCACATCAAAAAGGTTCTCATAGGAATTGCTGCGGGGGTAATCGCCTGGATGATCCCGCCGGGAAAATTAAAGAAAACTGCTCCGGTACTCTACATGATATCGTTAGCTATGCTGATAGCTTTACTGCTGCTCAGAGGTACTCACTGGGCACCTGTAATCAACGGCTCAGCAAGATGGCTGGTAATGTCCAGCGGTTTCCGGATAATGCCGTCAGAAATCGCAAGGATTGCATATGTGATACTTGCCGCTTCCCTTGTTTCTGAAGGTGTAATCCGTGCGAGAACGGGTGCCGGTGTTGTCTGGCTTGCGGTTCTTGGCATCATCCCGGCGGGTCTGGTTGCATCTCAGCCCGATTTTGCCGGAGGTATGTACATTCTAATTGTAATGGTCACTGTTCTGTTTCTGGCCGAATCCAGATTCAAGGATATGCTGGTTCTATTCCTTCTCATGCTTGCGATGGCTTCTGTGGTTGTTTTTTCGTCCGAATACAGAAGGGAAAGGCTGGTCAGCTGGTTCTCGCCGGGGGATGCTGCAGAGGCATCAACTTACCAGCCTGAGCAGGCCTGTATTGCGCTTGGAAGCGGAGGAATAATGGGAAGGGGCATCGGCAGAGGCAGGCAGCAGAGGGGCTTCCTGCCCGAAGCATTCTCAGATTACATACTTGCCGTAATAGGTGAGGAGTCCGGATTTGCCGGTGTTCTTCTGATACTCACTCTGCTCATGCTGCTGCTATTATCAGGATGGACTATTGCCGAAAACGCTGATCACCTCTTTGGTTATCTGGTTGCAGGAGGGCTGATAGCCTCAATTGCCCTTGGTATGTTCATTCATATCGGTGTGGTTACAAGAATGTTTCCATCTACCGGCATGCCGCTTCCACTCGTGTCATGGGGAGGATCTAATCTCATGGTTACCATCGGGACTCTGGGGATAGTATCCAGAGTTGCCAGTGAGGGGGCAAGTGCATGAGAGTCGTCATAGCAGGTGGAGGTACCGGTGGTCACATAAGCCCTGCAATCGCAGTGGCGGAGGCTATCTGGGAGAGGTACCCGGATACCAGTATCGATTTTATAGCGACTCCCCGACCTGTTGACAGAAGGATGTATGAACAATTCGGCGATACTGTACATGTACTGAACCCTCCTCGCATCGACAGAGGTATACTGGATATTGCGCTCCTGCCTTTCCGGGCTGTTCGGGAATTCTTCAGAGCCAGGAAACTGCTGCGCAAACTGGGATCATCAGTACTGTTTGCTACGGGAGGCTATCCGTCCTTCTTCCCGGTTGTTGCCGCGCGGAGCCTTGGAATTACCGCAATAATACATGAATCGAACAGTATACCTGGAAGGGCGAACAGGCTGGCTTCCCGCTTTTCGGATAAAGTGCTTACAGGTTTCCATTCGGCCACTTCTGGTTTCAGAAAAGGAGCTGATTATTCCGGAAATCCTGTCAGGCTTTCACTTCAGAAATACAACAAAGATTATGCAAGGGAGAAACTCAATATTCCTGATGGCGTTCCGGTTGTGCTCTTTCTTGGCGGAAGCCAGGGAGCCAGAGCCATAAATGATGCAGCCATTAAAGCTCCGGAGAATGTATTCGTGCTGCTTCAGTGCGGCAGTAGAGATAGGAAAAGAATCAGTGAGGAATCATCCAACCTTCAGATGATTCACGTAATGGATTTTGTGGATGATCCCGCACTTCTCTACTCTGCCGCAGATATTGCTGTGGCTCGCTCCGGGGCTATGACAGTTGCTGAATTGACGTGGTTCAGAATCCCGGCTGTTTACCTACCTTACCCATTCGCCGCTGATGATCATCAGAAATGGAATGCCCTCGAGATAACCGATAAGGGTGGGGCTCTCGTTTTCATTCAGGACACTACCGACGCTGCAGCTCTATGGGGCGCTATCAGCAGCCTGCTTGAGGATGATAGGATCATTCAGAGAATGAAAGCATCTCTGGAGGAAATAATGCCTGTTAATCCGGCAGGTACTATAGCGGAAATCGTAATCAACGCTGCAGGGGAGGATTCATAATGACCAGCAGTGTTCATCTCATAGGAATCTGCGGCAGTGGAATGAGTTCTCTTGCCCTCTGGTATCGATATCGAGGTTTTGAGGTAAGCGGTTGCGACAGAAGTCCCGGCTCCAATCTTCTCCAACTGCTGGACGCAGGAATAGCCGTTTCTGATAAGCACGATCCCCTTCATGTAGAAAAAGTCGGGAGGGTGGTTTTCAGTGCAGCTATCCCTGTCGATCACCCTGAGATCGTGTTTGCGAGAGAAAAGGGGGTTCCAGTGCTTCGCAGGAGTGAAGCCCTGGCTGAACTTGCCAATGATTCACATCTGCTCGCAGTAGCAGGTGCTCACGGTAAGACTACTACAACTGCCATGACAGGATGGATACTGCAGGAAACCGGCCATGATCCGACAGTCATGGTGGGTGGGACAGTAAGTGCATGGGGTGGTAATTTCAGACCAGGATCCTCTCTTACGGTTGTTGAAGCCGATGAATATGACAGAGCATTTCTGAGGCTGAAGCCTGTATCAGCCGCTGTTACATCCTTCGCAATAGAGCACCTGGAGTGTTACGGTACTCCTGAGGCACTGTCGGTTGCCTTCGGTGTGTTCCTTGAAATGACCCGTCCAGGTGGAACGGTAATCGTTCCTTTTATAAACAGAGATCTGGCGAAATGGGCTGAAAGAATTGAAAGAAATGTAATCACAACAGGGCCGGAGGGGTCAGTGTTCTGCAGGCCTCTGGAAACTGATAAATGGCGACAGAAATACATGATCGATGGAATTCAGGGGTATCTGCCCCTTCCTGGGAATCACAACCTGAGAAATGCCGAGGCGGCTATTGCCCTTGCTTCAACAGCAGGTGTTAGTACTGAAGATTCTGCAGGGGCCCTTGAATCCTTTCCGGGTGTATCCAGGCGGCTGGAGCGAATCGGAAACACCGGTTCAGCGGTTGTCCTGTCCGATTACGCGCATCATCCCGATGAGATTGAAGCCGCTCTTCAGGGAGTTTCCCAGGTGTCACAGGGAAAAATAGTTGTTGTTTTCGAGCCGCATCTTTATTCCAGAACCGCGGTCCAGTATGAGGCTGCAGGTATAGCGCTCAGCAGGGCTGATATGGCGCTTGTTCTTCCCATTTATCCGGCCAGGGAAAAACCGATACCAGGAATCACCAGTCAGCTGGTGGTTGATGCATCAGTAAGGGCAGGCGGTAATTGCGAATTATGCACGCCCGTCAATGTGATGAAACTCCTGCTGGAGATGGAAGCAGAAATAATAGTATTCATGGGGGCCGGCAGCATCGATTCACTTGCACGAGAACTCGTGGAGGATGCTGAATGAAGGATCGACGGAGAGCTGCATTCTGGCTGTTATTCTCCTCGGGGCTTGCAGCCTTTGCCCTCGCCATGGGATACAGATGGTTCGAAAGGGGAGGTGCTTTCGATCTGGATACAGTCCGCATAAGAGGAGCACGGCATGTCGATTCATCTGCGGTCTGCCAGGTTGTGAAACCTTTATTCGGAACATCAATATGGCAGATAGATCCTGCCACACTGCAGAATGTGTTGTCCGATGTACCCGGTATTGATTCCGCTCATGTTGATCGGGTACCCTTAAGTTCTCTCGTACTTGAACTGACAATCTCGGAACCTGTTTTTGCGATCAGTGACTCATCGGGAGTTACCGCTGTTTCATCCATTGGAGAGCTCCTCCCGTCCCGCTTTATTACTGACAGTTTACCGGTTGTTGAATCCCGGGAAGGTATAGATCCCGAGGTTTCCAGGACGCTTGCGGCATGGTTCGGGGCTTCTGACATGCAGTCAGACGGTCTTTCATTCAAATATACGAACAGAGGATTATCTGTATTCGTTGGAGATGGGTGTGAAGTGCTTCTTGGTAGCGATCGTCTTTCAGAAAGATGGACTGACTACCAGCAGCTGGCGTCTTCCATGTCCGATTTGGAAGGCTGGTATCAGGTGGATATGAGATACTCGAATCAGGCTGTTCTGAGAGAATTACATGAAAACTCAACATCTCAGGGGGGTGAAATATGAGTCCTGAGATCTACACCGGAGTTGATGTTGGCAGTAAGAACGTCACCTGTGTCGTGGCTGAGGTTGATGAAGATGGGATACTCCATATAACCGGAGCAGGCCAGGCACAGACCTCAGGCTGTGTAATTGAGGGTGTAATCGTGGACCTTCCTGGTGCTTCCCAGGCAGTATCTCAGGCCATCGAAGAAGCGGAATCGCTTTCATCATGGAAAGTAGTTGAAACAGCTGTATCGATAAGCGGATCACACGTGAGAGGATTCCCGGGCAGGGGAACTGTGAATGTTGAACGGGAGGATGAATTCGTTTCCGGGAAAGTGACCTGGGCGGATATTGAAGATGCAACTGAGACAGCACAGATGATCAAGCTGCCCAGAGAATCCATGGTTCTCCGAACGGAGAAATGCGGGTATACGATAGATGGTTCCAGCAGATTGGTGCGGCCTCCTGTCGGTCTTCGTGCGGAGAGGCTTACAGCGGACATCTACATGGTTACCGCTGACAGAACTGCTGTTCTGAATCTCGAGCAGGTAATAAACGATGCGGGAAGAAAGGTTTCAGCGCTCTATCCCTCAGCATCTGCTTCCGCAAGATCCGTTCTGACTCCGGATGAAATGGAAATAGGAGTAGTACTTGCAGATATCGGTGCTGATACAACCGATATTGCTGTATTCCATTCAGGTGTTCTGGCTCACCTTGCAGTTATTCCGTGTGGGGGAGAATCGATAACCAGAGCTCTGCAGAAGATTCGCATTCCCAGATACGAAGCTGAAAGGCTGAAGAAGGAGTACATAGATCTGACCCACAGATCCAAAACGCAGGACAGGGAAATATCAGTGAGTACTTTCGGGGGAAGGAGAACGATTCCAATCACGGATGAAGCAATAAATGAAATCGCATATCGAAGCGCAGGCAATCTTATTGGAGACATTCTCTGTGAACTCAAACAGGCTGGAATCCAGGAATCGGATCTGCCTGCGGGAATAGTTCTCTCCGGGGGGGCGTCTTACCTCAGAGGATTAACCAGTATGGCATCCAGGATCATAGGCATACCAGTTGAAGTGGGAAGACCGGGTGGAATAGATATGTCGTCTTCCCTGATAGAGAGAGCTGAATTCGCCAATGCTGTGGGACTTGTTCTGCTTTCTCATGAAGAGGAGAGCGAATATGAACAGAGGAAAATATCGAACCCACTCGGCGTCGCAGCTATGCGATTAAAAGGATTGATAAGGAAACTCAGATAGTGAACAGGGGAGGAAAAATGATACCGCAAGAGGAAGGACCCAGGCTCCAGATAGTTGACGTGACCGAGGAATATCACGGCAAACCAAAGATAGTCGTGATTGGCATCGGCGGATGTGGATGCAACGCTATTGACAGGATGTTGAATGCGGACATCATAGGTGTTGAATATATCGCATTGAATACGGACCTTCAGGCACTTCAGAACTGCGAGCCTGATCTGAAGGTGCAGCTCGGCCCAAAACTTACCGGTGGCCTAGGGGCTGGCGGGAATGTGGAAACGGGAGAGAGTTCTGCTGAGGAGAGTAGAGATGAAATCGTCGAAAGCCTCCAGGATTGCAGCATGGTCTTCATAGCTGCCGGTATGGGCGGAGGAACAGGCACAGGAGCAGCTCCCGTTGTTGCACGCATCGCAAGGGAACTCAATGCAATTACCGTCGGAGTCGTAACCAGGCCCTTCGAAATTGAGGGTTCCGTTAAGAAGAACAGAGCCGAACAGGGCATATCAGCGCTGCGAAAGGAAGTAGATACTCTGATCGTCATTCCTAACGACAGCCTGCGTCGGGAAGCTGGTGATGATGAGACGCTGTCGAATGCTTTAGATAGAGGAAACAGAACTCTTAAGGATGCTGTAGAGGGCATAGCGAATATAATTTCATCACCGGGTCTCATGAACCTCGATTTTCAGGACATCAAAAAGGTTATTACAACCGGTGGAGGCGCCATGATGGGTACAGGCTGCTGCAATGGTGAGCATCGCGCCTCTGAAGCGGCAAGCAGAGCCATATCTGATCCGCTTCTGGAGAACGTATCGATAGAGGGCGCACAGTCACTTCTTGTAAGTATTCAGGCCTCTTCAAGTATGAAATTCGCTGAGTTCCACGAGGCTGTTGAGATCGTTACAAAAGCAGTGGGGCCGCAGGCTGACGTATCACTGGGAACCAGCATAGTTGAAAGCATGGGTGACAAACTGAAAGTTACGGTCATCGCTACAGGTTTCGGTGAGGTAGAAGAGATGGAAATAGATTCTATGGACATAAGACTGCCTGAAAGCCTGAAGTCCAAGAATGCTTCCCGGGAGGTTGAGCGGGATAGAATCCCCTTCATTCTTGGAGCTGCCAGAAACAGTGGAAAGGAGGAAAGGAAAAAGCACCCACCATTCTTCAGAAGTTAACCGGGCACGCTTTTGATATTGTAAACGTTTGTATATCATGCATATAGCAACATCATCTACCGCTAAGCGTTTCATTATCATATATTACCCGCATCTAAGAATGGAGGGTAACACCTATGAGCAGAAAACCTGCTGCCGAGTACTATGATGAACGTCGACGCAGGCTGCTGGATAACGAAACATGCACTCGTACCGTATCAAAGCAGGGTATCTTTGAAATAATCCTGGCTTCTCCCAGCGAATACCGCACCGCAATGTCTTCTCTTCGATTCCAGAGTATTTTCAAGCAGCTGGCTTCCTGGCCGGAAACCTGCTGTGAAAGGGCATTCTATCCCGATAAAGATGAATTCCACTGGAGAAGCAGATACGGGAATCCCTCTATAACGCTTGAAACAGGTAAACCTATAAAACAGTGTGATCTGCTTGTTTTTGCTCCTACCAGTGAAGATGACTACCTGAGAATACTGGAGATGATGAAGCTTTCCGGCATCGAGCAGAGGAGCGAAGAAAGAGTCAGTAAATGGCCTCTCGTTATTGCCGGGGGAACACCGGTTACAGCTAATCCCATGCCTCTTTCACTGTTCATGGATGCCTTCGTAATAGGGGAAACTGAACCATCACTTGGTCCCGTTCTTGATACGATTAAAAGCCTCGGCGCACAGGGCGCATCCAAGAGGAAAATACTTCGAAGGCTTGCCACACTGCCTGGTATGTACATTCCTTCAGTACATGATATACCTGGTAAAGTAAGCTCGATTATGCGTCAGTGGGCAGGTTCGGATGGGATGGGGATGACCTCATTCATTCACTCTCCCGATTGCATCAACAGCGATATTGCGATGCTCGAGATATCAAGGGGATGTTCTTTCAACTGTAAGTTCTGTCAGCCCGGATATGTCAGTCTTCCATATAGAGAATGCAAGCTCGAAGAGCTGGAAAGTACTATTGCAAACCTGCCGGATATCAAGAAGCTGGCTCTTCTCGGCAGTTCACCTAGATCCTATCCTGAAATCCGTAAAGTCATCAAAGCAGCTAAAAAACGTGATCTGGAGGTTGTATTCTGCTCAAACAAATATGAGGACCAGATCCACTCCAGCGAGGTTCCTGATGACCTGACTGAGAAATCCATAGTACTATCCCCGGAAACAGGAACAGACTCCCTGAGGAGAGTAATAGGTAAGAAACTCCAGAACAGTCAGCTTTTCGAATCGATCGAGAAATATTTTGATGAGGCCGTGAAGAGTATCAGGATATATTTCATGATTGGTTTACCCTTCGAAACAAAGGCGGATAGAGTATCAATAGTAGATTTCGTAAAAGAGATCCGGAGTAGAACCACTCTGCCAATTCGTGTTAATATTAATCCATTCATACCAAAACCATGGACTGCCTTTCAATGGTCTTCGATGGCTGCTCCCACCAATCTGAGAGAGTGGATAGATTGGTTCGAGCCCGAGTTCAGGAAGATAAAGAAAGTCACCGTGAGATACGGTGATCCGCGCGAGTCTCATATCAGAGCTCTTCTTGCAAGGGGAGATCACCGAACCAGCATTGCTCTTGAAGAGAAACTTTCTGGTGTGGGATGGAACACCGCTTTCAAGAAAGCCGGTGTGAACATCAAATGGGTTCTGGAAGATATCGATCCGGATACTTCTTTCGAATGGAGTTTCCTGAATATGGGTTTTGGTCACACAAGGCTTGCCCGGGAATATCACGCATCAATTTCTCTCAATCAGAGCAGATTGAAGGATATTGAGAAGGAATCAGAAATCGAAGATTCTGAATAGATATCGATCATTTATTATATGCAAAAAGCGGGAATGTTAGCCATTCCCGCTCTTCTGTATGCAAAATCCCAGCTAGACTTTCTGAAACTTACCCGTTTTCAGACAGCTGGTGCATATCTTAACTTTTTTCGGTTTGCCGTCGATCAATAATCGTGCATTCTGAAGGTTTGGTTTCCATACATGCTTTGTATGTCTGTTAGAATGGCTGACTCGGTTTCCAACTGAAGGCCCTTTACCACAAATATCACATCTCCAGGACATATTCAGCTCCTAATTGTATTAATATGACTCAAATAAGAATCAGTTTAATAATGCAATTTCAGGTATTTAGCAAGTCCCGTTCTGCACGAGGGGTTGACAGATTCTATTTGATTCCCATAATTCAAGTGTGTGTTGCAGACTGCGGGGGCGACAGGTATCGACGGGTTCAGAAGCGGTCTGACGGTTGCATGTCGAGGTTATCCGCTGCCTCGTTAAACTGGCGGATAGAAATAACTGCCGCATAAATACGGCACGCTGTTCCGAATAACAGGAGCAGCCGTCCTCTCCGGAATAGCTTTCCTTTCGGGGGTTGGGCGGAAGAAGGAAAGCTGGCTGTGAAGCCCCGTTCCCAGACGTAAGCAGCGAGATTAAATGGGAGCTAGGTCTGATAAGGCCGACCGGAGCCGAATCAGAATGACATTAATCCGGACTAAACATGTAGAGCCGACAGGTCCCTGATCTCGGACGCGGGTTCGAATCCCGC
>JAGLOY010000094.1 GCA_023138735.1 Candidatus Aegiribacteria sp. | reverse complement strand
GTGCGTTGGTCCGGTACAGCACGGCAATCGAATCAGATGGGCAAAGACCGTCCTCCATCAGTTCCATTATCTCCTTCAGTATCCATTCAGCCTCTTCGATTTCATTGTAAAGAGATCTGACAGTTATCGGATGTCCGGCGTCCTGCTTCGTCCAGAGGGTTTTACCGTGTCTTTTAGAATTGTGATTTACCAGTGCGGATGCTCCTCGTAGAATGTTTCCGCTGGATCTGTAGTTCTCCTCCAGTCTGATGATCCTGGTGCCCGGAAAATCCTCAGAGAATTCCAGAATGTTCTCTACACAAGCTCCCCTCCACGCATAGATGGACTGATCGTCATCACCAACGACGCATATTCCAGCACCATCCTTTGAAAGCTCTTTCAGAAGCTCATGCTGCACTTTATTAGTATCCTGGTACTCATCAACCAGAATGTATGAGAACATGGAAGAATAGAGTTTTCTTATGTCACTATTATGACGAAATATACTCAGAACTCCTGTCAATAAATCGTCAAAATCAAATGCCCCGGAAGATTTCAAACGCTCCTGGTATTTTTGATAAACTTCGGCAAGATCCACCTCACTCTGGGTGGATGCCTGCTCAACCGATTCCTCCGATGAAATGCCTTCGTTCTTGTTCCTGGAGATGTATCCCTTTGCAAGACCTGGAGTAATCTTCGTTGATGAGTTCATTCCTTTTAGAAGCCTTCTGATCAAGGTTCTCTGATCATCAGCATCGTAAATAACAAAATTCTCACTGTACCCGAGACAGTGGGCTTCGCGTCTCAGAATCCAGGCACAGATGGAGTGGAATGTTCCCAATCTTACCCTGGAGCCTCTTCCGGGAAGCATGCTCTCAATCCGTTCTCTCATTTCCTGTGCAGCTTTATTCGTGAAGGTCATGGCCAGAATCTCCCATGGTTCTGCATAACCTTTCTCGATGACGTGTGCAATTTTGGCAGTAAGTACCCGTGTTTTACCGCTCCCGGCTCCAGCGAGTACAAGGAGAGGGCCGCCTGTATAATCTACAGCTTCCCTCTGTCTGGGATTCATTTGATCTTTATTCATAAAATATTTCTGATTGGCAAGGTTCTTGCTTAATTATAGATGTTCGGTAGAAAATACAAAAGTTTCGGGAGAATTTCAAATGCAGAAACCTGGATTGAAAAACTGGATGATCGTCACTCTCGAAGTGATTATTGTGCCGGCTTTTGTTCTCGTGATACTGCCGGTCTGATCCCCTCCCTGACCGGCCGTGGAGAACAAATTGTGATTCAGGATACGAGCAGGCAACTGGTTGACCCCTCCAGTTGCCTGCGCTAATATCCAGCCGCTAACGGTACTGTCAGGCATCCAGAGACTCGATTATTTCAATACTCCTGCTGCATCCCAATCTCCCGGCTCCAGCCTCTATCATAGCAAGAGCATCCGTGAGGGTTCGGATCCCGCCTGAGGCCTTTACTCCAATTGCATCTCCAACTGCGCTTCGCAGTAGGGCAACATCATACACAGTTGCACCGCCGACGCTGAAACCGGTGGAGGTTTTAACCCAGGAAGCACCGCTGTCCATAGCGATTCTGCATGCAAGAATCTTCTCTTCGTCAGTGAGAAGACAGGTCTCGAGAATGACCTTTACCGGCTTTCCTGAAGATGCGTGGACTACGTCCTTAATACAGGCGGAAGTTTTACTGACATCGCCAGCCTTCAGATATCCGATCGGAACCACCATGTCCAGTTCACCTGCTCCAAGGGTCACAGCTCTATCCGCTTCCTGTCCCATGCAGTTTGTGGAACCGAGTGGAAACCCTATGACTGAACAGATTACGGGTCTGGATCCTTTTAGAATCTCAGAAGCGAGCGATACCCAAAGAGGGTTGATGCAGGCGGAGAAGAATCCGTAACGTATCGCTTCTCTGCATAATCTTTTTATATCATCAGGAACGGCATCTGGCTTCAGAAGCGTATGATCGATAATGGAAGCGAGTTCTGATCTGTTCAATGAGCTAGCCTTCTCTCAGGAACAGCAGGCTTATTTCACCAGGATCAACAGACATTGATTCATCACTGAAAATAATCCTGCCATTGACTTCAACCCTGACGGGATGCTCTCCTTCGGGAAGCCTGAGACGGGCTACAAATATCTGAGAAGGCAGGGTCAGCCATGCTCTCAGGTCCGCCCGTTCGGTAACGGCACCAAAGATGCTCAGCACAAGACCGGTAACACGCGAAATGCCACTGTTCTCTTCCGTAAGCTCCTCAACAAGCTGTTCCCCCGCTTCTGTCACACCGGCCTTCACAGCAAGCCTGGCAACAGCTCTCGCGATATCACGCCCTGCATGATCCTCAAGGTTCTTTCTGGCTATCCCGGTAAGGTCTTCGGCGAGGAATCCATTAGCCTGCGTGGTCCCCGAAGAAATGGTGACCGTCCAGGATTCGCGCCGCTTGAGTGCTATTGCCGGGAGAGAGACTCTATATACACGGTCGTCGAGAATAAAGGTATAGGATTTCTCAATCCTGGCGGGTATCAAGCCCAGCTCGAGAATAACCACTATTTCTCCATGATCCTGATCCGGACCATCGTTTTCCCAGGTCACTTCAGGCCAGCTCGCGGAGTAATCCTGATAGATCGACTGCATGCCCATTGTACTTGATAACCTAAGAATATCTGATTTTACGCGCTGGGGAGCCGGGATTCCATAATCTTCAGCATATGAAGAATCGTAAACCGAAGCACTGTTCCGGTAAGCGATAAGGGCATTATTGAGATCTCCTGCCTTCTCGTAGAGAATACCCATGAAGTATCTGATGAATGCGTCATCACTGTACCTGTTCTTGTTATCCTCATAGTTCTGGTTTAGCACCCGCAGCTTGTCGTTAACCCTTCTGCACTCTACCAGGGCATCTTCCATGTTATTCTCAGAGGCATAACTTACCGCCAAACAGTAATTTATAAATACTTTTTCATAATCTGCGCCGCGGAAGTCAAGGGCCAGGTCGCTACTTAAGAATGCCTCTATTTCCTGACCCAGTTCAATTCCGCGCTGCTGATCGCTCAGTCTGTCAGCCTGAAGCAGCAGATTCTGCGCCGATGCGAAATCACCTGAAAGCCGCATGAGATTTCCAAGCTCCATTAGGTAGAGAAGCCTGTTCCTGCCTGTGGAATCAGTGAAGTTTTCTCTGAATTCCTCGATGGCAAGATCAGGTCTATCCATTCTCAGGCTCGAAGTTACAGGTCTCATTTCTCTGGTATAATCTGTTGCGCAACTGAAAATCACAACGGCTACTGCAATCGCGACTGTAATGAATAAATTACGTGGTCTGATCATTGCTTTGCTATCTCCATTATCGGACGGTTCACTCAGGAACTGAAAGGACTCGGATGGTTGCTGCCTACCACTCGATCATCTTCTTGATCTCGAGACTTCCTATCCAGGATTTAAGTGCCGTTTCTACATCGATAAGCTCAAGACTGATCTGGTAGTAAATACTTCTTGTATTACCTTCCTCATCGACTATCGATCCGATACTACCGGTCACTACAAAATCTGCACCGATCTCATGACCAAATGCGGCAGCAGTTGCCGGTGAGGCGAATATGGTCTGGTCTTCTCTTTCAGCTCTGACCTCTCCTCTGCTATCTCCACCAGCTGCTATCAGAGCTTCACCTGATTCCAGAAGAGATTGTTCTATGGCATTCATGAAGATATCTGTGTTAATATGTTCCGAGCTCTCATTGTAGATTCCGCCCACAACAATGACCGGTATATGTTCCGGGCCACCTCTGTCTCTATCAGCCATGAAATCCGTGATCCATCTACCGCTCAGACACTGCGTAATCATTGAATCGGCAACCATGTGAGCATCGGTTTCGTTCCAGTAACCGCTGAGATCGGTTACCGTGTCCGGATCGATTCGAGTGACTTCTCTGCCTCCACAGCCGACAATAAGGATAGCAACGGTAGAAATTGCGAAGATCTTTAAAACATTACTCATACTCTGTTCCTTTCGGTGTCAGTTTCCGTTCTGTTCAATCCAGGGTATCGGCACTATTCCCCGGAAGATTAGATTGTAATACCCGCTCTCCCTTAGAGCTGTCCCCTCATAGGGAGGATCAAGGGGCTTTACTATCAGTGCGTATGGAGATTGAAGATCTGAGATAGTATCAGCAGACTGCTCCCACGCATCTCGTGTCCATTCCCACATTATTCGCTCCTCAGGTGATTGATTCTCCGAGAACATAGCCAGTCTTGCCGGAGATGTTCCTATGATGCCTGAAAGGGTCATAGATATGAAATCCGAATAGGCATTCATGACTTCCCATGTGTCTTCCAGCCCTATTGCACCCGCTGACACAGCGGCTGTAACTTCTGCCCTTGTGGGAAGTCGTTTACCGAAATCATTAAGGTAAAGTCTTGCGGCATCAAATGTAACCGAAGTAGCCGGAATATCAAAACATCCAGTCTGGACGGTAACACCGGTCACTCCGTTCTGCTCGTTCCTGTAGATAACCCATGGTGTATATCTGACAAAAACGATGTTCCTGAAATCCTCTCCCATATTCTCACCGGGCATAAGCAGTTCTTCCTGTCCGGTAATGTAAATCGGTATCTGGTCGACATAAGATATCTCCTGGGCAAACCAGTCGAGAATATCTCTGCAGATAACAGGCTCTCTATCAATGTAGAAGGCATTAACATAGATACTCTCACCCTCAATTGTTACGATTGAAGGAGCTATATACTCCATACCCGGAGGCGGGATGGGGACATAGCAATCAGTACAGAAATCTCCATTATTTTCCGTACCGCATGCCGGGCAGGTCCATGCAGAAGCAATCGATACAAGGATAAATAGAAGACAAAGTATTTTCAAATCGATATTCCTCCGTACTATTTCAAAAGCTATCTGTCTCTTCTATCAGTATACATATTCTCATCAGAATTCAGCCCCGATGGTAATATTCTGCTCTGGTTTGCGGGAAATCCCGCGAAGATTCGTACGCCATGCGATATCATGTTTCAGCAGAAAGTAGCCTAGATTGATCCTGTATCCTATTCCCAGGCTCATCTTCAGGTCATCAAGATGGTAACCTCCTGAAGTAGAAGCTCCATGAAAACTGGAAAGATCATCGAAGGCGCAGCCAAGGTCAAAGAACAGAACACCTCTTCCATTTCTGAAAACAAGCGGAAGAGGAGCGTCAAGTGCCAGCGTACTCACGAAGGGTACTCTCATCTCCGCTGTAAATACTCCATATCT
Organism: Candidatus Aegiribacteria sp.; assembly: GCA_023138735.1. Taxonomy (GTDB): domain Bacteria; phylum Fermentibacterota; class Fermentibacteria; order Fermentibacterales; family JCC-6; genus Aegiribacteria. The sequence continues at coordinate 2,112 of JAGLOY010000094.1, read as the reverse complement.
GCGTCCCTGAATAGCTGCGTAATCGTACCCCCTCAGGATATCACCCTGGTTTGTATAGAAACCAAGAAGCTCATCTATCGTCTCAACTTCTCCCCATAACAGCCTGTGAGGTATGGAGCCACCAAGAAAGAACACTTGCGCATCTGGCCCCCAGCTTGTTCCAGCTGCGAGCCTTGTGGCGAATGTCACACTCTGGGACACCCATAAGTAATTTCTGAAATCCAGCAGTATAGTACTGTAACTTGCTGATCCTGAAATAGATGGGGCATATTCAGCTATTATACTTAGCCTGCTTCCAACCCTTGGGCCCACACTTCCCCATAGCGCGTTATCAAAAACAATCCCGGTCTGTAAAGAAATGATATCCTCATCTATGTCTGCTGAAGAATTCCAGGTTCCGGTTCGACTTAAATGTCTGTACTCCAGCGCACCACTGACCCTGAGCGATGGACTGACAGGATACCTGACCATAGCAAATCCACCCATATCAACATCTCGAACTTCTTCATAATGGCCATCGGAAAACCTGAATAGATGTCTGTACGATTGCCGCAAAAGGCCGAAGACGAAATCGGTACGATGAGGGAGATAACCGTAGAAAACAGCAACATCCACATCGCTGAGACTGCCTCCGTTCAGATTCGTATTCACTGCGATCTGGTGATGAGCAAGAATGTCGCTGAGAATGAACTGAAAGTATCCGGCAACCCCTAAATAAGAATCGTACGCTGCCATTGCACTGGCGTAATCCAAAGTCAGTCTTGGTGAGTAGGGGGAAATACTGAATTGGAACTCATCATCAATGGACCGAACGGACAAATCGCTGTCTGACGGAGCATCTTCCTGAAAAATATCGGATGACGCTGTCAGGATTCTGGGTACTAATCGAACACTCTGCTCTGATGTCGAGTCAGTGGTTGGATAATATTCAGGAATGCGGCTGTTTTCAGTTTCAGCAGTAGTGACATGATACGAACCGTGTTCACATGCTGTCACCCGTCTGTCTGTAATGTCATACGCAAGAAAAACACCGCTGCCAGTCCAGTCACTGGACACGAAAGTCAATATATCTGCAGAAGCAGCCCAGGATGGGGAATCGATGGTTCTGTAAAGGGCTGTAAGGCGGACAATCTCATCGGTTGCATCCTGGAGCAGGTAAAGGTCAGGGAAACCACTCATGTTTGATAAAAAGAGTATCCCATCCGGAACGCTGATGGGGTATCTGATTTCAGAAGAATCAGTCAGTACAGTAACGGATTCACCATCAAGTGTGTATTCAATTATTCTCGTCTCTCCACTGACTGTTTCAGCAGCGCAGAGGATTCTGTCATCGATCCAGGACAGGTCTCGTTCCCCTGATATGTCATCGTTGATCTGCGATAGTTCGCGTTCCTGAATATCCCAGACGTAGATATTCAGACGACCGCTGTCCATACCTGCAAATCCGATGTATCTGCCGCAGGAAGACCAGGCAGGATCGCGGATCAGGTCCAGTTCAAAGGGAAGGTTTTCCGTGTTTCCATCGGAACAGATGATAAGCTGATCTCCGGAAACATACTGCGCCGCTACGACTATGGAATCAGCTGATGGGGAAAAACTGCACACGCGGTACATCGGTGATATCGAAGCATCAGATATTCCTCCTGATACAAACGGTCTGTCATCTACCTCACCAGTCAGGGCTGATCTTACTGTAACTGCTAAGTGCGCATGATGATATTCTACACCGGCAATAAGCCTTCCATCAGTTGATACTATGGAGTTGATCTGCATTATTTTTTCATCATCCCTGTAAATGGCATTTGCAATATCACTGGGACTCTCACAGCAGGCCAGCTCGGACCAATATGTTTCCCGAGCCCATTCCAGGAATTTTTCGTTGAATTGAGCACTGGACATGTTGAATACTGCTTCGAAGATGTCTCCAGATCTTCGCTCTCCATCGGAAGAACCACTTGATTCCGATCCTGCAGCTGCATTTCTTCTACTTCGAGCGTTGATATGCTGAACGAATTCCCTGTACTTCTCCTCACCGTATCTTTCGTTCATAAAATGATAGATCGCCTGGCCTTCGCGGTAAACAAGGTAATCATTTCTTCTGGAAAGCTGATC
>JAGLOY010000093.1 GCA_023138735.1 Candidatus Aegiribacteria sp. | reverse complement strand
GCCGTTCAGGCCCGCCGGCAGCCCGGCAGTTCCTTCAAACCTTTTGTCTATGCTGAGGCTATTGAACAGGGATGGTCCCCTGGAAGTACAATCCTTGATCAGCCTGTCGTCGTGCAGATGTCCCCGGGCTCCTGGCGGCCCAGGAACTACGATCATACTTTCCACGGTATGGTAACGCTGAGAACCGCTCTTGCCCGATCATTCAATGTTTCAGCGGTACGACTCGGCATGGCTGTGGGTATCGAGGCTGTTGCCGCGAGAGCCATGGCAATGGGACTTACGTCAAGGATTCCAATAGTGCATTCCCTGCCGCTGGGCAGCTGCATGGTGAATCCACTGGAAATGGCGCAGGCATACATTCCATTCGCAACCGGAGGCATTGCAAGGGATGCTGTTGCAATACTCAGGGTGGAGGACAGGTACGGTAACGTTCTTGAGGATAACCAGACTCCCAGCGCAGGAAGGAGGGTTCTCTCAGAAACAGGTGCGTACCTTATGAATTCCCTTCTTCAATCGGTTATCCGCGAAGGTACTGGGACTGGAAGCAGATGGTACTGGGGTGGCCCCTTCTCGGGAAGGAGAGCCGGAGGGAAAACCGGAACCACAAGTGATTATGCAGATGCATGGTTCGTAGGTTACACTCCTGATCTTGTTGCGAGTGTATGGATAGGGTACGACAATCATATCGTGCGAATGAGGCTGCAGAACGGTCGGGGACAATCCGGCAGCAGCATAGCCCTCCCTGTATGGAACAGCTTTATGAGGGGTGTTTTCGAGGATGTCCCGGCGGATTCAACTGTCGGCTTCCCCGGCCCGCCTGAGAATTCAGTAGAGACTGCAATCATCTGTACGATCACAGGTCAGCTTGCCCTTGAAACCTGTGGGGAAAACACTAGACAGGAGGAGTTCTGGGAGGGGACCGCTCCCCAGTACTACTGCACTCTTCATGATTATTCAACCGGAACTTTCCTTCCCGATACAACTCTTCCCGATTTCACCGAATTTGATCTGAATTACACTAATCACGGAGCGAACTGATGCCATCAATCTGGTTTATCATTCTAGCGTTTCTTGTATTGACAGTTTTCTTTCTGGCATGGCGCCTTATCAAGTCTCCCGCATGGAAACAGCTGCAACTTAGAAAAGCAGCTAAAATCGCGGCAGGGGGAAAAACGGATGACATGATAGAATTCCTGAAAAGGAATATGAACAGGAAGAGTGTTTCCGACCCGCTGACCAACGCTCTGGTTTATTTCTATATCAAAGCCGGTCTGTACGATCAGGCCGAATCCATAATCCTTGAGGCAATTGAAAAAGGAGATGACAGTGCAATGGCCCTTGCACAGCTTGGTTACGTGGCAGGCGGCAGAAAAGACCACAGGAAGGCTGAGGAACTCTACAGAGAAGCCCTGAAACGTGATGATTCCCTCAAACCTACCATGAATATGAACATAGCTGGAATGCTGATAGAACTTGGCGAGCGGCTCGATGAGGCGGAAGAGCTTCTGACTGAAGCACTGGAACTAAGAGAAGGTTCGGCCAGAAGCGGTATTCATGTCAATCTGGCCATGCTTTATCTCAAGAAAAAACAACCTGTTGACGCCAGGGTTCAGGCGATGACAGCATACGAGCTCATCCCGTCTGGAAACATCATTCTCACCAGCAGCAGAGCC
>JAGLOY010000092.1 GCA_023138735.1 Candidatus Aegiribacteria sp. | reverse complement strand
GAGGAGAACTAAGGACTCCTCAGGCGCTTTTCATGATGCTGAAAGCCGCTCCGGATCTGAGCAACGTGCTTCTTCAGAGGAGTTTTCTTGAAGATGTGATCAGGCCTGTTTATCCGGGCGCATTCGCCGAGGATCCTAACCTGGGAGCTGGCCGCGTGATGATTACCCTGCCCGGGTGGGTAAGGTACGGATCGGTTGCGATACTTGGTGGCCTGTCGGGATATCGATATTATCAGGGTGACGATGAGCAGGGGCTTGTTTTTGGAGTTATTGCCGGCCTTGACCTTATTGGAAATCTTATACTTGATCTGGTTGGAAATTGAAACCAGACTGTTATTCAAGAGGAGATCATGCATGAAACGGATAGCATTCCCACTTTTACTGACTATTACAATCATACTGGCAGTAGGCTCAGTATTTGCTCAGCCGGTCGATGGTGGTGCAGCTGCAGACAGTACCGCATCAGATACCACAGCGGTTGATTCAACTGCAGTTCTGGAAGATTCGACACCAACTGCCCCGGAACCAGAACCGGTTGAACCGGAGATTGTAACGGCTGTCGAGGAGGAAGCTGAAGAAATAGAGCAGGGAGGGCTGTTCTCAGACATGGCCCAGTTCTTCCGTGATGGCGGACCCGCGATGTGGGCCATTCTCTTATTCCTTGCAGCCGGTATAGCGATTATTGTCGAGCGGTTCATTTTCCTTTTTACTATTGCCGATATGAAACCTGAGAAATTCATGGGCAGGATATCCGAATTCATAAGAAAGGGAAGTATCGAAGGAGCAATCGCCTCCTGCGCAGATAAGAATGCCCCGCTTGCACGCATTATTGAAGCCGCTCTCAGAAACTACAGAAATACCGAACGTGACATACAGAATGCCGTTGATGAGATGGCACTTGCGGAACTGCCCCGCCTCAATGCACGAACGGGGTATCTCGCAATGCTGGCAAACGTTTCAACTATGGTTGGTCTTCTGGGTACTATTTTCGGACTGATAGCCGCTTTCGAATCGGTTGCGGCAGCTGATCCTGCGGAAAAAAGCATTATGCTTGCAAACGGTATTTCAATGGCAATGAGCACAACCGCATTCGGATTGATGTCGGCCATACCTCTTCTGATAGCCCACTCCTTCTTTACCGCCAAAACAGATAACCTGATTGACGATATAGACAGATATTCGGTCATGGTTATCAATATGCTTGCTCAGGCCAGAAAGGAAGGCTGATGGCACAAGCAGCAACTGGTAGAAGTCACAGAGTCAGACATTCACCGGAGCTTGATCTCCTCCCGGTCATGAACCTGTTCTGTGTAATTATACCTTTCCTGCTTCTCAGTGCGTCATTTCTTGAGATAACGATAATCGAGATGTCTCCAACTGAAGGTATCAGTACAGGCGCTGGAACTACAAGCCTTGCCCAGTCGGAAGAACAGCAGCTTCAGCCCAAGATTATCCTGACAAATGAGGAAATGTTCCTGGGCACTGTATTCGGAACCAGGTCTATCAGCAGAGTGTTCATGGAAGACAGGGGCGGGGATATGGTGAACAGCTACGATTTCGATGAGTTGTCCGATGCTCTTGCAGATTTCAGGGGAGAACTGGATGAGGCTTTTCCAACTATTCCCGTACACAAGATTACCATTCTGACAGTTGATGATGTCCGATACGATAACATTGTTTTGACAATCGATGTATGCGCCGATCATGGTTTTGACCAGCCCGGCCTGCAGGTGGCAGCGTACAGTGTGCTTCAGAGGCAGATCATTGAGGGAGCAGGAGGTGTGTCACCATGAGCGCACCAAGCAAACGTCATGTTCCTCTTACACTGGGATACAAGAAGAACAAGGCAAGTATCAGAGGTAAGGATAAGAAAGTAACACTGAACCTTACATCAATGATCGACATGTTTACAATCCTTGTGGTCTTTCTGCTGAAAAGCTACAGTGCTGAGGGACAAATCGTTACACTCAGCGATGCACTAACCCTCCCCGAGTCGAGGTCGGAACAGAAAATCGAGCTGAACCTTGAGATAATCGTGACGAACGATGCGATAATAGTAGACGGGGAGCCTATCGTATTTGTAGACGAGTCAGTTCTAAGTGAAGGCAATCCCATTCCCATTCTTGTGGAAAGACTTTCTGACCATTTGGAATATACCAGGCAGATGCGTGGTACTATAGATGAGGCAGAAATGAAGGTTAACATTCAGGGAGACGTCGCGACCCGGGCAATTCTTCTACAGAGGGTCATGAGCAGCTGCGCCCAGGCAGGTTACGGCACCCAGAATCTAACCGTAATCAAGGTGGAAGGTGGCGAAGAACAATGACACCTGCAAAGGAAAATGAAGGAAAAGTATTTGCGATTGCCATCATGCGGGACGGCAAGGTTGTCGGCAAACTGATTCCAGGCAAAGAACCTGTAAGACTTGGCACAGGATACAATAACAATATCGTTGTTGAAGGAAGCGACCTGCCTGAGAGCATGGTCTTTGTAACTCCCGGAGAGGACGATAAAACCTGGATTCTGAGACTCTCGGACAATATGGATGCGACCATCGAGTCGGGAGACGGAGCTATACTGAGATTTACCGATCTCCGGGACCTTGGCATCTTCCCGGTAGACCCGGACGGTTTCTATCTTCTCAATATCAAATACCTCGATCAGGGGCAGATCACAGCTGGCCACTTCCTTATTCATTTCGGATTCATCCTTCCAGTCAAGGAAGAGCCTAAACAGCCGAAGAAAAAAGAGAAGAAACAGAAGGCTGAACAGGCCAGAGAGAAGAAGGAAGAAAAGTCGGATAACCGGATTCTTAAGATCGTGATTGAAGGTCCTGACGGGAAAACAGAACTACTTCCTAACGCAGGCTTGATGACAGTCGGCGAAGCCGAATACAATACGGTATCAGCTAAAGATGTTGGCTTACCCAGAATTCATACACTCCTTGAACCCCATGATAACAAGTATATCCTGAGATTGATACCCGGAATAAAGGGCGGAGTTGAGGTTAAGGGAAACGTTCTACCCTTCCATACCCTGATCGAGCGCAACCTCATGCAGCAGGATAAACAGGACGATTCCTTCACCTGGGTATTCGATAAGAGTGTCAGCGGTGTCTTCACACTTGGCAGCACTGAGGTCTTCTTCAGTTTCGTAGACCCTCCAAAAGCCAGGAAAAAAGCAAAATCCAAAGCTGCAACTCCCACAAAGAAATATAAAGCTCCCGAGTACAACTGGGAAAACTTCGCCGCCAGACCCCATGATGGGTTGGCAATGAAGGGAAACCGTGAGGAATCCAGCAGGATTGCCATAGTTCTTGGGCTTGGCCTTGCACTTGCCCTTCTGACAGGTGCGGTCTTTGACAGGTTCGTTACTGTAGTCCACGAAACCAAGGAACAGAAGCTTCGAAGCGCACCAACAGCCCGCGTGGCTACACTTGCCAGCCAGACCAGGACCGAGGGAATCGGCGAGGAGATCGTGGCCGATATGAACATAGGTGAGGAAACTGTGCAGGTTGGTTCCGGCGGTGGTGGACCGGCTGGAGGCGCGGGTGAGGGGAGCGGTGTTTCTGACGGCCAGGCTGCAGGCGAGGCTGTTCTTCAGAGTATAGGATTTGCAGCATATGGAACTGGAGGTATCGGCGGTTCTGCAGGTATCGCAACCGACCTTCAATCAGCTGCTGCTACCGGGGCCGGACTTGCATCCGGAGGCGGTGGTGAAGCTGTAATAGCTGGAGCAGCCGGAGGGGGTTCGGGGGGCATCAGTGGCCTTATTGGATCCGGTGGCGGCCCGAGCTCAAATATCGAGGGAGTTTCATCGAGCGAAGTTGAAGCTGTTCACAGAGCAGCGGAAGTATCATTCTCTACCCATTCCTCGAGTTCTGAGATCGGTGTTCAGGGACGAACCATGAATGATATCCGTCGAAAAACCAACATGATAATAATGAGGATCAAGCGTGCTTACGAAGATCTTCTCAGAAGCAATCCAACAGCTGCTGGTACAATAAGCGTTTCTTTCTCGATAACACCGGGTGGTTCCGTTGTTGGAGTAAGTGTATCGGCTCCGGGCAACCTTTCATCCCTGACAGCTTCGGTTCAGGCCGCTGTACAATCACTGAACTTCGGATCATCAAGTGAACAGATAGACAATATTCCTACAGGTGTCACACTGAATCTTGTCCCACCAGAGTAGGGACGGAGGGTTTCCTCCGTCCCCAATTAGGAAGCCCCGGGCATCTGCCCGGGGCAATTTCTATAGAGGACGGGAAGTTTCTAGTACATTCCGCCCATTCCACCCATTCCGCCACCACCCATTCCTCCTGGCATAGCGGGAGCACCACCGGCATTTTCTTCTGGCTTGTCAGCAATCATAGCTTCTGTTGTAAGCATTAATGAAGCAACGCTGCCTGCATT
>JAGLOY010000091.1 GCA_023138735.1 Candidatus Aegiribacteria sp. | reverse complement strand
ACTATGTATATGATGAAACTGGCGCATCAGGTTGAGGACAAACTCCACGCAAGGGCTACCGGCCCCTATGCAATGGTCACTCAGCAGCCTCTCGGAGGTAAGGCGCAGAATGGCGGTCAGAGGTTGGGAGAGATGGAGGTATGGGCTCTTGAAGCCTACGGTGCGGCGCATTGCCTCAAGGAAATGCTGACCATCAAGTCGGATGACGTTGATGGAAGAGCTCGTGCCTATAGCGCGATGGTTAACGGAGAAAATATCCCGCAATCCCTGACTCCCGAATCATTCAACGTTCTTCAGAATGAAATGAGGAGCCTTGCTCTGGATGTTGAATTGCTGCCTGCTGAAGGGAAGGAATAAAAATGTTAGAAAACATTTCCCGACGTGATGCCAGAGTATTACTCTCCGACTTCGGGGGTATGAAGATCAGCCTGGCCTCCCCCGAGACAATACGGAAATGGTCTCATGGAGAAGTCAGTCAGGCTGAAACCATTAATTATAGAAGCTACAAGCCGGAAGCAGAAGGGCTTTTCTGTGAACGTATTTTCGGTCCAGTCCGTGACTGGGAGTGCAGCTGCGGAAAATACAAAAGAATACGTAATAAGGGGATAGTGTGTGACAGATGCGGTGTTGAGGTCACGCATTCCCGGGTCCGCAGAGAACGAATGGGTCATATAGACCTTGCGGTACCTGTCGTTCATATCTGGTTCTTCAAATCCAGGAAGATATCCAAGCTTCTCAATATCACGAATCTGAAACTGGAGCGTGTTATTTATTACGAATCCTATATCGTTACGAAATCTGAACATCCGGATATCACTATAGGTATGATTTTGACCGATGCAGAATACAGGGAAGCTAAAAAGGAGTACGGTGATGTTTTCAAGGTTGGTATGGGAGCGGATGCCATCCGGACCATGCTGGCCGATCTTGAACTTGAAGAAATGGCTACTGCCCTGCGCACAAGCATAGCAAACGAAACAACCTTTTCCCGCAGGAAAAAGAATATCAAGAGACTGAAGGAAGTTGAAGCATTCAGATTATCATCGGATGATAATAAACCGGAGTGGATGATCCTTCAGATACTGCCTGTGCTGCCACCGGATCTGCGGCCTCTGGTCCCGCTTGACGGAGGAAGGTTTGCCTCCAGTGATCTGAATGACCTGTACAGGAGGGTTATCAACAGGAACAACAGGCTGAAACGGCTTCTGGACCTTCAGGCCCCGGACGTCATTCTCAGGAATGAAAAAAGGATGCTGCAGGAAGCTGTAGACGCTGTTCTTGATAACAGTTCAAGGCGTAAACCTGTAAAAGGAGCCGGAATGAGACCCCTCCGATCCCTCTCGGATCTTCTCAAGGGTAAACGGGGAAGATTCCGCCAGAACCTTCTGGGTAAAAGGGTTGATTATTCAGGAAGAAGCGTCATCGTTGTTGGTCCCGACCTGAAACTTAATCAGTGCGGTCTCCCCAAGACCATGGCACTTGAACTCTTCAAGCCCTTCATAGTAGCTCGAATCAGCAAACTTCTCGATGAAAGCGTTAAGAAGGCCACTAAGAGATGGGAAGAAGCCGATGAGATAGTATGGCCTGTACTCGAAGAGGTTATCCAGAATCATCCAGTTCTTCTTAATAGAGCCCCCACTCTTCATCGCCTTGGAATTCAAGCATTTGAACCTGTTCTTGTTGAGGGAAAGGCTATCCAGCTGCATCCTCTGGCCTGCACAGCATTCAATGCTGACTTCGATGGAGACCAGATGGCTGTACACGTTCCCCTGTCTGCCGAGGCTCAGGTTGAGGCTCGCATGCTCATGATGGGCAGCAAGAATATTCTGAGACCCGCCAGCGGTGAACCGGTTACCACACCAAGTCATGATCTGGTCATCGGAGCGTACTACCTTACGAAGCCCCTTCCCGGTGCATTGGGAGAAGGTATGCTCTTCTCTTCAACCGAAGAAGTAAGGGGTGCCTATGATGCTGACAGGATCGATCTCCATGCAAAGATCAAGATCAAGGGAATCAACAGGATTGTTGAGGAGAACGGCAAGAACGAGCGCATCTCCCCTCCATTCTGGAAGGACTACACAACAGTTGGACAGGTTCTCTTCAACGAAATAATCCCTGATGAGCTTGGTTTCATACTTGCCAACGCCAGGATTCCGCACGATAAGGTCTTCAGCAAGAAGGGACTCAACCAGTTAGTGGGTAGATGCTTCAACGAACTGGGATCAGTCCGGACAGCAGTCATGCTTGACAATCTCAAGGAACTCGGATTTCACTATTCAACAATATCCGGGCTGACTGTGGGGATGAGAGATATGCTTATCCCTGACAGCAAAGATGAGATCATAGGAAGCACCGCCCACGAGATTGAACTCATCGAGAAAAGTTCAAAACGTGGAGAACTTACGGAAGCCGAGCGGTATAACAGGGTTATTGATAACTGGGCAAAAGCTACCGAAGAAGTCAAAAATGCCATGATGGAAGGGCTGAGCCATGACAACCACGGCTTCAACCCTGTCTTCATGATGGCCAATTCCGGTGCAAGAGGAAGCGTTGATCAGATGAAGCAGCTTGCCGGTATGCGCGGACTGATGGCTAAGCCAAGGAAGAAGCTGACCGGAGAACTTGGTGAAACAATCGAGACCCCGATCATATCCTCATTGAAGGAAGGCCTTTCGGTAATTGAATATTCCATCTCAACGCACGGATCAAGGAAGGGTCTTGCCGATACTGCCCTCAAAACTGCCGATGCAGGCTATCTTACCAGAAGGCTTGTTGATGTCTGCCAGGATGTCATAATCACCATGGAAGACTGCGGGACGATAAGAGGAAGGGTTATTACTGCCCTCAAAGAGGGTGAGGAGATCATCGAACCCCTCCGTGACCGTATCCTGGGCCGGGTTGCAGCGGAAATAATCTACAAGCCGGGAACCGACGATGTTCTGTGTGACGCCGGCCAGGAGATAACTGCGGAACTTGCCTCAGAGATCGATGAAATCGGAGTTGAATCCGTTCGTATCAGGAGTGTTCTGGCATGCGAAGCCAAGAGAGGCCTCTGTGACAGATGTTATGGGTGGGACCTTTCTCGGAACAGAATGGTCACCATTGGTGAAGCAGTTGGAGTCATCGCAGCCCAGAGCATTGGTGAACCCGGAACCCAGCTAACTCTGCGTACATTCCACACGGGAGGAGTTGCGGGGAGGCAGACGAGGGAATCGGAAGTCGTCGTAAGACAGCCAGGTATCGTAAGCTACCGTAATCCCTGCGTTGTGAAAAGCACCGATGATAGCGGGAATTCGGTAATGGTCAGCACCAGAAACACACAGCTGGACATTCTTGATGATTCCGGGGAAGTTCTATCCACGTACGATATCGTTGTTGGATCCCAGATGGCTGTTGAAGACGGTCAGAAGGTTAAGAAGGATAGTCTGATCTGCAGGAGTGATCCCTTCATAATCCCTATAGTCGCGGAGCAGGAAGGTAGTGTACACTACGTTGATATAGAGGAAGACACTACTTTGAAGGAGGAAATCGACAGCGAGCAGCGCAAGCAGATGGTCATTGTCGAAGACAGAAGTAAAACCCTCCATCCACACATATTCATCCTTCCCGAACAGCTGATAGTCCTCAGCGGGCGCCCCAGGCGCAGAGAAGAGGAACTATTTACACTCAGTGAGCTGGTTAAGGAGATGGTCGAAGGACACGGACGCATTATCTATACCTACCAGCTGGTCAGCACTTACCAGACAGAAACTCTTGCCGAAACCTTCATCGACAGGATGAAAGATCAGAAGATTCCTGTAATCTCAATAAACTGCAGGAAGGCTGGAACCGGAAGCTATGCTGCTATTGTATACGGCGCTCGAGAAGTGATAAAAACCTTTGGCAAGAAGGCGAAAAAAGAGGTTGCAGCACTTGAAAGCGCCATCGAGGCCCTCGAAAACTCCAAGAAACGTAAGAATGAAAAACTTGAAGAGCAATTCGCCGGTGCTCTTGCTGAACTGAGCCGGAAAGGATCCTTCATAATTATCATCGAATCTCTGGACAGAGGGCATCAGGGGACCGGAAACCTTGTGAAGTGCATTCAGGACATTGTAACTGAAAGCACAATGATGATTATCTCCGACTTTACAACAAGAGGTGTCAGGAGCCATATCGCTCAGCCGGGAAGGAAGAAGGTTGCCAGTGACCCTGTTGAGGAGTTTATTCATGACTCTATCAAGGGTAAGTATCCCATACCCAGCGGGGCACACCTCAGAGTGAACGATGGAAGCCTCATCAAGCTGGGAGCCCATATTGCCAGGATCGAGCGTAAGCTTGGACAGCACAGGGATATAACCGGAGGTCTGCCGAGGGTGGATGAACTGTTCGAAGCCAGGATACCGAAGGATGCGGCGAGTATTGCCGAGATCGATGGTGTTGTGGCCCTGAGTCCCATCAAAGCCGGCATAAGAACGGTTACTATCAGGGGGGATCACGGCCAGGAATCTGCTGTTAAAATTCAGGCATCCAAGCATATCCGTGTGCGCGAGGGGGACAGGGTAAAAGCGGGAGACCGTCTTACCGAAGGTCCATTATCTCCGCATGATATTCTCAGGATAATGGGTACAGAGGCTGCTGAGAAATACCTTCTCAATGAGATCCAGGAGGTCTACCGTCTCCAGGGCGTTAATATCAACGACAAGCATATAAGCATCGTGGTGCGTCAGATGCTTTCAAAGGCCAAGATCGATGATCCCGGGGATACACAGTTCCTCGAAGGCGCTCAGATAGACAGGCTTATCCTCCAGAGAGAAAACAAGGCCATGATGATGGAAGGCAAGAAGCCTGCGACTTCCGCAGTTCTTCTTCTTGGAATAACCAAGGCTTCCCTTGCCACCGAGAGTTTCCTCTCGGCAGCATCCTTCCAGGAAACGAACAGTGTACTCGCCGACGCGGCAACCGCAGGGAAGGTGGATTACCTGCACGGCCTAAAAGAGAATGTGATCGTAGGGCATCTGATTCCGGCGGGAACTGGTGTGAAGAGATATCAGAGTACCAGGCTCACATTGCCCGATGGTGAAGAGTTGCCTGAACCGGCATTCCCGGACAATATGGAAGAGCTTGATATTGACGAAACCGATTTTGATGTATAGACTTAGACCCCTTGCAGTGTTGAGTGTGTACAGAATGACCTTTGAGAGGAGATGATTTGCCAACCATTAATCAGCTTGTGCGTAACGGGCGCAAGAAAAAGAAATCGAAGACCAAGGCACCTGCCCTGACCGGATGTCCGCAGAAAAGGGGCATCTGTACGAGGGTATATACTTCAACACCGAAAAAACCTAACTCCGCACTCAGAAAAGTAGCTAGAGTGCGTTTAAGAAACGGTTTTGAAGTCACCGCTTATATACCGGGGATTGATCATAATCTCAACGAACACTCGGTTGTGTTCATAAGAGGTGGCAGAGTCAAGGATCTGCCCGGTGTGAGATATCATATTATCCGCGGAGTTGAGGATACTTCCGGTGTTGAAGGAAGAAAACAGAGCCGCTCGAAGTACGGTACGAGAAAAGTATAGAACAATACGTTCTGCACCTTTTGTTGCAGACGGGGAGGACGAATGGCTAGACGTTCAAGGCCAAAAAAGCGTGAAGTCGTACCGGACAGGAAGTACGGCAATCAGCTTATGGCGAAGTTTATTAATAAACTCATGCATAAAGGTAAGAAATCTACCGCCGAAAGAATATTCTACGGCGCAATGGATATTATTACGGAAAAAACCGGACAGGATCCTGTAACTGTATTCAACAGGGCAATGGGGAATGTTCGTCCGGCGCTCAAGGTTAAATCGAGACGGGTGGGCGGATCCACATACCAGGTCCCATTGGAAGTGAAGCCGCAGGAAAGGGATTCTCTTGCAATGCGCTGGATTATCCAGTACGCCAAAGCCCGCAGCGGTAAGGGTATGGCTGATAGACTGGCAGCGGAAATTATGGATGCGGCAAGAGGCGAAAACTCAGGCAGCCTTAAGAAGAAGGAAGATACGCATAGAATGGCGGAAGCTAACAAAGCCTTCGCTCATTATCGCTGGTAGGTTTACTGCTAATATAGTTTCCTCCAGCGGCCGATATAACTTGATTGCTTTACTGGAGGAAATCGCTTACCATGAGCAGCTCCCAAACAGACAATGTACGAAATATCGGCATTATGGCGCATATCGATGCCGGAAAAACTACTACGACCGAGCGGATACTTTTCTATTCCGGAAGAGTACACCGCCTCGGTGACGTTGATCATGGTACGGCTGCCATGGACTGGATGCCCCAGGAGAAAGAGAGGGGCATAACCATCCAGTCAGCCGCTACCACATGTCTGTGGAACTCGCATCAGATTAACATTATTGACACACCAGGTCATGTTGATTTCACGGCTGAGGTGGAAAGAAGCCTTCGGGTTCTGGACGGAGCTGTAGCGGTATTCTGTGCTGTGGGCGGAGTTGAACCGCAGTCCGAGACGGTCTGGCATCAGGCCGACAAGTACAATGTTCCCCGGATTGCATTCGTGAATAAGATGGATCGTCAGGGTGCGGATTATCCTCATGTTATCGATATGATGCGTGATATGCTGGGAGCCAAGCCCCTTTCTGTTATACTGCCGATCGGTAACGGGAGCAGCTTCTGCGGAATAATCGATGTGATCGGAGGACATGCGCTGTACTTCGATGAAACTTCCCATGGCTCCAAATTCACACATGAAGATATTCCTGAGGAAAATCTGGATGATTACAATGCCGCAAAAGATATCCTTTGGGAGTCAACGGCAATGCTCGATGAATCCGCCATGGATGATTACTGCAAAGGCACTCTCTCCCCCGAAAGGGTCACGCAGCTCCTTCGCAAAGGAACGATAGAAGGCACTTTCGTCCCCGTGCTATGCGGAGCAGCACTGAAAAATATCGGAATACAGCAGCTCATGGATGCCATAGTGGACTGGCTGCCCGCGCCATCGGAACTTCCTCCCATACCCGCTCACCGCAAAGACGGTTCATCAGTGAATGTCAGGCGCAGCACCGATGAGTCTTTCTCAGCTCTGGTATTCAAGGTCCAATGTGATCCTCACCTGGGAAGATTGGCTTTCATGAGGGTCTATTCGGGCAGTATTGCTGATGGCCAGCATGTATTGAACAATACGACTGGGAGGAAGGACAGGCTGACAAGGCTTGTGAGAATGCATGCCAACAAGCGGACCCATCTTGACAGAGTAGCAGCGGGGGATATTGCCGCCGCAGGACTGAAGGATGTGGCAACGGGGGATACGCTTACCTTCCCCGATATGCCGCTGATCCTTGAATCGATCGAATTTCCGGACCCTGTAATACAGATGGCTATAGAACCCATGAGCACATCCGATGATAAAGCTCTGAACGATGCTCTTGAATCCCTTGCCACCGAAGACCCCAGTTTCAGAGTTGGTATCGATGAGGAATCAGGACAGACCCTTATCAAGGGAATGGGAGAGCTTCATCTTGAGATAATTGCCAGCAGGATTCAGCGGGAAAAAGGCGTGAAAGTCAGAACCGGTAAACCTCAGGTATCCTACAGGGAGAGTATTTCCTCCTCCGCTTCGGGCAGTGGTGAGTTCAGAAGATCCATTCAGGGCAGAGGTCACTTCGGGAATGCAGTACTAAGGGTGGAGCCGGCCGATTCGGGAATCGAGTTTGTGAACTTACTCAAAGACAAGGAATTCCCGGATCACTTCACCGAAGCTGTAGAAAGAGGGATCATGGGCTCGGTGGGAGCAGGTCCCCTTGCCGGTTACCCTGTAGACGGGATCCGAGTTGAACTACAGGAAGCGGCACTCCACGAAACGGACTCTTCGGAAACAGGATACGCATATGCTGGCGCCATGGCCTTAAGAGAATGTCTGAGGAATGGTAAACCTGTTCTGAAGGAGCCTGTCATGCGCCTGGATATAATCTGTCCATCCGACTACGTGGGTGAGGTTATAGGGGATGTTAACGCCCGCAGGGGCAGTGTTCTGAATATGGAACCCATGGGTGAGGTACAGTCAATAAAAGCAAGGGTTCCCCTTGCGGAACTATTTGGTTATAGTAGCGCCCTACGTTCGTTAACACAGGGTCGTGCTGGATTTTCTATGCAATTCCACGATTATGCCAGAATTGCTGAAAATATTACACGGCGACTGTTGGAACAGATGGGAATCACCAGTATCAAATAGAAACCGGTGATAAATTGAGACAGGAGATATTATTAATGGCTAACAGGTTGAGGATAAAACTCAGAGCTTACGATCATAGGCTTCTTGATCGCTCCGCTTCCGCTATCGTCAGAAGTGTTTTGAAAACGGGAGCCACTGTTTCAGGGCCGATTCTTCTCCCAACGAAGAGATCGATCGTAACTGTATTGAGAAGTCCTCATGTGAACAAGAAATCTCGGGAGCAGTTCGAGATGAAAGTACATTCGCGACTTATTGATATTCAGGACCCGAATGAAGAAACCGCAGCCGCTCTCAGGTCACAGGATGTGCCCGCAGGAGTGGATGTCGAAATGAACGAAATCTAAATTCACTGTTTTCTTCTAACTGATCCGGCGCTGCCGGATTAAGAGAAACACCGCATCACCGGACAATGGCGGTTGTCTGGTGAGCGAAGCAAATAACGCTCGTCCCTCCGCCGATAAAGGGACTTCAGCGATGGGAAGTGATCTATGAGCGGACTAATGGCTCGTAAGATAGGGATGACCCGTATTTTCCGGGAGAACGGACAGGCTGTTCCTGTAACTGTGCTTGAAGCGCAGCCGAACCCTGTTACACAGGTTAAAACTGTGGAAACTGATGGGTATGACGCCCTTCAGATTGGCTACAGAACTCAGAAGAAGCAACGACTCAATAAACCCACACTCGGTCATCTTGATAAGAGTGGATCCCCACCTGTATCTCGGTTCTGCGAGGTTCCCATGCTTGCGAAAACTACCTCAGCAGGGGAGTTCCTTGATGTAACAATGTTCAATCCCGGCGAGAAGGTCGACGTTATCGGTCTTACAAAAGGAAAGGGCTTCCAGGGGGTTGTTAAGCGTCATGGATTTTCCGGAGGCGATGCTACTCACGGAAACAAATCTCACAGAGTTCCCGGTTCAATAGGCCAGTGCGCGACTCCTGGAAGGGTATGGAAGAACAAAAAAATGCCCGGCAGGGACGGTGGAAAGAGAGTGACTGTCCGCAACCTGGAAGTCGTACAGGTCGATTCCGAGAAGAATCTTCTGGTTCTGAAAGGTGCTGTTCCCGGAGCTAAGAACGGATACCTTCTGATCAGGAAACAGAAGTCTGGGGGTGAAGGATAACCATGGCTGACGTAAGAGTTTATACCATGAGCGGAGAAGAGGTCGGTAAAACGGTTCTTCCAGAAGAGATGTTCTCTATGAACGTCTCTACTCACATTCTCTGGGAGGTAGTAAGAGCCGAATCGCTGAATTCCCGTCAGGGAACAGTCTCCACACTTGGAAGAAGTGATGTGAAAGCATCCGGCAGAAGACCATGGCGCCAGAAAGGCACTGGCAACGCAAGGGCTGGTACAACCGCGTCACCAATCTGGAGAGGCGGCGGAGTCACATTCGGACCCAGCCCGAGGAAATGGAATATCAAGCTGAATCGGAAAGTAAGAAGGAAAGCCCTTGCCGGTATTCTCAGTGAAAGACTTGCTGAAGGAAACCTGAGAATAGTCAGAGACCTCAAATCCAGTGGCAAAACACGGGAAATGACTGAATTGCTTTCGAATCACGACTGCGGAGGCAGAAGAACGGTGATTCTTGTTTCCAACGGCGATAGTCTTATTAAAAGGGCTTCCAGAAATATCCCGCGTCTGAAGACAACAAGTGCTACAAGCGTTTCCATTCATGATCTGGTCAATTCTGAAGTTGTACTCCTTTCGGAAGAGGCGATTGAACTGCTTAAGGAGAGGCTGATATGAAGGAAGCAATGCAGATTATCGTAAAGCCGCTTGTCACTGAGAAAAGCACAGTTCAGAGAGAGAACTCAAATCAGTACACGTTCCGCGTTATCCCCAGCGCTTCAAAAAGACAGATTGCTGCTGCGGTAGAGGAATTGTTCGATGTGCATGTCACTGAGGTCAGGACTATGAGAATGCAGGGAAAGAAAAAGCGACTGGGTCGGAATATTGGCCGCAAACCATCATGGAAGAAAGCCATTGTTACCCTCTCCGACGGTGATACGGTTGATTTCTTTGAGGGGGTGTAAGTAGATGAGTATGAAGCGATGGAAACCGATGACTCCTGGAACTCGGTTCAAAGTTTCCCCGGGATTCGACGAGATTACCAGAGATCATGGTGAGAAGTCTCTCATGGCACCCATGAAAAGCAAAGCCGGCAGGAACAGTAATGGACGGGTCACCGCAAGACACAGGGGTGGCGGTCATAAAAGAAGGTTCAGGAAGATTGATTTTAAGCGTGGAAAATTCGGTGTACCGGGCAGGATCGCGACAATCGAGTACGATCCCAACCGCTCAGCGAGAATCGCGCTGATTCATTATGTCGATGGAGAGAAGCGGTACATCTTAGCACCGGAAGGACTTCAGGTTGGGCATACGGTTGTTTCAGGACCCGATTCTCCTCCGGAGAACGGCAACCATCTTCCTCTGTCAAGAATACCACTTGGATCAACTATCCATAATGTTGAACTCAAACCCGGGAAAGGCGGACAGCTTGCCCGGTCAGCCGGAACATCAATACAGCTTATGGCACGTGCAGGAAGGTTCGCTACCCTGAAGATGCCTTCCAAGGAAACCCGTATGGTTCCGGTAATCTGCATGGCATCAATCGGAGCTGTAGGAAATGCTGAGCATTTCCTTGTGGTTCCCGGAAAAGCTGGAAACAGCCGGTGGAAAGGCCGAAGACCCCATGTCAGGGGAGTTGCGATGAACCCGGTCGATCACCCCATGGGTGGTGGAGAAGGCAAATCCAGCGGTGGACGGCATCCCTGTTCTCCCTGGGGACAGCTTGCCAAGGGCTTGAGAACAAGAAGAAAAAAAGCGTCTGATAAACTTATTACCAGACGAAGACCCACTGGAAAAAGGAGGAAGTAGGCATGGGCCGTTCACTGAAGAAGGGTCCCTATATTGAAGAGAAGCTGGCTTTGAAGGTCAGTAAGATGGAAGCTTCTGGTGAGAAAAGAATCATACAAACCTGGTCCAGAAGATCCACCATTCCTCCTGAATTCGTGGGACATACATTTGCAGTTTACAACGGACGCAAATTCGTACCAGTATACGTTGTAGAAAATATGGTCGGTCACAAGCTCGGGGAGTTTGCTCCTACAAGAACTTTCCGTGGACACCGGGACTCCGGTCCAGGTGGAAAAAAGAAACAGGCTAAGGTTTAGGGAGGGAATGAATGAAGGCAATAGCCAGAGCAAGATTTGTTAAAGTTCCCCCCCGCAAGGCAAGGTACATCGCGGATCTGATCCGCGGCAAGACGGTTAACCAGGCTTTATCAATTCTGATGACAGTTCCGCGGAGCGCATCACGAATCATCGAGAAAACTCTGGATTCCGCCGTGGCTAACGCCATTATGAAGGCGGAGGGAGAGCGACTCGATGTGGATGAACTGGTTGTTCAGAACGTCATTGTCGATGAAGGTCCTACAAGGATGACATGGAGACCGAGAGCTCGGGGCAGAGCTACAAGAATCAGACATAGAACAAGTCATATAGTTGTTACGGTTGTCAATACTGATAAGGCAGCCGATAAGGCAGCCGATAAAGGACGAGAGGAGTAGTATGGGGCAGAAAACCAATCCTATCGGCCTCCGTCTTGGTATCAGCCGTGGCTGGGATTCCACATGGTTTGCCAAGGGCAGGAAATATGCCGAGTATCTTAAAGAAGATGCCGACATCCGCCGATACCTGGGTTCAAGACTGGAAAAAGCCAGAGTTTCCCGGATTGAGATATTCAGGAAACCACAGGAAGTAGAAGTAGCGATCTGGACTGCACGTCCGGGCCAGGTTATCGGAAGCAAGGGTTCCAATATCGACAGGATAACCAATGAACTGAAAATCCTGGTCGGCGGTAAAACAGTTCGAACCAAGGTTCAGGAAATAAGAAAAGACAGATGTGATGCTGTACTCGTCGCCGATAAGATTGCCCGCCAGATAGAAGGCCGGGTCTCTGTCAGAAGAGCAATGAGGATGGCTATCAGAGATGCTATCACAGATGGTGCTGAGGGAATCAAGGTATCATGTGCCGGAAGACTTGGTGGTGCGGAAATGTCCAGGGTCAACACCTATCATGAGGGCAGGGTTCCGCTTCACACTCTAAGGGCGGATATTGATTTCTCCCGTGATGTCGCAATGACAACCTACGGAACCATCGGAGTGAAGGTCTGGATATACAAAGGTGAAGTGCACGAGCCACCGATATCCGGTCCTGTGGATAGCAGGTGATCAGCGATGTTGATGCCCAAAAGAACTAAGTACAGAAAGCAGCACCGCGGTCGTATGAGAGGCAGAGCCAAAGGCGGCGGTAACGTCGCGTTCGGTGAATACGGGCTGCAGGCACTTGAACCGGGCTGGATTACCAGCGCTCAGATCGAGGCAGCCAGAGTCGCGCTCACCAGGCATGTAAAGAGAGGCGGGAAGGTCTGGATCAGAGTATTTCCGGACAAACCCGTTACTTCAACTCCTGCCGAAACCCGTATGGGTAAAGGTAAAGGTGCAGTTGATCACTGGGTTGCTGTTGTGAAACCGGGAAGAGTAATGTTCGAGCTTGAAGGAGTCCCGGTCGAACTGGCTAAATCCGCCATGAGGCTTGCCGGACACAAGCTTCCCATCAAGACCAGATTCATGGTTCGGGATAAGGAGGATCTGTAGATGAAAACCCACGAGCTTCGTTCGATGAGCCCCGAAGAACTTGAAGAGCATGCTCGGGAGCTCCGGCAGGAAATCTTCAACCTCAGGTTTCGCAGAACTACCCAGCCGCTGGATAACCCCCTGCGGATTAGGATTACCCGGAAAAATCTTGCCAGAACGCTTACTGTTATCAGAGAGCATGATCTGGGATTGATTTCCAGAACCGGGGAAGGAAGTTAGTATGGCCGAAGCAAAAACAGGGAACAGAAGAGTTCTTACCGGAACCGTGATTTCCAGCGCCATGGATAAAACGGTTGTTGTGGAGGTTGTATCCCTCAAGGCACATCCGGTTTACAAGAAGCGCTACCGAACAACAAAAAAATACTACGTCCACGATGAAGAGAATCAGTGCAATCCGGGAGACAAGATTTCGATATCTGAGACGCGACCTCTCTCGAAAACCAAGCACTGGCGTGTTCTCGATATAGTGGAACGGGCACGATAGGAGGAATCGGCGATGATTCAGCAGGAAACAAAACTGAAAGTTGCGGACAATTCGGGTGCCCGGACAGTACAGTGTATCAGGGTTCTCGGAGGTACCAGGCGCAGATACGCAACCATCGGAGACGTTATTGTCGTCACTGTTAAGGATGCCCTGCCAGATGGTGCAGTCAAGGCCAAAGAAGTTCGAAGGGCAGTTATAGTACGGGTTAAGAAAGAAGTGAACAGGCAGGATGGAACATCCGTCCGATTCGGAGACAATGCAGCGGTCATACTCGATGAATCCTACCAACCGGTTGCTACAAGGATTTTCGGACCTGTTGGACGAGAGTTGAGGGAGCATTTCATGAAAATAGTATCCCTTGCTCCGGAGGTGATCTGATGCATGTCAGAAAGGGAGACAAAGTTCGTATCCTGACCGGAGCGGAAAGGGGTAAGGAAGGTAAGGTCCTCAAAGTATTCACGCAGAAGAATCGTGCTATCGTTGAGGGTCTGAACCTGATTAAGAGGAGTACCAGGCCTTCATCCCGTAATCAGCAGGGCGGAATCATAGAGAAGGAAGCTGCGATACATCTTTCCAATCTGCATGTGATATGTCCAGGTTGCGGGGAAGCTGCCGGTATAAAGCGGATCAGAGATGAAGAAGGCAGGCTTCAGCGACACTGCAAGGCGTGCAACGAAACAATATCAACCGGTTAGGAGGTGACCAGTGAGAACGCTGCCAAGACTTGAGAAACTCTACGTAGATGAACTGCGGGATAAGATGAAAAAGCGTTTTGAATACGATAACGTTAACAGAATTCCCCGCCTTCAGAAAGTAGTAATAAACATGGGGCTCGGAAGAGAAGCCATGGACAATGCGAACAATATGAAGAACGCAACCGATCAGCTTGCGACCATTACTGGTCAGTTACCGGTGGTTGCAAAAGCCAAGAAGTCAGTTGCGGGATTCCGTCTTCGAGAGGGAACACCTGTCGGAACATTCGTTACTTTAAGAGGTGACAGGATGTGGGAATTCCTTGATAGACTTATTACGTTTTCCATACCTCAGGTAAGGGATTTCAGAGGTCTTTCACCTAGAGGATTCGATGGGCACGGCAACTACAATTTCGGTGTTGAGGAACAGGCAATTTTCCCTGAGATCAATGTAGACAGTATTGATAAATTCAGGGGAATGAACATAACCATAGTAACAGACGCATCTACGGATGAGGAAGGCCTTGAGCTTCTGAAGCTCATGGGCATGCCTTTCCGCACGAGTTCGCGTTAGCAGGGGGTGGAGATAAATTGGCTAGAAAAGCTCTTGTAGAGAAACAGAAGAAAACCCCCAAGTTCAAAGTCAGGAAGTACAATCGGTGCTCAATCTGTGGGCGTCCGAGGGGATACTTGAGAAAATACGGTATTTGTCGTATCTGTTTCCGGGATATGGTCAACAGCGGCCTTGTTCCCGGCGTACGCAAGGCAAGCTGGTAGGGAGGCAAGAAAATATGTCAATGACAGATCCAATCGCGGATATGCTTACCCGGATTCGAAATGCTTCCCGGGCAGAACATAAGATAGTTGATATCCCTGCTTCGAAGCTGAAGACTTCAATAGCAAGAACACTTTATAACAAAGGGTTCATCAGGGGTTTCAGAAAAATGGAAGATGGGAAGCAGGGAATACTGAGGGTTTACCTCGCATTCACCAATAACCAACCCCTGATCGTAGGGATCAAGAGAATATCTAAACCTGGCTGCAGGGTATACGCTGATGCTGCCAATCTTCCCAGAGTAATGGGCGGACGCGGGATCGCTGTTCTTACAACTCCCAGAGGCGTT
>JAGLOY010000090.1 GCA_023138735.1 Candidatus Aegiribacteria sp. | reverse complement strand
AGGCTTATTAGTAAAAACTTCATTTATTTCTCCCTTTATTCGATTTGTATGTTCAAAATTCATACCCTTTAGAACAACAATCTAGCCCCTTTTAAGAATCTGCCCCTTTCCAGCTAAATCAAGATAAAGATACTACGTAATAACTGAAAAGAAGTCAATTTTTGCTCATTCTAGACTGTATCTAATGGCTGCAAGAACCCGTACTGCAGATATAAAATGCAGAAATTCTGTCAGCTGTTATCTATGAGGTACTGAAGTTCAGCCGGGAGAGGAAGAATCCAATGTATTCTTCCCGAAGATCGGTTTAGAGGAATTACAGTGAGTTTTCTTCTCGTGTACAGCCATCTGATCCTTGACATGACACTGATGTGCTCTGGACAGAACAGCTTTACTGGTGTAAGTTTTGATGATTCTTTCTCGGCTTTTTGGTTTTCATAGAAGGAAGACCATTTTCACTGTAACTCTTAAAGGGCCGGTAATCGTATGCTAGAAAATCAATCTGATACAAGTTTCTGTTGCAGGTGCTCAAAATCGTTTCTTCCGATCATTGCATGCCTTCTGCTGATCTGCGGAATAACATCAGCTGTTACCACGGGTACTGTTGCGGGATTTGTCAGTAACAGTTCAGGTGATGTGATAGTCGGGGCAAGTGTAATGATCATAGATACTCCATTCGGCTCGATGACCGATGCAAACGGAGAATACTACATTCCCCGTCTTTCTCCGGGCACGTACACAGTTACCGCAAGAATGATAGGTATGGGTTCCCTGACACTTGAGGGCGTGATAGTAGTATCCGGTCAGATATCACGGATTGATTTTACCCTGGAGGAATTCACTTCCGGAGAAACGGTAATTCAGGTAACCGATCAGAGGAGCCTGATTCTTGAGAACGTTCCCTCCACCATACATGTGATAGATCGCTCCGAAATAGAAACAATGCCTGTGGCAGGTGTACTGGATATTGTCCAGCGGCAGCCTGGTATTACGGCACAGGGAGGGGAGATCCATGTAAGGGGGGGAAGGTCTGGAGAAGTTGCTTTCCTTCTTGACGGTGTTTCCATGCGTTCTCCTGTGACGAATTCCTTTGTTTCAAGCGTTCCTCTATCCGCCCTTTCCGAAGCCTCCATAACTACCGGCGGACTCAGCGCCCGTTACGGCAATGTAATGTCCGGTGTAGTAAATCTGGTCACCAGGGAAGGTGGTTCCAGCTACGAAGGAGAGTTTCACATCCGCTACGGTGACATGACGGCATTCGGTTACGAGAATGAAGCCCGCAATTACTCCGAGCCCTCTGAGAATGATAATTATCGAAGTGACTGCATCAATTGTGAACTCGCATTCGGGGGACCTGAGCCAATAACAAGCTACTTACTGCCCGCCATAGGGATTGATCTGCCCGGTTCTGTGACATTCTTCGGAGCATGCGAATGGATCAGGAGCGGTTACAACCTCGAGGACAGTCGCGGCAACTGGGAAAATAACTGGCAGAACCTTCTCAATGGAAGCGGTAAACTTACATGGCGGCCGACCGGGGGGACAAGAATCTGGGTGAACGGTCATTATTACTACAGACAGAACGGCTGGGATGAGTGGAGCTGGTCCATGCTCGACAATCCGGCTTATATCAGCGAAGAACCATATCTGGCACAAAACCCTGATTACGCAATTCCCATCAGATTCGAAGAGGATTACGGTGTTACAACAGGTCTTACTCAGATGCTCGGAGAAAGGTCATTCATCGATTTCAAGGTCAGCTGGAATCGTTTCTGTCAATGGCAGCGGATCAGAGATGAAGACGGAGGATATCTCGGTGATGGGTTTTCACCATCTGACTGGATCTACTTTACAGCTATTGAACCAAGAGTAATCGATTCAACAGGATTCTATCATTTAGGTATCCATCCTGATGTATGGCTGGAATCAAGTAATTACGTCACAACCGGGAAAATTGATTTTACAAGCAAGCTGAACACTATTATGGAACTGAGCACTGGACTCGAAGCCAACTACTACGACCTTTACGACTACAGCGCCTATATTGAGAACTGGCTTACAACGTACGCAAGCCTCTGGAAGGCATATCCTCACTCCGGAAGCGCCTATGCGGAAGTGTCTTCCCGATTTACCGGTGGTCTTGTTTTGAACGCCGGCTTACGATTCGATTATTTTGAACCTAACGCTTTCATTCTTTCCCCTGATAACTTCGAGTTTCACTCCGCCTCGGCCAAGTATCAGGTAAGCCCCAGGATAGGAATGACCAATCCTGTTTCGGACAGAGATGTTTTCTTCTGTACTTACGGTCACTACTTCCAGATGCCAAACATGAATCAGATGTATTTCGGAACAGATTACAATGCAAATGAAGCTGCCGCTATCGTTGGAAACCCGGATCTTGAGGCACAGCGGACAGTAAGCTACGAAGCCGGTCTGAGACACCGTTTCTCAAATCGTTTCTCACTCGCTGTGTCAGGATTCTACAAGGACATTACCGGCCTCGTGAGAACATCAAGCCATTACGATCCGAGTCTGGGAGATTTTTTTCAGTACAGTAACGATGACAGCCATGGTACGATCCGCGGCATGGAAGTTACTTTCCTGAGGCTTCCCGGAGATTATCTTTCGGGAAACCTCAACTACACATACGCGGTTGCCAAAGGGAGATACTCTTCGGCTACTTCTCAGTTCGAGTACTCCGCAATTGGTGATACCATTCCTCCTACGGAGGATAACTACCTCGACTGGGATCAGCGGCAT
>JAGLOY010000009.1 GCA_023138735.1 Candidatus Aegiribacteria sp. | reverse complement strand
ACATAGTCCCTCAGCTGCATTCCATCTCCATTAATGAGAGGAGGAGCGCCCGTAAGGTATGCAAGTGTAAAAATTGCTGTAACACCTGCTTCTCCGTATGGATTCTGCCTGGGTCCGTAAACGTTGGGATATCGTAGTACAACGTAATCAATCCCGTAAAGGTATCTGTACAGGAATAGATAGTGTTCTACAGTATGCTTGCTTATTCCGTAATGACAGATAGGATTGACAGGATGGTCCTCTTTGACCGGGATCTGTTCGGGCTGTCCATAAATGGCACCCCCGGTTGATGCGTAGATAATTCTTTTTACTTCACCGATTCGCGCTGCTTCAAGAATATTCAATGTTCCCTTTATATTCACATCCGCATCGAAGCGCGGTTCCCTCACTGATCTTCTAACATCCATCTGAGCCGCATGATGACAGATGATATCGAAATTGCCTTTGGAAATAGTCACGAAAGCATTTTCGCTTCTGATATCCATTTCATGGAATTCAGCTTTCGGATTGATGTTCTTCCTGAATCCTGTTGAAAGGTCGTCTAATACGTGGACTTCATTTCCCTTGTCTATAAGGAAATCAGCGATATTGGAACCTATGAAGCCGGCTCCACCTGTGATCAGTATTTTCATAAAGCCTCCGGTGCTGTATCTGTATTAAAACTGTCCCTGCCGGACAAAAAAAGTAATCGTATATTATCATTCGTCTGGTATCCTGATAAAACTACCAACACGAACTGTCCGGTCAAGACCCGAATCCGGATTATTCAGTTCAGGAGGAACGATGAAAATTCTTCTGCTCTCCGGAGGAAAGTCTGCCGAACGTGAAATTTCTATACTCTCTGCCGCCTTCGTTCAGAGTGTACTTGAGGAATCAAACCATGAAGTGATTGCTGTGGAAATTGATAACAATGGCAGGTGGTCCCTGGAAGGCACTTCTCTTTCGATAAATACTGGTCACCCGGTCTGGAAACTGTTTCGAGGAGAATCCTGGATTGATTTCAATGTTGTTTTCCCTGCACTTCACGGTCCATGGGGAGAAGATGGCTCGGTGCAGGGACTCTGCAAAACAGCCGGATGGCCCTGCGCAGGTGCTGATGTTATGGCATCGGCCGTAGCAATGAATAAGATAACTATGAAGGAACTTGTGCAATCAAGAGGTATTCCGGTTGTACTCTGGAAGAGTTTTACAGTTCAATCTCCTCCTAAACCTGAAGACCTGCTTTCCATGCAGTATCCAGTCTTTGTAAAACCGGCTAGAATGGGGTCCAGTGTTGGAATTTCGAGGGTCGATTCACCTGGAATGCTCAGTAAAGCCGCTGAGATGGCATTCCGGTTCGATAGTCTCATTCTTATCGAGATCGGTATTGAGAATGCAAGGGAGATCGAAGTAGCGCTTCTATCCGAATCAGATAGAGTATCCTCTTCAGTTACCGGGGAGATAGTTCCAGGGGGACAATGGTACGATTACACAGCTAAGTACAATTGCGAAGATTCTAAGCTGCTTATACCTGCACCGATTTCTGAAACACTTTCGGCGGAGATAAAATCCTGTGCCGAAGAATCTTTCTCGATCCTGGGCGGGGGCGGTTATGCAAGAGCGGATTTCCTTCTTGACACTGAAGGTAACTACTATTTCAACGAATTGAACACCATTCCCGGTTTTACAGATATCAGCATGTTTCCCAGGCTCTGGAATGCAACAGGAGTCACTTCTGCTGAAGTTATGAACAGAATATTGAAAGAAGCTCTCAGAATCAATTCAATCACAGAGAAAGTTCAGGTATGAAGTGAACAGTATCAAAGTAGACCTCAGAAGCGATACTGTAAGCACGCCATGCCATGCCATGCGGAATGCCATGGCCAGGGCAGAGGTGGGAGACGATGTATTCGGTGAAGATCCTACGGTAAACCATCTAGAGAGCATTATAGCCGAAATGACAGGATTCGAAAAAGCGGTCTTCATGCCTTCAGGTACAATGTCCAACGGAGTGGCAATAAGAGCACTTACTTCTCCCGGCGACGAAGTAGTATGCGGCAGCAGAAGCCACGTATACTTGTATGAAAGAGCTCAGTACGCCATGCTCGGTTGTCTTCAGATGCACAGGATAGATGAATCGGAAAGCGGTTGTATTCCTCCGGAAGAGGTTGAAATAGCGCTCTCCCGAGGAGAGGATCAGCATGTTGCCCCCAGAACACTTGTTAGCCTCGAGAATACTCAGAATGTCATGGGGGGGATTGTCCTGCCGGAAAAAGAAGTTCTGGAAATAGTAGACATCTGCCGCAGAAAGGAAGTCTCCGTTTTTCTTGACGGCGCAAGGGTATGGCATGTTATATATTCATCCGGCGAAAAACTCAGAAAGATACTTGCAGGCTACAGTATGGTCTCCTTGTGCTTTTCTAAGGGGCTTGGATGTCCCGTCGGGTCCATTCTTGTCTGTTCGGCGGAGTATGAGAGTAAGGTACGCTACCTGCGAAAGCAGCATGGTGGCGGAATGAGGCAGGCCGGCATTCTTGCGGCAGCCTGTCTGTACGCCATTGAGCATAATCTTCCGCAACTCTCAAGAACACACCAATTCGCCCGGATTATAGCAAAAGGCATCACCCGTTCACCGGTATTGCGAATGCTGAATCCTGAACCGGATACCAATATAGTCATTGCAGAAACTCCTGAAGGCAAGGCAGGAATGATATCTGATGCCCTTGCAAGCCTTGATATAGGCTGCCTTGCTCTTTCACCCTCAATGCTCCGATTCGTTACTCATCTTTCTCTTTCCGAACGGTCAGTTAAATATGCTGCCGACGTATTGTCGGCTTTTGGAGGATAACATGCTCACAGGAGTTATTGGAACAGGACATCTTGGTTACCATCATGCAAGGATTCTGGCGGGAATGACCGGCAGGACAGTTCCCATATTCGATACGGACAACGAAAGAATGAACAAGCTTGCATCTGAACTCGATATAAGACCTTGTGGAAATCTGGATTCCCTTCTTGAAGAATGTGATTCCGTTGTAGTAGCATGCCCTACGCAAAGCCATTACCATGTCGTGGAAAAAGCCCTGAAAACAGGTGTGCACGTTCTTGTGGAGAAACCCATATCCGCAACTGCTGCACAGGGACAGGAAATGGTTGAACTTGCAGACGATATGAACCTCATACTGGCCGTTGGACATTCTGAACGCTTCAATCCGGCGATACTTGCAGCTGCTGACCTGATCGATGAACCTCTTTTTGTTGAGGGGCACAGAATGGCTCCCTTCAATCCAAGAGGAACTGATGTTTCTGTAGTACTCGATCTTATGATACATGATATCGATCTTGTGCTTTCATTTGTCCGCTCTCCTGTTATCTCAGTTCAGGCTTCAGGTGTTCCTGTTCTGAGCGATAACGTTGATATTGCCAGCGCGAGGATACAGTTTGAAAACCGCTGCGTGGTCAATATGACCGCAAGCAGAATATCGAGAGAGCAGATTAGAAAACTCCGGTTCTTCCAGCACAGGAACTACGTCTCTGTTGATTTTGCCGCAAGGAAAGTTGAAGCTTTCAGGGTGGTGGACGGGAGAATTGAGCCGGTACCGGTAACGGTATCCGAAGGTGATGCTCTTACGGCTGAACTGAACGATTTCAGGATGGCCTGTGAAACAGGTTGTGCTCCTACTGTATCAGGTCTGGATGGCCTAAATGCGCTCAGATCTGCACAGATAATCTCTGCCAGAATCCATGAAGCAATGCAAGACCTTCTGAAACCCGCAGAATGAAGATAGTCATTTCAGCAGGAGACCCTTCAGGTGATGTCCGCGCAGGGGAACTCCTTGAGGAACTTAAAAAGATAACCACTCTTGAAGTATCTGGCCTCGGCGGCAGTAATATTGAAAAAGCCGGCGGAAATATACTGTTCAATCTGGACGAGTATTCAGTAATGGGCTTTGCCGAAGTGATATCCTCTCTTGGGAAATTCCGCAGACTTCGCCGCTTAATGAGATCACATATACTCTCGGCTGATCCGGATATTCTGCTTCTGGTTGATTATCCAGGCTTCAACATACCCCTCGCATCCTGGGCAAAAAGAAATGGTTACAGCGTCATTTACTACATTTCTCCACAACTATGGGCCTGGGGCAGGAACAGGGTCAGAAAGATACGGAGATCCGTTGACCTTATGGTAACTCTTTTCCAGTTCGAAGTTGATTTCTATACTGAGTATGGCGTTCGAGCTGTCTGTTCAGGGCATCCACTGGCGGATTCAATTCCATTGCCCCTGAAATCCGAAACTGGCGGGGAAATCGCTTTTCTTCCCGGAAGCCGCCGACAGGAGATTTCGCTTCTCCTTGCACCTATGATAGAATCCTTCATTATTCTCAGGGATGCAGGGATGGTTTCCAGTGCTTCTGTCGCTGTATCTCCCGATGTACCTCCAGAGTTATACGAACAGGCTGCTGACGTAGAGGGTGTAAGACTGGCCTGTTCAGTGGAGGATGCCCTTTCAGATGCTACTGCAGCTGTGGTCTGTTCGGGTACAGCAACCCTTGAAACTGCCATGTGGGGTATACCGTTCATAATCACCTATAGAACTTCACCCATGACGTACTTACTTGCCAGAATGCTTGTCCGGGGCGTTTCGAGCATCGGAATGGCCAACATTGTAACTGATTCTGCTATCGCAAGCGAGCTCATTCAGAAGGATGTCCACGCTGAAAACATAGTTAGCTATGTAAAACCGCTTCTAAGAGATACCGATGCCAGGAGGAATTCACTGCTCGGAATGAAACTGGTCAGGAAAGCACTCGGCCAGAAAGGTTCATCCGAAAGGGCAGCTCGGTACATACTGGAAGCTTTAAATGAAAACTCCTGACCTGCTGAGGTTATCGAGGGTATCCGGACGGATATTAATAAGACTGATCGGTCTTTCATGGAGGGTGCAATACATCAGATTCATGCCCGGAAGAGCCGGCAGAGTCAGGAGCAATCCGGCACTCTTCGCATTCTGGCATGGAAGACAGCTCCCACTTGTACATACTCACAGGAACGAAGGGGTTACAGTACTTGTAAGCCAGAACAGAGATGGTCAGTATGCAACAAATATTCTTCATTCCATGGGCTTTAGAACGGTAAGAGGATCGAGTTCCAGAGACGGTTTAAAAGCCGTTCGCGAAATGGTGACAGTTCTCCGGAATGGATTCGACTGCGCTATAACACCTGATGGTCCAAGAGGACCTGCAGAAAGCGCTAAAAGCGGTCTTGCTCATATATCAAGGCTGGGTAACAGACCCCTGATACCCATTGGAGCTTCCGGGTGGCCGGCAGTTCGTCTAGCATCCTGGGATCGTTTCCTTCTGCCTCTTCCATTCGCGCGGGTGCCGATCGTGGAAGGCAGACCCATTCGACCGATGAAAAGGGAAGATGATCCCAAACACTGGAACGAAAGGGTGGAGACAGAGCTGAACAGGGTCACAGCCTGCGCTGATCTTCTTGCATCGCCTTCTGTTCAGTTTTTCAATCGTATCCTTAAAATCCTTGGAGCTATTCTGCATTATCCAACATCCATTGCCCTTCTTGTAAGGCCCGGCAGGGAAAGAAAGGAAAGAAAAGGGAACGTAAAATCGACAAGGAACAGGCCTGTATGGCTGCACGGTTCATCACTTGGTGAATTGAATGGTCTTAAACCATATGTCCAATACCTCAAGAGAAACGGCATACCTGTATGGATAACCTGTTTTACGCCATCCGGACGATCATACATTGAAAGAATTGGACTGGAAGGAAGCTACATTCCTCTCGATATTCATAGCTACGTTGATCGATTCATCAGGAGGATAAAGCCCAGAGCATTTATCCTGGCTGAAACGGAAATATGGCCTGTTACTATCCTCTCAGCTCTTGCATCGGGAATTCCATGCATGATGATAAACGGCAGACTATCCCGCAAAAGCCTCAGAGGATACCGTTATCTCGGTTCCCTTCCGGCAAGATTGCTCTCCTGTTTCACAGGTATTCTTACAAGGAGTGATGAAGACAGGAAAAGATTCCTTTCGATGGGCATCGATAAGCGGATTGTAAGTAGCTCTGGAGATTCAAAAATGTTCGCAGACCATGGAGATCCTCCGCCTTCATGGCGCACTTCACTTAATACGGATAAACCAGTTTTTGTAGCCGGTTCCACTAGACAAGGTGAAGAAGAACCACTTCTCAAGGCAGCCGAAAAGGCAGGTTACTTCCCTGTCATAGTACCGCGTCATCTGGAGCGCATAGAAGAAGTACTGGATTTAATGACCGGAATGGGCTTTACTCCGGTTAAGTGGTCGAAACTGGCTGCATCACACTCTGATACTCTTGATTTCGACAGCGTTTTGGTAGATGTTCATGGGGTGCTGGCCAGAATGTACGGCGCGGGTGACGCTGCCTTCGTTGGAGGTACTCTTGTACCTCTCGGAGGGCACA
The DNA here is from genome assembly GCA_023138735.1 of Candidatus Aegiribacteria sp. GTDB lineage: Bacteria > Fermentibacterota > Fermentibacteria > Fermentibacterales > JCC-6 > Aegiribacteria. Next base: position 44,010 of record JAGLOY010000009.1, on the reverse strand, counting down.
ATGTACTGGAACCGGTCATGAGGGGAGTACCATTTGTTGTTGGTCCACATCACTTCAGTTACAGGGAGATAGTGGAGAAACTGAGACTATCAGGTATAGCACATATCGCCTCATCACATGGAGAGATAGTCGTTGCACTCACTTCAATTCTTAGCAATCCGCGAAAGAGGAAAGATATCATTAATGAATTTGATAGCCTGAAGGGAAACGTATTTGATGATTTCAGGGCATTGATAAGTCGATCTGGAATTATTGAATCGGACACGGGCAGATGAAAAGACCTGATAGATTGTTCCGGAATATTGTATCGAGGGAGGGCGCATACGCGTGGGCGGGATGGTGTCTTATGCCCTTCGGCTGGCTATACGGACTGATTGCCTCTGTAAGACGAAGATGGTACGAATCGGGAGACAGACAGTTTCGACTTCCTGTGCCCGTTATAAGCGTTGGAAACATTGAAGTAGGCGGTACTGGTAAGACCCCGGTCACCATATGGCTTGCAAACCGCATAGCAGGAATGGGCTATACGGTATCGGTTGTGGCACGAAATTTCGGTCAGCGAACACGGGCCTGCAGAGTAAGGCTGGACAATGACGATGTCAGAAATAATTTCACAGACGAAGTTCTGCTGCTGGCAGAGAGCCTTCTGGGCAGAAGCAGCGTGTATTCCGGTAGATCGAAAACAGAGGCTGCCACTAAAGCCTACCGCGGAGAAAAACCGGATATAATAATTATTGACGATGGATTTCAGCATATGCAGCTTTACCGGGACATAGAGCTGGTAGTTCTCGATTTTGCCAGCCCATTCGGGCAGGGAGGTATACTTCCTTCGGGAACTCTCAGGGAATTTCCGTCTGTTATTTCAAGAGCAGATCACATCTGGATAAACCGTATACCGCCCGGTATGTCCGCGGAATGGATAAGAAGAAGAGTATCGGATTACAACTGGAAAGCTCCCGTTCAATTCAGCAGAGTAAAACACACTGGAGTAAGACTTGTCAACGGAAAAGTACTGTCGGGTATTCCAGTAAAGACGGTACTTGCATTTTGCGGTATCGGCAAGCCTGAAAGTTTCCGCAACTCCCTTGAGGAAGCGGGTATAAGGCTTGAAGGACTTGAAGTATTTCCCGATCACCATGTTTATTCAAAGGGTGATATCGATCGTCTGAGAGAGATTATGGAAAGAACAGGCGGATCGGCATTGATAACAACTGCTAAAGATGCCGTTAAGCTTTACGGCATACCTGATACTGGAGATATTCTTGTACAGACAATGAACCTTGATGTGGAGGGAGCTGTCCCGGATCTCATGAACGATATTCAGAACAGCATAGATGCACACAGAAAAAGGAATAAGAGGATAGGAATTTTATGAGTAATGGAACCATAGAAACCGATGTTCTTATTCTTGGGGCAGGTATGGCGGGTCTTACGTGTGCTCTCTCCCTTCCGGAAGGACTTGAAGTTCTTCTGGTGAGCAAGATTCCGATGCCTACCGGCAGTACATATCTTGCTCAGGGTGGGCTTGCAGCGGCTATTTCCGAGGATGACAGTTTCGAGCTGCACCTGCAGGATACCATCAATGCTGGAGGAGGTCTCGTTAACGAGGCAACGGCCATAGACATCATTTCTTCCGGTCCACGTCTGGTTGAGCAACTTTCCACCTGGGGTGTGCACCTTGAGGGTTCGTTCGGAAAGGGAAAGAGCGGTATAGAGGGAGGACACAGTGTTCGGCGAGTCCTTCACCATAAGGACAGGACTGGAAGGCTGATAAGCGAAGCACTGAGCGAATGCAGTCTTGAACGCAGGAACATAACTGTAATGGAAGACGCATTTGCCGTTAATCTTCTTACCGCATCAAGAGAAATGCCTGAACTTGTTGAAAACGCTGTTGATAGATGCATCGGAGCGCATATCCTCCATAATGGAACAATTTTAACTGTTCTCGCCGGTGAAACGGTCATAGCAACAGGCGGTTCGGGGAAAGTTTACAGGTACACTTCAAATCAGGATTCCTCCACCGGAGACGGAATAGCGATGGCTTACCGCGCGGGGCTTCCCATAAAGAACATGGAATTCTACCAGTTCCATCCAACCTGCCTTTTCCATCCTGATAAGCGAAACTTCCTTATTACAGAGGCTCTTAGGGGAGAGGGGGCTGTTCTTCTCAACCTTGAGGGCGAAAGATTCATGGAGAATTACGATCCGGTAAGAATGGAACTGGCACCTCGGGATATCGTCGCAAGGGCTATCGATTCTGAAATGAAAAGACTGGGTAACGACCATGTACTGCTGGATGCAACACACCTGGGCAGAGAAATACTGACACTGTCTTTTCCAGAGGTTACCAATGGTGTCACTTCTGTCGGCATCGTTCCCTGGGAGGAGCCCATTCCGGTTGTTCCCGCTGCTCACTACACTGTTGGCGGGATCGATGCAGCAACAGACGGTACAACAGCCATGAACGGCCTCAGAGCCATCGGTGAAGCATCCTGCACCGGCTTTCACGGAGCCAACAGACTAGGCAGTAACAGTCTTCTTGAAGCCGGAGTTATGGGGCTCAAGGCGGCTGATTCGATTCCCGGCACGGTTATGGACCCTGATGATTTCCACGCAAGGGACTGGTTTTTCGGCAGAGCGAAACCACTCCTTGAAAACGTGCTTGTGGATCACGCATGGGCAGCCCTTAGAAGCGTTATGTGGGATTATGTAGGAATTGTCAGGTCTGACAGAAGGCTTCACAGGGCCCTCAGAATAATTGATGTTCTAGCGGATGAGATAGAAGAGGATTACTGGACCATGCTTCCCATTATCGGGTTGCTGGAACTGCGGAACATCTGCACTGTGAGCAGAATCATTGTAAAATCCGCGTTGCGAAGAAGGGAGAGCAGAGGTCTCCATTACAGCCTTGACTGTCCCGAGACCATGCAGCCTCAACGGGACACGGTTATTAAGTTAGTATTATGAAATTATCGTTATACCTCCTTTTCTCTTCGATGCTTGTGCTTCTGCTGGTATCCTGCAGCTCAACACCTGTATACAGGGGAGACGGGATACATTGCACAGGAGGTTCCTGGTCCGAGATATCCTCCTCAGGTGGCAGTCCCATAACTTCAGATGACAATGTAATGATGGATGAAATCGAATCATGGATGGGAACACCTTACGTTTACGGCGGTGAGAGCCGAAGCGGTGTTGACTGTTCAGCCTTCACACAGGCTGTTTACCATGCGGTCAGCATCAGCATTCCGCGAACTGCCAGCCAGCAGTCCGCTGCTTCCGAGGTCGTAAATCCACCGAATCTGCAGTTCGGGGACCTTATTTTCTTCAACACCTTAGGCTCCGGGATATCTCATGTAGGCATCTACATAGGTAATGGTTTCTTTGCCCATGCTTCGTCAAGCAGAGGAGTTGTGAAGGAATCACTCGCCAAACAGTATTACGCGGACAGGATAGTATCAGTGGGAAGGTTCATGTAAGGAAATATTATGAAGTGGTTCGAGAATAGTGATTTCTGGGAACTGACCTATCCATTCATGTTCCCCGAAACCAGGATCGAGAAAGCTGAAGAGGATGCTCTTTCACTCCTGAAACTCACAGGTTTCGAAAAGGGTGATATTCTCGACCTCTGCTGCGGTCCGGGAAGATTCGCTATTCCGCTTGCCAGAATGGGTTACAGTGTCACAGGAGTCGATGCCACCGATTATCTTCTTGAACTCGCGATGTGCAGAGCTTCGCTTGAAAATGTTGAAGTGGAATGGGTTAAAGAGGATATGCGCAGGTTCAGGCGATCCGGATCGTACGATCTGATATTGAATATGTTCACATCGTTCGGGTACTTTCAGGATCATTCGGACAACATGAGGGTTCTTGAGAATATAAACGGATCCCTTCGGCAGGGCGGGAAATTCGTAATAGAAATAATGGGCAAAGAAACTCTTGCATCCATATTTCATCCGGTAACAGATTGCGAAACAGAAGAAGGACTTCTGCTCATCCAGAGGCATAGAATTGAGGAAGGCTGGAACCGTATAGAGAATGACTGGCTGCTTATCGACAAAGAGATTGTACTTGGCAGATGGAAATTCTCTCACTGGGTCTATAGCGCCACTGAACTGAAGAATATGCTTCGGGATACGGGATTTTCGAATGTCGAAGTCTATGGAGATCTTGAAGGGGCGCCATACAATTCCGAATCGGGAAGACTGATAGCGGTATCAACAGCAGATTAAGAATGTATTATATCTCGCCAATGATTCAGGACCCAGAAAACAGGTGAAACGAATAACTATGAAATCGAACTCAAACTCTGGCATTGCAGCTTTATTATCTCTGTTGATCATCCTGATCCCGGCTTCATGCGCAGTGAACAGGGTTATCTACACCGAGAACGTGGAAATACATGGTCTCCTTATAAGAGTTGTACTTCTTGAATCCCGCGAAATGAACGAACTCATAATATCCATGCAGGAACCTGGACATGCGATAAAGGAAAGGGTCTTCTTCGTAAACTGGATTCCGGACTTTCTGGAAATAGACGATTACAACAGTGACTCAAGGATGGATATAAAGATTATAAGTACAAATGCTGAGGTGCACTATTTCTACAGCACCGAACTTGGATTGATCGCCAACTGACCCGGATCATCTGTTACGTTCTTCGTGCAGGATCGCGTACCTTACAGCCATAAGTCTTATAGAGGCGTCAGCTTCATGACTGGCCAGTATTTCCCTCCATATTCCAGCAGCCTGATAATAGTGGCCTGTGACAGTGTAAATAAGGGCTGCCGCTGCAAGTGCTTCAAAGGGGGGGGATTCGTCCATCAGGCATATCTCAAGCTGCCTAAGCGCTTCATCAGCATTACCGCTGTTCCAGGCTATCTCGGACTGGATAAGAGCAGCATCGTATTTATGGGCAATTGGCTCCAGGAGTTCAAGAACAGCCCCCGGACCTTCCTGTTTAAGGATTAAAAGAGAAATATTGTATGTCGGAATGGACCACTCCGGATCCCTCTGTATCGCTGATTCGAGTAATCTCCTGACCGAAGTTGTATCCCCGGTTTCAAGCACTTCTGTAGCTTCCCGTACCAGCCGCGCGGATTCGAGACGATTCTCAAGAGCTTCGGAGAGTTCTTCAGGGAGCGGAAGGGTTATTTCTTCTCCCGATTGCGGTCGCTCTGATGGGGAATAACCAGACTGTATCGCGAGCGCCTCAGCTCCACCCTCGAGTTCTATCGCCCAGGCGATGAATGCCCATCCGTCGTTTTCCTGCCAGGTATATCTGCAGCGTTCTTCAGTCACGTATTCTCTTATTTCAGGCAGAACAACGGTATCCTGTGTTCCACAGGAGACAATTAAGAGAATTAAAACTGCTGCTGGTGTTTTACTCATGAATTCCGCTGCCTTTCCGCGATAAGCAGTTCCTCAAGTTCAGAAAGAATATCTGAAAGATCTTCTCTGCAATCCACCCCCACAGCTCTGCCCCGGAGGTCCGCAGCACCCCTGAACCCCCGTATATATTTAAGCAGCTGACCTCTGAGGATACTGTAAAGGTGATTCACTGGTATGTACTCACTCATCATCTCGTACTGCTGCCAGATCGTGGATATGACTTCCCGGGGAAGGGGATAGGCGTCCAGAGGTTCCCCTGTAGTAAGGCCCCTGAATATCCATGGGTTACCAAGCGAACCTCTGCCTATCATCAACCCGGCAGCACCGGTTGCATCAAGGAGGTCAAGTGCATCACAAACGCTTCTCGAATCACCGTTTGCGATAACGGGAACCGGTGAATTACGAACGATTCGCTCGATCTCGCCTTTTCTTACTTCCCCTGAAAACATATCCGACCTGTACCTTCCATGCACTGCTATTGCAGCGGCACCCTCGCCCGCGAGCAGCGCTGGAAGACTGTCCGGAACAGGTTCTTCTGGCGACCACCCGATACGGATCTTTACTGTGACGGGTAGGGAAGTATTGGATGAAACAGCCCTCACAATAGCGATAAGCGCTGGAATATTCCTCAGAAGGGCTGAGCCTGAACCGCTGTTGACCACCTTTTTTACAGGACACCCGGCGTTGATATCAATAAAATCAAAACCCAATTTAGAAACCAGCTCTGCTGCCCTCTCAAAATCTCCCGGTCTCTTCCCGAAAAGCTGAACACCTATCGGTTTCTCTTCATTGTTGAAGCGGAGGAGTTTGTGTGATTTGACGGATCTTCTTGATAATCCGGCTGCTGCGACCATTTCAGTCACGACCGCTGTTGCCCCCATTCGGCGGCATATACGTCTGAATGCAGAATCGGTGGAACCCGCCATCGGCGCGAGAACCAATCCGTGGGTATATTTCCTTAAAGTACTGTTTTCCATGAAGGCAAACATATACATGGGATGACTTGCAGTGCAATTACTTGATGGAAGTGATTTACAATGGCTTGTGATATATGTCTGTTTCTTGACAGCGAGACCGAAAGCACTATCAGACTTGCCTGGAGCATTCTGAGAACAAGGGGGCTATCATCACCGCTTCTGCGGTCAGGAGGCAAACCACACCTCACTCTCGCTATATGGGAAGATCTGAATCCCGAATTCATCCTGGACGACCTTGCGGACTTTGCCAAGACCCACAGGGTGTTTCCGGTTACTTTTTCTTCCATAGCAACCTTCGGTCCCGAAAGCGGAACTGTATTCCTCGGCCCGGTTTTTACACCTTCACTGCTAATCGTGCACGATCAGCTATACAGGATTTTCAAGGAAATGAAGGATTTCTCGGAGGGGAACTACCGTCCCGATTCTTGGGTACCACACTGTTCACTTACCCTTGGGCTATCGCCGGAATGCATCTCTGAAGCGATCAATACATGCATGGATATTATTAACCTTCCCATCAAGGGATGGATAAAGGAGATAGGTCTTCTAACCTTCGATCACGAATCGGTACACTCGATAAGAAGCTACAAACTGGGGGAATAAGGGGCCGGACCTAACATCTAAACATTTTGTCTGTTTAATGATGGAATCGGGTATAACATCTGAACATTTTCCATTGTTACAATAGTAACGAATGTTTAGATGTTAGGCCCGGCCCCTACTGGATATCCGCGTGGAAGGAACTTCTAACGAGCGGGGCGGAGGATACGGAAACAAAACCCATGGAGAATGCCTCATCTTTCCAAGCGTTGAATTCATCAGGCGTTACATACCGTTCAACAGGCCAGTGACTGCGCGAAGGCTGAAGGTACTGCCCCAATGTCAGCATTGTAACACCTTTATTCCTGAGATCCTCAAGAGTATTTCTTATTTCGCTCCCGGTCTCTCCAAGTCCAAGCATGAGACCGCTCTTTCGAGGGGTGGAGGGAGCAAGCACGCCGTACGATTCAAGTACTTCGAGGGACATGTCGTAGAAAGCTTCGGGTCTTATATCGGGAAACAACCGTTCAACTGTCTCGAGGTTGTGATTGAATACATCAGGCCCCGCATCCGCAATTACCTTCAGAGCATCGCTGCTGCCCCGGAAATCAGGGGTTAGAACCTCTATCCGCACAGCAGGTATCTTCCTTCTTACAGCCGTGACTGTTCTTGCAAAATGCTCTGCGCCGCCATCTTCAAGGTCATCCCTTGTTACAGATGTAATTATAACGTACCTGAGTTCCATCTCCGCCGCAGCGTCCGCAAGCCTCTGGGGCTCATCGGCATCAGGTTTATCCAGAACGCTCTCCGAATGGTCTATAGCGCAGTAACGGCAGGATCTGGTGCAGAGGTTCCCAAGTATCAGAAAAGTAGCTGTACCGCGCTGAAAACAGTGGCCAAGATTAGGGCACATTGCCTGCCTGCATACAGTATCGAGGCTGTATTTCCTTAGGATGGACCTTACTTTTGCTGCTTCTTCCGATCCTCTTGATGGCATTCTCAGCCACGCCGGTTTCTTTTTATATGGCATTTCCACATTCGAGTTCAAGTTGAAAAAAACGTTCTGTCTCAAGTTCTTCATGAGGCATGTATTCAAGAGTGTGTCCAGCGAAATCTGAGAAGGATGCATGAAGTGCGCTCTCCATGTCACGTATTTCAAGATCCGGGTCTAATTCATGTATACTTGCGATACCCTCGGTAAGGTGTTTGCTTAGGATCTTCTTCAATCCCGGAGGAGTATCTTCCGGAAGGTAGTCCAGTATCTTCAACTGATCGTTCTCGAATAGTATTGATCCGTGCTCGAGAAACACTCCGCGGCTGCGGGCCTGCGCGCTTCCAACGAGTTTCCTGCCGTCAGGGGTCCCAACCTCCCATTTGCCATGTGATGTAAAACATGGATTGCTGGCCGTTCTTGGGCCGCCTGTCCTGTGCTTCTCCGTTGGGCTTACCGAGACCATGATCCCGAGAGAATTCATAGCTTTAATCATGGGTGCTGCAGTCTTTTTCAGTGCTTCGCTTATTGAGCCCGATACGGCCGGATGATCAATTTGCGCTACTATACTGTATGTCAATTCAGTTTCATGCCATACAGCCCTGCCACCTGTCGGCCTTCTTACCAACCCGTAACCGTCTGCAATAAGGCTGTCCGAGTCGATTTCACGTTGAGTATTCTGAAGCTTGCCTATTGAAACACATGCAGGGTACCAACCGTAAGTTCTAAAAACGAAATCCCACCTGTTTTCCCCTACAAGCTCCATCAAATACCTGTCGAAAGCCATGTTCCAGATACCGTCATGTTTACCAGTCGCGAAATGTACAGCTTTCAAGTATGTCTCCTGTCCGTTTTCTCTACCCTGAAGTGGAACTATTGTCAATTTGCGCAGTAGAAGGTAGATGATGATAATACACCCAACGGTACATTCAGAATGGTGATAAATGAAAACTATATTATTTGCTGCAATTATAATTATCATGGTGCTGCCAACATTCTCATCGGACGAGGTTTACCGTGATGCCGGTGCCGGAGCTTTCAGTTTTCTGAAAATCAATCCGGGCGCAAAAGCCGCAGCCCTCGGAGGAACAGGCCTTCTGAACAGCGGTGATCTGGCGGTTTTCACGAATCCGGCTCTACTTGCATCAATGGATAGAGGCAACATATCCGCAGGTCACAATCAGTGGCTTGGCGATGCCACACAGAACTTTCTATCCTGGAATTTCAGCTTAAACAGGATTAAGTGCGCCCTCGGAACACGCTTCGTATACGTAGGAAACCTTGAAATGCGCGAGACAGCCACCTCAGAGCCTGTTACAACATTTTCTGCGTGGGATATATCAATCCATGCGGCAGCCGGCATAAGACTTGGGATGTTCGACATTGGCATAGGTATGAAACTCATCCGCGAGAAGATCTGGATGGAAAGCGCCACGGGAATTGCTTTTGACGCAGGTGTAATTATTCATCCTTTAAGCGGTCTGGAACTTGCCGCTTCTCTGCAGCATATTGGGCCTTCGGTCACAATGGTTGAAGATGATTTCAGATTACCTGCAACCTGGAAACTTGGAGGCAGGTACAGTTTTCATTTCCCTCTTGGGGATGCTGCCGTATCAATGGAAGTCGGTAAACCTCTTGATAACGCCATTTCAGCCGGGAGCGGGATAGAATACACACCGCAGAAATGGCTGAAACTACGCTTCGGATTGAGATTTCTTGACGATTCAAGAGATTTTACTTCCGGCATAGGCCTTTCTGCGGGCAGCTGGACGCTTGACTACGCTTTCGTTCCCACGGATTACTCACTGGGAACCGTACACAGGTTCACCATCCATAAGTCCCTTTGACGGAATGAGAATACTTCTTACAAACGATGATGGGTACGACCAGCCCGGTCTTATCGCACTTGAAAATCTGCTGAAGCATGATCACGAGATATGGGTTGTGGCTCCACTGCACCACTGCAGCGGTACAAGCCATGCTCTCGGCCTATATTCCTCAATGGAGCTAAGAGAAGAAGGTTTCCGCAAATGGGCACTTGAAGGCACTCCAACAGACTGCGTAAAAGTAGCACTGATGGAGGTTATGAAGGATAACCGCCCTGATCTTCTCATCTCAGGGATCAATCCTGGCGCAAACCTTGCAAACAATGTTTTTTACTCCGGAACTGTTGCAGCTGCAACGGAAGGCGCACTCTGGGATATTACATCAATCGCTATAAGCGTACAGGTAACCTCGTCCACCCCGAAACCTTTCTTCGGAACAGCGTCTTTCGTTCTTGAATCACTCATGAAAAAAGATATTGCAGGTAAAATACCTGAAGGGACGATCCTGAATATCAATGTACCGGCAGTTGAACCCGATGGAATTGAAGGCATGAAATGGACAAAGATGGCTCGCTTTGCTGCGGACATGTCGTTCAGACAGCTTGAACCCGGCAGGGTTTTCTCCTATGACAGATATCGATCTTTACCTGTTGTTGACCCGCTTGATTCGGATGTTGATGCTATCAGCAGATCCATGGTTAGCCTTACCCTGCTGGATTCCAACAGAACCTCCAGCGCTGTCCCACCTGATCTGGAGCTCACTGACGGGGGCAGCTGATATTGGCGTTGATACTCCTGTTTCTCATATCAATGCCGGACGCGGTATACCTTGAACACAGCATCACCCTTGACTGCTCTTCGCCTGATTCAGGTTATCTCGAAACTACTCGTGAGATAATAGTTCCTCTTACCGCTGCCGGTGTGGAACGGTATGGGAAAATATCGGCCTCCTTCAGAAATACGTGGGAGTCCCTTGAAGTAACCGCTTCGATCAGCCACTGGCGTTCAGGAAGGGGGGAAGACCACGCAATCCTGCGGGAAGACCCCCACAATGCGCTTCTGTCAGACGGCAGGCTTGAGAGTTCCCTCAGGCAGGTTCTTATCGAATTCCCTGGAATAGAGATTGGTGATACTCTAAAGATTGAAATAAGACGGAACATCAGGTATCTGCCAATGGGGGATTTCTATTCCTACACCTTCTATTCCGCCTCCAGAGACAGCATCCATGATGGCATATTCAAGGTAATATGGCCTTCCGAGAGGGAAATTCACATTCAATCGGAAGGTGTATTTGAATATCGTAGCTATACACAGAATAGCGGATCGGAATGCATGATCTGGAGATCGCCACCCTCAGATCCGATTCCTTACCTGCCCTTTTCCCCTGATCCCGCCTCCATCAGTTCCTTTGTAACCGTTTCCAGTCATTTGCCTGAGGATGTAAGCAGGGGGCTTTATCCCGTACTCGACCGCGACTGCATGCTTGATTACTCAACCCTTGCCGATTCCATCATAAGGATTGCTGGTAACAGGCCTGAGGATATCTGCGGCTGGGTTTCACGGGAAATTGAATACCTCAGCGGAAACTGGGGATCCGACCCCGGCTACTCCCCACGTAACCCCGCACAGACACTTGAGGAGATGTCCGGTGTATGCAGGGACAAAACAGTTCTTCTTCTCTGGCTTCTCCGCAGAGCTGGATTCGAGCCCACTGCGATACTGACATCTGTTTCGAGCGATCTGGCATCTTATCCTGGTTCCAGAAGTTTCGATCATATGCTTGTTAAGCTTCGGGACTCCGCTGGGAATACCAGGTTTTTCGATCCAACGAACAATTTTGCTTCCGGCGGTTTTACCTATACACTGAAAGGTTGGGGATACCTGCCCCTGACCCCCTCTGGTTCACCGCTGGAATACTTCCCCGATTACTCTTCCGAGGATACCCTTTCGATCTTAATCGAAGGCTCTCTCAGTGAAGACTCATCGATAATCTCAGGAACTGTTTCGATCAGTTTCGGAGGAGCAGCCGAAGAACTATTCAGTTCGATGATTTCAGCAGTCGAGCCTGCAGCAAGGAATCTGCTTATCGAAAGACTTTTCGGACTTCTTCCCGGTGCAGAACTCCTGGTTGATGGGAATCCCCCTTCTACAGGTACACCACTGAGGGTTGAAGGTTCTGGAAGTTGGGAGTGCGGAGTAGTCCAGACGGGAGATATTCTCTATCTGCTTTTACCAGGACTTGAAACATTTGATGTCGTAAGCTCAAGGGCAGCTGCGTTCATACTTCCGAGTTTCAGGGATAATATTCATGTTGATACGCCCTATACAGCTCATCTCAGGGTTCTTCTCACCGATCTGCCCTCCGGTCATCCTGAAATGCCCCAACCCTGCCAGACAGAAAATTACAGCGTCAGCGTCACTCTTTCAGGCGGTATGCTTGTATTGGAAGAATACCTCATCCTTAAGCCTGCGTTTCCGGACAGAGACCAGCTGCTGGATTTACGGCAGGGTCTTCTTTCCGGTCTTTCAGCTTCTTCCAGAACTGTGATGTTCAGACGATGAAGAAGCTTATCGTTATCTGCATCCTTGCCGCATCGTATGCTGCTTCGGCGCCATCAACGGTCTCATTCTATTCGGTTTCAATCTCGCTTTCGCAGGACACCCTGCACAAGAATATCGATATCAGGGGCATGCAGGGGAGCGACCGTCTTCTAAGCAGGATCACCCGCGGCTTCAATCCTGAAACCCAGTCAATCTTACTCGAAAAGGCCGTTTTCGGCCTGCATGAAGGTAATTCCGGCCCGATACCTGGCTGGGCATCGGATACGCTTACAGGCAGCGGAGGCTGGCAGCTGGCACTGGTCACCGCATTCCCCGCTCTGCGCGAAGGCATGACAATTGATTACAGGATTTCCGTAACTGACTGGAGCGGTAACTGGGGAAGAGGTCCCTGGGCGGTTCTATCTCCATCAGTCAAAGGTATCCGTCCCGATACATCACGGTTCACTGTCAGCGGGGATATGCTGGAGGATATCTCCTGGTACGGACCAGGTTACGATATCATAAAGACCGATGACGAGCTTGAATTTACGGCAACTGATTCATCCGGTCTTCTAATAATATCACCCTTCAGTAGTTTTGAAGAACTTGAAGCCTACATGATGCAGGAGGTCACAGTTATTCTTGATTCCTCCTATCCTCCTGATCTCCGGGAAGCCGCTCTCCAGGCAACATCTGCAGGTGCTTATCAGTATGCACAGGCTGAAAGGGCAAGGAGTCTTCTCTGCAACAGCATCAATCCATCCTCTATTGTGCAGGGAGGAAATCTGTACTCGGTTCGCAGCCTTCAGGAAATACTCGATCACAGAAAGGGAACAGCGCTTGAGATCGCTCTTGTATTCGCCGCGATGTGCAGAGAGCTGGGCATGGAAGCCGATATTATTCCTGCCAGCAGTATCGACTACCGTATTCCCGTTCCAGAGGGATGGAACAGGTTCCTTGTCAGGCTCGTATCCAGAGAAGGTGACAGCTGGTTCATGGAACCTTCGGCATACCTGACATCAGCATCGTTTATTCGGAAACCTGATACTTTGTACATAATTGAAAACGGCAGTATCAGGGCCATGCCTCCGAACACCGGAGAAGAAAATCAAGTTCTGGAGTACTGGATGATTAATCCTGAAGAAGGGACATTCAGCCTTGAGATTACATGCAGTGGTTGGTATGACATGATGCTCAGAAGGAGGTTTGCAGGACTTTCGGAAGTGGAAGTGCTCCTCTCGCTTTCCCAATGGTCATGGCTGAGCGGAAGAACCATCATTCCAGATTCTCTGACCCTATCCGACCCCTTTGATCTGGGTACTGGTATGAAGCTGACTGTTCGTGGACACCTGTGGATGCCCGGTGAGAATACAGATTTTGCAGAATACCTGCCACTCTTCGACTGGATGAAGCCTGAATACATCTCCGTTTCTGAAAAGAGGGTATGGGAGTTAACGGGAATCGATACTGTTTACTCTCCGGCTTATCAGTTTATTGAAATAATGGACGACAGGGCAATAATCACTGACACATCCGGAGTTTCAAGCCACTTCCCAGTTGTGTTGGAATTTTCGGAATGAAATACTCAAAACCGCTTGTGCTGTCTGGAATTCTTCTGACAGCACTCTGTCTGCGAATCTGGTCATTCTCTTCCATTGACCGTTTATTACCCCTTGAAGGATTGTATGTTGATGAGGTAACGTATTCAATGAGTCCCTTCATTCCGGGGGTTTGCGGTCTTTCAAGACCTCCGGGTATGTTCATTATTTCAAAACTGCTGCATTTTCTGGACAACGTAATATATTCCCGCATAGTATTATCACTGCTCTCTCTTATACCAGCACTGGCACTCTACCTTGCGTTCAGAAAAAGAAGCGGAACCTGGATTTTCATATGCACATTGGGGCTTATTCTTTCTCCATTCATGATACTCTACGGTTCTCAGATTTTACCTGTTGTACCTGCCGCAGCACTCATTGCATTTGCACTTTTGTCTCTGAAGAATGGAAGAACAGCCATTGCAGGATTTCTTGCGGGGATCGCCATCCTGCTCAGAGCAGAACTTGCTCTTGTTCCATTATTTTTATTTGCTTTTTCCTTTAAGTCTCATCTTCGTAAATGGTTTCTGTTTACAGTCTTTGCAGCTATTGCCGTGATACCTGTTATCATCCTTAACCTATCCTCTGGAGCTGGACCGGTCATAGCTTCAAATGGGGGTGAAAACCTGTGGCTTGGAACTGACTGGATTCTTATCAGCACTCCACCCGGAACGGAATTCGAAGAACTTGTATCAACGGGAACCAGCGGGTCAGATGGTGATGCTGTATTTCTTGAGAGAGCCTTTAGTTCTATCGGCAGATCACCGCTTGATTGGCTATCAATGGGAGGGAGGAAGTTTCTTGCCTTCTTTTCCCTTCCAGGCCCAGGCAGGAACTTTGAAACGGGATGGCTTCTTAAAAGAACAGGGCTGATCATTCTTCTTCCCCTGACTCTTCTTGGAATGTCCGCTGGAGCAGCCGGGATTTTCAGAAGAAAGCAGAATTTCTGGTGTTTAACTGCTGTATCGGTTATATGCAGCTGCATCTTAACCGCATTCATCTTCTTCCCTTCAGCGAGGTTCAGATTAGTTTCCCTCCCGGCTTTCTGGTTTCTGGCGGCATCATTGATACCGAACTGGAGAAATTTAAGGATGGTGATTGTTCCGGCATCATTCATCGTTACTGTCTCATTATTTGTAACTTACCCTGGGATGGAGAGATCCGGATTAACATCCATCCTGGCAGCAGAACACTATCTGGACTCGGGTAACCTGCATGAAACAGTTGAATATCTTATGGATGCCCAGGAGAGAGGCTACGTCGGGGCGGATCTTTTCAATCTGAGGGGGGTGCATTTTTCGCTTTCCGGTAATCCGGAACGGGGAGCTGTGGAGTTTGAGAAAGCACTGGAAGTAGCCCCCGGATCCCCGACATTATGGAAAAACTACGCTGTTTCTCTCTGGACCAACACTAGATATGAGGATTCCATCGAGGCAGCCCGGCGGGCTGTTTATCTGAACCCGTTGCTTCGTGAGGAACTGCGGCCAATACTTGAGCATACACTGAACCCATGAAATGGAGATAAGGAACCGTGCTTGAATGAACCGCGAAATGCATGGAGAGGATACTGACAGTCTGGGTGATCTCGGAACCCCGCGTCAGGAGGCTTCAAGGATAGCAAGGGCAACTGGTCTCATGGGTGGCATTACCCTGACAAGCCGTATACTCGGCCTGTTCAGGGACATTGCACAGGCTGCTATACTTGGAACCGGGATAGCTGCGGATGCCTTTACTCTTGGATTCATTATTCCAAATACACTCAGAAGACTTTTCGGTGAATCCACAACCAGTGCTGCCTTTGTCCCCACATACGTGGAAACCCTTGGGAGGGGCAGCCGGAAAAGTGCTTTCCAGCTTGGAAGCAGAGTACTGACGCTTGTAGGTGCTGTACTTCTCCTCGTGGTTATTATCGGAATGCTCACGGCTCCCCTTCTGATTAAGGCATTTGCACCCGGATTTTCCGATATCCCCGGAAAGTCTGAGCTTGCTACAGGTCTCCTCCGACTTCTATTCCCCTACATACTGCTGGTTGGATGCGCTGCGGTGATGGGTGGAATACTGCATGCCCACAGGCATTTTCTGGCACCCGCAAGCGCACCGATCCTGTTCAATCTTTCAGCACTCGCGGGTATTCTCCTTCTGTCCCGCTGGGTATTTCCCGGGCAGCCTGTCTGGGGGTATTCGATAGGAGTCCTTTTCGGAGGATTACTGCAGCTTCTGATCCAGATACCGGCTCTGAAGAAGAAAGGATTCAGCTTCAGGCTGGATTTCAACTGGAAGAGCCCCGAAGTAAGGAGAATCGGAAAACTGGCTTTTCCCGCACTAGTCGGGCTCCTTGCAGCTGAAGTCAATATAATTGTAGATAAGATGATAGCCTCACTGCTGGAGCCCGGAAGCGTAGCTGCCCTTGCATATGGAAACAGGATAATGCAGTTCCCGCAGGGGGTATTTGCAATCTCCCTTGCCACCGCACTGTTGCCCACACTAAGCAGGCAGACCGCAATGGGTAAACTCGAGGATGCTGGAAAAACCCTTGGCAGGGCAACACTTGCCCTTGCAGCGCTGATGATACCTGCTACCCTGTGCATGATTTTTCTGGCGAGACCTGTAGTCCAGGTTCTGCTTGCAAGGGGAGCTTTCACAGCCGAGTCCACATTGCTGACCAGCTCTGCACTTATCTACTATTCTGCCGGGCTTCTCTTCTATGGTGCCGTTAAGATCACAGTTCCTGTATTCTATGCAATGAAGGATACTAAAACCCCGGTGAAGATAGCGATCAGCTGCATGGGGCTTAACATCGTGCTTAATTTTGTCTTTACAACTCTGTTCATCAGAACCGGATTAGCGCAGCCACTTGCGGGTCTGGCGCTGGCGACCAGCGTTTCCGCACTTGTGAATTTCTTTGTATTGCGAATCGCTCTCAGAAGAAAAATAGGAGCGGTAGTGCGATCCTCTACTGCAGCATGGTTCTCAATGATCCCTGCAGCTGCTGTATCTTTTCTATTCCTGATGACACTTTCACCGTGGGCAGCATCAACCGCGTC
Source organism: Candidatus Aegiribacteria sp. (assembly GCA_023138735.1). GTDB lineage: Bacteria > Fermentibacterota > Fermentibacteria > Fermentibacterales > JCC-6 > Aegiribacteria. The sequence continues at coordinate 27,102 of JAGLOY010000009.1, read as the reverse complement.
GACTTCAACTTTCCACGGCGTTCTGGCAATCCTCGGTGTCTCTATAGGTGCTATCGCAATATTCCTGACTATTTTCGCACTGACAGGAGGGAAGGGCGCCAGGTCGGTATTTTCACTGGCATTCAGACGTGGCAGCATCAAGAAGTCTTAGGGAATCGATAATGCGTGCACCGGCTCTTCCCGGTGTCTACAGCTTTCTTAATAAAGATGGCACCGTCCTTTATATCGGCAAAGCGAAGAATCTGATAAACAGACTTAGAGGACATCTTTCGAACATTGGCGATGCCCGTCATGAACTCCTCCTGGATAATTCGGTTTCGGTTGAATGGACGATTACCAGAACGGAGGTTGAAGCCCTTGTACTGGAGGCTGAACTTATAAGGATAAGGAAACCGCCGCTGAACGTCCGGCTCAGGACTTCAGGCAGATATCCGTACCTGGAAATCACTCTCGATGAGACTTATCCAAGACTTCTGATAACCAGAGAACGCAGCAATCCGAAGGAACGTCCAAGATTCGGCCCCTATCCCGATTCAAGAAACCTCCGAAAACTGGTTGATTTTCTCCTCGATACTTCTCCATTGAGGAGATGCACCGGAACAGAGCCGCAATCAAAATCGAGATCATGCCTGATGGGGCAGATGGGACGCTGCCCGGCTCCATGCACAGCAGGAATCAGCCCTGATGAATACAATGAGAATGTGCAGGAAATATCGAGGATTCTCAAAGGGGATTGGGATCGGGCCAGAAATCGTCTCGAACAGTTGATGCGGGGGGCTTCCGTGAACAGGGATTATGAGGAAGCGGGAAGGCTTCGTGATCTGTTATCCCGCCTTGGAAGTTTCGGATGGCCGGCCCCTGCCAGTATAAGTGATACTGTAAACAGGGATATTGCGGCGGTAAAAGAGAACTGGGGAGTCATAATGAGGGTTCGCGGGGGCAGATTCACCTGTGTTGTGAGAATCCCTTTCGACGGGAGATGGAAACTCGCTGCATTATCCGAGCGGCTTTCAGTTCTCCTGAAATCGTACTATTCCCAGACCGGTGATATACCCAGGGAGATCATTGTCCAGGAAAAACCAGATGATGACTCGTCTCTCATAGAATGGCTCTCATCCAGACGTAAGAGTTCAGTGGGAATAACCGTCCCGAAAAGGGGAGGAAATCGTGAACTGCTAGAGCTGGCGCAGAAAAACCTGGATCAGTTCCTTGTCAGATTGAGCTGGAAGTACCCTTCAGCCGGAAAAGAAAAAGTGGAGGCAGCCCTTGAAAGCCTCGCTGATATTTTCAACCTTGAAAAACCACCTGGATGGATTATCTGTATTGATGCGTCCACAATACAGGGATCATGGCCTGTGGCGGCAATTGTAAGCTTCAAAGATGGGTATCCGGACAAATCGGGATACAGAAGATTCACGATGCCGGATGAGATCGGCAATAACGATCCCGCCATGATAGCGTCAGCGGTAAAGCGCTACCTCTCATCACTTGAAGATGAGCATCCCGATATCTTTCTGATAGATGGAGGGATTACCCAGCTGAGAGCAGCTACAACAGCAGCTGGTGGCGCGTGGCAGAAACTTATCCGCTTCGTAGCGATCGCGAAGAGGGAGGAATTGCTTCTCTGCGGGTTATCCGAAAGAGAAATAAGGCTTCCGATGGATTCAACTCCTCTTACGTTTCTGAGAAGCGTCCGGGATGAAGCGCACAGGTTCGTTCTTCATTACCATCAGCAGAAAAGATCCAGGGGAAGCCTGAGATCCGTTCTGGACGATATTCCCGGCATAGGTTCAACAACAAGAATAAGGCTGCTGACACACTTCGGCAGTGCTGAAAGGATAGCTGCTGCAACCATTGAAGAGATAATGGAAATCCCGGGAATAGGACGAAGCAGAGCTATTCAGATAAATGATCATTTCCTGAGGGAAAATGAATCCCGCTGATTCTTTAACTGTCACGAGTATTACAGAAGATGATAACGTGTTACAGAGCCTGTATCCAGAGATCGTTCCGGCTGGCAAATCTAATGAAATCACACCTCTCACCGTATCGGTCGGCAATCTCCATATGATTACGCCTTAGACTGTCATTTGCAAAACATAATTTCAAAATCAGTGAGGCATTCGCTTCGTTCCAGGGATCAACTATAAGTCCGCGTTTCTCTTTGACCAGAGTCATGTAATCCCAGGCTGCTTCCTGGGTTGCCCTGGGGCCGTAATAATTCGATTGCCAGAGTACTACGAGTCTTTCCCAATGCATCCTCTCGTTATCTGGACACTGTCTCACACCTTCCTGAAGGAGTCCTAAACCCTCTTCCTGGTGCCCCAGATTAAGGGTGAGATGATAACCTCCGTCGATATAAGCTTCAGTAAAAGAGGGATCCAGCTTAATTATGAGCCAGAGCTGAGGGAGGTAATCCGTAGCTGTCATCCATTCATTTCCCTGGTACATCCATATATGATGGTAGCGATCAAGCTGGAGCCAGAGAAGATCGGCGAGGATACTCCCTATTTCATCCAGGCCGCTTGAAACCGCTTCCGATGCGGCTTCGTTCTCCCATGCAGTTTCACCTGCGATTCTACCGGAAATAACCGCAATGGTTAGAAACAGAACAGCAAGCAGATACAGAAAATACTTCTTCATCACTGGCGCTTTCTCCTGTACCCTGACACGAGGAGTATGGCTGCCGAGAGAAGAAGAAGTATTATGATGTCTCTAAACATCTTACCCCAGATGAAGCTGGCTGCCCATGGCTGGTTGAAAAACCACCCTGTGCCATGGTTTCTTTCACCTTCCTCATGAACATGTCTGTCGCTTCCGGAAGTTTCCAGAACATCAAGCTCATCTGTTTCCTCATATACCGAGCCAGGGTCAGCAATATCCGTTTCATGTTCATGCTCTTCATGAGTTTGATCCGCATCTTCGGGCTCGCACTCATCACAGTCCTCATGATAATCGGTTCCAAGGTGTTGGGGAGTGGCAACTTCTTCTATGTCATAATCCGTTTTGCATGCCATTGAAAGCAGTACAGCTGTTATTAGTGTAACAGCGATCCATTTCATTTCAGGTCCCTGTTTCTGAAGACCGCAAGAGCCAGAGAAAGCATGAAAGCCATATAAGCCAGTCCATATAATGTCGCGAGAAGGAAGTACAGGCCCGGAATATCCATTCCATGGGCTATAGGATCTTTGATATGGAATACATCCATATGGGGTAGAAACAGCCTCAGAGTTCGCATGAGACCTGGAGCCTGCGGAAACAGCCTTACAAATCCGGAAACGGAAAACTGAGATACAATGAAAAGAAGAACGGTAAGCGGTGCGTTAAGCGGGGGAGATGTCCAGAAACTGAAAAAGAAGACAACTGCAAGAAGGAAGCATCCTTCCACCAGCAGAAGACCTGTAGCCGGCAGCATATCAACCGGAACATTATGCCCGTTCATCACAAGAATTATCATGAGTCCGATGCAGCCTGTGAGCATTGCCGCTGTTTCAACTATGGCAGCCCCCAGAAACCTTCCCAGGAGGTACTGCCCGCGGGAGAGGGGTACAGCGATGATAGGCATAACCGTTTTCTTTTCCCTGTCTCTGGGATAGATGTTGGAAGCCAGTCCTATAGCCAGGAGAAGGGCTCCGATCTCAAGTCCGAAAAGACCAAAATTGATTATGAATCTGCCCTCGTTGGAAACTCCGTACGAAGGTATCTGACCAATACCAAAAAGGGCGATGAGGATCACGATACTTATACCCCAGATAGCTCTCCTTCTGAGAAGATTTCTAAGTGTCATCAGAGCGAAAGTAAAAACAGGCTTCATCTCGCATCTCCGGCTGTGGCCGAAAGGAAGACTTCCTCAAGGCTCCTGTAAAGAGGGTTCACGCTGATGATACTGTATCCTTTTCCTCTAAGATCATCTATAGTGTTCTGGAGTGATAAGGCATGTATTAAAAGTTCTTCCGGTTCATCGGTTACTCTGTACGTAATTCTGTAATGGTCCTCAGTGCGCATGAGCTCATCAAGCTTGCCTTCGATTACCTTCTTCCCATGAGAGAGGATGACCGCCCTGTCACATATGGTTTCTACTTCTGAGAGCAGATGGGATGAGAGGAAAACCGATACACCGCGCTGGTTTTCTTCGAGGATAATGTCACGGAATTCCTTCCTGGCGACTGGATCCAGCCCTCCAGTGGGTTCATCCATGATCAATAGCTCCGGTTTTGACTGAAGGGCAAGCGCAAGGCTTACCCGTTGCTTCATCCCCTTCGAAAAACTCCTTAACCGGACCTCCTCCCATTTTGCAAGGCCGACTCGCTCAAGAATTGCAAGCATCTGCTGCCGAGCCATATCCAGCCTGCGCATCGATGAGAACATCGTCATGAATTCAAGCGGTGTGAACAGATCATCGTAATCAGGATTCTCGGGAACGAAACCGATCCTGCGCCGTACTTCGGGTGCCCCCGGGTGTGATCCCCAGAGAGATACTGCACCGCCGGAAGGCTTCAGAAGCCCCAGCACACACTTGATGGCTGTAGTTTTCCCGGCGCCGTTAGGACCAAGGAACCCGAGGATTTCTCCAGGAGACACATGAAAGCTGATTGCATCTATCGCCTTGAAGCTTGACAGACCAAGTTTTTTCTTGAAAGATTTCTCAAGTTCCTTAACCTGCAGTGGGTAATCCTCCATGTATTCCGCCTTTCCTGGCTCTGTTGAAAATATGAAACAACTACTTATCCAACCAGTCCCTTGCCCTGCCATCAGCAAGTAGCATGAATAAGGATAAAGGATTATATTCATTGAAATTAACAGGTTACTCTCAACAAATACATAATCCATGAATCCTGAATCCCATCAGACACATTTCTTGATGAACAGGTTTTGAATGAAAGGCTGGAAACATGCTAGTACCTCCACATGGCGGAAGACTTACCGACCGTCAATATGAAGGCTCGGAGGCCGAAGATATTATTAAGCAGGTTAAGAATTCTGCACTTCTAACCCTTAACGCAAGGGAAAAGAACGATCTGGAGATGATAGGAAACGGAGCCATGAGCCCTCTCGAGGGTTTTATGTGCGGAACTGATTACGAGTCGGTAATTGATCTCATGCGGCTTGCCGCAGGACCGGTGTGGACATTGCCGGTTGTGTTCGCTCAGAAAAAGGGAGACCCTGATGTATCCCCGGGCGACCATGTCGGGCTTAAGGACGTTGAAGGCACCATCTGGGGAGATATGCAGATTGAGGATGTTTTTCAAGCCGATCTTATCGCGGAAGCGGATAAGACCCTTGGAACAATCGATGATTCCCATCCAGGTGTCATGTATCTTAATACATTAAGCGGTACATACATCGGAGGTAAGATCCGTTCAATCAGGCGAAGGAAAACCGAGAGCTTTCAGAATTACCGTCTTGACCCCAAGGAAACAAGGGTACTCTTCAGAGCAAGAGGCTGGAAAACAGCTGTCGCATTCCAGACAAGGAACCCTATACACCGAGCCCACGAGTACATTCAGAAGTGTGCCATGGAAATTGTTGATGGCCTTCTTCTTCATCCGCTTGTTGGTGAGACCCAGGCGGGGGATATCCCTCCAGATGTAAGAATGCGCTGTTACGAAGAAATACTGAAAGATTATTACCCTCGTACACGGGTGGCAATGAGCGTATTCCCTGCCGCTATGAGATATGCAGGTCCGAAGGAAGCAGTCTTCCACGCAATTCTCAGGAAAAACTACGGATGCAGTCATTTCATTGTAGGAAGAGATCACGCAGGTGTCGGGAATTTCTATGGCACTTACGATGCTCAGATGATCTTTGATCAATTCGATCCTGATGAACTGGGTATTGTACCTTTGAAGTTCGAACATGCGTTCTACTGCAGCAAATGCGGGGGTATGGCTACTCCAAAAACCTGCGCTCACGACAATGAATACCACATATTCCTATCCGGGAAAAAAGTAAGAGCCATGCTTATTGATGGTATACTGCCTCCTCCGGAATTCACGCGTCCGGAAATAGCTTCCATCCTCATGGAAGCTGCCAGAAAAGGAGATAACTGATGAAGGGACTTGTAATCTGGATCAGGACTGAAGATGGATCCGATGAAGCAATTCTGGATAAACTCGGCACCGAAATAGAAGAACGCGGCGGCAGAGTGGAGGTATTTCACAGCAAAGCGGTTGAAAACCTTGGTATGGAAAAGAATGACAAGGCAAAAGCGGTCGCATGTGCTATGCTTGCCAGCCATGGGGTAGTTGTTATTACATCAGGTGCGGAAAATCCTTCCATTAAGTCGGGTGAAAAGCTGGAGATCAGGATAATAGAAGAATCCGATCTCTTTAATACCGCTATCCATGATAGTTTTATTAGGGATCTTGAGCTTGCGGGACTGGTTCCGGCACCAAAATACGATGTCCATCCTGACGAAGAAAAAGAGATTCTCAGAAAGTTACAGGATCTGGGCTACCTGGACGACTAGACAGAAACCCTATTCGATATAACCGAGGCCCTGCATCTTCCTGCGGATCTCTTCCTCCGATTCTCCCTGATCGGGGTCGAGTGAATCAAGCTCACGCTCTACGACGTGAATCAGGAATTCCTCAGGAGATGAGTAACCACCCGCTTGGGAGACTTTTTTAATTCTATCGATGGTTGCGCTGTCAAATTTCAATTTGAGTTTTGCCATGCTGCTCCAATCTTTAGATCTTCACTTTGAAGATCTTTGCACCTGCAATTGCGGAAATCGAAGAAAACAGAAGAAATACCGCGATCCATGACCAATGGCCGCCGAAGACCGCGTATCTGATGTCAGGAAGCGAATACCATCCGGATCCGGGACCTCCATCAACTCTGACTATCCATGGACTGAAGAGCCTGCTGAATGAGCTTCCCGAATCAAAACCTCTCAGAATTCTACACCCGTTCCAGTCTCCGGTTCTGGCCACCTTAACCGATACTCCCTCTATTTGCAGATTACGGAGTGAATTGCCGTCGGGAAGTATCCTGAAACTGACTTCGTCAAGTGTATCGATAAAAAGAACAGGGGGCATCAGTTCAAGACCGGATACTCCGATTTCAAGGTTGTCTCTAGCCGGAAGGCCATCTTCAAAGAACACTGTTACAGTTACAGGATCATCCTTATCCATCTCAGCAGCCCCGTACCTGGCATCCAGCTGGCCCCATACAAGCATAAAGGGTATAGCTAAAAGGATAAGAGGTATAAGGATGTACATAAGGTAAACAGTATTGCTCCATATTAGCTTCACTGCGAATTTCACAACGGTTCCAGGATTGCTCAGATGCAGTAGAATTCCAAGTATCTCGCCGCCCATTCTCCTTCTAAGCATGGAGATCTTATTCTGGTTGGAAGCAAACCTGAAAACCGTGATCATGCCAAGTCCTGACAGCAGCGAGATGAAGAGAAGCCCCCAGAAATGCGGAAGCGTCCTGAATGGCACCAGCAGCAGGTCGAAGAATCCGCTGATAAGAATTCCAGCTGCGTTCATCATCCTGAATTCACTTCGGTGAAAATATTCCTGCCTCCTGGCGGTAATACGGGCACACCAAAGAGTGAGGAAATGCTTTTCCCCATATCCATGAGATTAGGATCGGGCAGCGAAAGAGGTACGGTAGATAGAAGGATACCTGGAACCAGACCTGGATCTATACAGTGAGTTCCGCTCCATGGATCAAGGTTATCTACTAACACATCCTCCGGGTAACTCCCCAGTGTGGTCTGCCAGGACGATCTATAACCCCTCGCATATCCTATTATCATGTCCGGAGCGAAAAGGGGAAGGGTACCCGGATAGAAATCTGAAGTTATATAAGCATTGGATATAACTCGCCTTCCGGTGGCGGGATCCGTTACCGACTCCAGATCCTGCTTCAACCTCAGAAGAAGGTCATAAACCTGCTCAGGCGGTACAGCTCCATTCTCCTCCCGATCGGATCTGTTTATGTAAAGACAGTTCAGTCCGAGACCGTAAGCTGCTGTAGAAGCCCAGTCAATAGCAGCGAACATATCCTGGTTGCGGGCATGGCTCGATGTAATATTCGCATACCCCTCATGGGCAAGCCATGTATTAAGGTTAAAAGACCTGTTGAATGGCGCAAATCCATGATCGGAAAGAACAATAACTTCCGTATTCCCATCTCTAGCTGCAAGTGCCTCTCCAATAACCCTGTCAATTTGCGAGTAAAGTTCCCGAACAGCGCCCTTAAAGCGGGGATCGGTACTTGCATAGAGGGGGGAACCGGGATCAAGTACCCTGTAGAACATGTGAGTGTTGAGATCAAGTGAACTGAAATAGAAGAACAGCATGCCCTCCCTGAATCTGTTGAGTTCATGATGGAAAAGATCCAGCCGTTCCCGTAGAACCAGCCATGCCTGGTGCAGATATTCCTCGTCCGAAAAGATACCCCTTGAAAGAGCTTTTGTATCCTCCGGAAATCCCTGAGTATAGAAAGGCCCAAGGTTCCTTGCGAGATCGCTGCTGTAATCCTGCGGTTCCGAGATCGGAAGGGCGGGATTCAGTGGATCGATGTTCAATGGTGAAAGGTATAGCTTCAGTTTAGGAGTGATCTCCTTAACATAGAATCTGCCGATAGCGTTGACACTTGAGATGTTAGGAATTGCATCGAATCTCATTCTTACCCATCGGCTCCACTCACCGGCTGCCAGGAGAATGCTCTCACCCTGAATATCTATTCTCAATGCATCGGCATCACGGTCAACCCAGACCTTTGCTTCAACTTCCATTGAAGGATTACCGGCGCGCATGGAGTTTTCCGGACCCTTTATCCTGCATGCATAGCAGTTATCACCGTAGTCACGTACCGCTACGACTATCCCCCCGGAAGTTTTGTCAGTGATAGACCTGGCATCATCTGTAAAAAAAGTAAAGCTCCCCTGGCTTCCGCGCATATCAGGGGTTCCAAGTCCTGAGAGTATCTTCGCTTTCCCTTTATCCGGAGGAAAATCAACAGGGAGTTTAACCATTGTCACCGGTATGCCCTCGTCCGTCAGGCTGTTCCAGAAAGGCTCTCCCTTTCTGAGAAGTTCGACTTTTGCCCCGGATAGTGGCAGACGCCAGTCGCTTATGCTTATTATTCTGTCCGGGCCTATCACCCTTGAGGTTGAAAGGTAAGGTATCCTGGTGGATGGGTCTCTGTGAATGAAATCGAATATTCCGTGTACATCAGGACCGTAGCCGGTTATGAAATTTGACCATGCAACAGGACTTTGCGGAGGATTGCTTGTTCCCAGCCTGTTCAAACCTCCCGATGCCATCAGGATAGCCGCATTGGGCATGACGCCTTCATGTATAAAACTGTTAAGAAGGAAAGGATCCATTCCATCTATTCCAAGAACAATAACGCGTCTGGCAGGGGATGACGTTCGGCTGCAGCCGGCATTCATGGCAATCAGAGCTGCAGGGGAGAGGCCAGCAATCTTGAGGAATTCCCTTCTCTTCATTGTTTCGCACCTTCCTGAATAAGGGATTTACCTTCCATATATCCCGGAGCAGCAACACCAAGAGCCCTCAGCACAGTTGGAGCGATATCAAGGATCGTCGCATTTTCAGTTTTCAGTTTGATATTTGAAGCTAACGTACCCGGAACAAGCCTGTGATCGTGACAGTGATCACCATTCCAGTTTCTTTCGTTCCGGTAGAGAACTTCTTTTCCAATACCGCCTGTAACACTGCTCCAGCTGGATCTGAAACCTCTCTCGGTACCGATTACAAGATCAGGTCCGAGAGATACGTAAGGTCCGGTGTATACGCTTTTTGACTGGTAAACAGAGCTGATAACCCTTTCACCGTTTGTATTCTCAAGCTTCAGAAGCTTACCAGATATCTCGCAAAGGAGCGAAACAGCCTCGCTGCCGGGTTCTACTATGCCTTTTCCTTCCCGACCTCTGAGGTTCAGCATTATACCAGCCAGCCCCATTGACCACGCTCTGGTTCTTGACCAATCAACACCTTTGAACGATGTGTCAACAGTTTCAACACCATCTTCAAGGAAAAGATAATCGTTCTCCAGAAGCCATCTATTAAAATCGACACATGTATGAAAGGATGTGAAACCGTGGTCGGACATTACTATCAGCATGTCCTTTCTCCCAAGCTTCTCCGCTGTCTCTCCAATGAGTGAATCCATTCTCCTATACATTTCATTGATTGGGGAACCTTGCGCTGAACCTTTACCCCAGAACATGTGCTGTATTCTATCTGACGTATCAAAGACGCAAACGATAAGACCGTCATGTGTTCGTTCCAGTGCATCGAAGAACATATTCTTTCTTTCTTTAAAAATGGACCAGGCCTGTTCCAGAAATGTCTCTTCCGAAACTGCCCCGTTGTTCAATGCCCACGTATCCTCAGCCAGTCCAAGGGTTGCATAGGGTCCGTACAGACCGGCTAAATACTTTGAATAATGAACAGGATGGGAAATCGGAACAGAAGGGAATAAGGGATCAACATGTACCGCAGTGGAGTAGAGGAGCGGTTTTCCAATACTGTCTTCCGTTAAACAGAATTTCGATATACCTCTTACTTTTCTTCTATCCGATCGGAAACGCAGTTCAAACCAGTCCGAAAGAAGACCTTTCTTAAGCTTCAGCTTTTCTTTGCCGATATGAAGGACAGCTGACTCTCCCGAAATATCAAGTTCTATTGTTACAGAAGCATATTCACCTTCAATGTTTTGGGGACCGGGCAGTTCAGCTCTCCACCTGTTCTTACCCTGTTTCTGAAGTCTCCGCCATATACCCCCTGTAACCGCTTCTTGAGGTTCTTCTTCTGTGAATATTGTGTAGCTGCCCTGAGTGCCGCGCAGGTCGGGGACACACATACCGCTGAGCAGATGGCCATCGAGCGGCTCGGGGGGATACGTTATGGGAACCCTGAGGACAGCGGATCTGATACCGTATCTTTTCAGCAGACTCCAGAAGGGTCTACTTTTCCGAAGCAGCTTAACGAATGGTTTCATATTAGTTCTTCTGAACGGCCCGAGACAAGTTCGGGAGGGAGCTGTTCCGCTTTGAACCGATGAGAGTTTAGCAAGATACCTCTTCCTGTCCGGCGCCAGAAAGTCGAAGATACCGTGTTTCCCCGGATTGACGCCCGTCTGAAAAGAAGACCATGCAACCGGTGAAATACCGGGGCATGTTGTGGATAGCCTGGAAAATGTACCCTCTTCCCGCAGTTTATTAAGGACAGGCATTTCACCATCTGCCATCATTTTCTCCGCTATATCAGGAGAAAGACCATCAAGCCCGAGAATTACAACCCTTTTCGCGGTTCTTCGATGCTCTCTTCTTCTTCTCCTCTGCAGCTTAATCAAGACGGTTACCGGCCATATGAGTGCAGAAAACAATGAAACGATGATGGCGTTAAGGAACACAAGGAAAGAGGTGACTATCCCGAAACCCGCACCCGGACCAACGTAAGCCGTTGCCGAAGCAGTATACAGCAGTAGGATTAAGATGAAAAAAGGAAACCGGTTCCTGCCGGTTACCCGGTACTTTGCAACGATAGTTATCCTCCTGTGCCTTCTAGAAAAAATATTGCCAAGTATTACTGTATCGTCAATTTCAATCCAGCCTAATATAACTTGCATATATTCCTGTACGTATATTCTTGAAAATACCTGCTCACTTTGAAAAGGAGAAATTCCGATGATAAACAAGGTCGTTTCTTTTTTCGCTCTGATCTTATGCTTTTCTACGGCTGTATTTGCTCAGGAGTATGACCAGCTCGTAATGGAAGCCTCAAACAGCCTATTGGCCTCGGATTATCAAGTTGCACTTGAGCTGTACCAGCAAGCTTTTCAGACCGAAGAGGGCAATACCTTTGATTTGTATAACGCTGCTTGCGCAGCCGCCCTTTGCGAGAACTCCGATCTGGCGTTCATTTATCTCGAAATAGCGTTCAACAGCAATCTTATCGAAACACAGTGGCTCGAGGAAGACATGGATCTTCTAAACCTCCACTCGGATAATCGTTGGTTTTCATTGATTGCATCGATGGAAGTAAGAGCGGACTCCCTTTTGGCTTCATTACCGGAAGATCATCCGGAGGGACCGCTGGTCGTATTACCTCAGCCCCGGTTATCAAGTGATGTGTCGCTGGAGGAGGCCATGCAGAATCGGCGATCTGTTCGTTCCTACGCGGACTTACCATTGACCATCGCCGAGGTTTCGCAGCTCCTTTGGTCTGCCTATGGGCTGAGCTACACGGTCGAGAACGCACCGGATTTCCTGCGTGGCGGCCTCAGAACAGCTCCTTCGGCTGGGGCATTGTACCCACTGGAGCTATATCTGGTGGCTCGAAACGTGACTGATCTGGATCCAGGGATCTACTGGTACAAATCCGAGACCCATGAGCTCGTGCAAATAGCAGACGAGAACTGCTGGGAGGAATTCAGCAATGCGGGGTTCAATCAGCTGCATTTCGAGACAGCAGCGGCAGCGATCGTGTATTCGGCTGTTTTCGAAAGGTGTACGGAGATATACGGAGATCGCGGCCGGGAACGTTATGTGTGCATGGATCTCGGTCATTCGGCCGAGAATGTATACCTTCAGGCTTACGCTTTAGAGATCGGAACATGCGCCATCGGAGCCTTCAGCGATCTGGCTTTGAAGCAGGTGATCCGGATGACCAGGGCAGAAGTGCCTCTCTATATAATGCCGCTAGGTAAGGTATAACACCCTTATTAACGTGTCTCGAACTGAATACACTGATAGGAACTTCCATCCGAAACATCTGAATACTTGATGGTACCCATATATTACAGGAAACAGGATGGTTGGTTTGTAAATAGCAATTGCAGCGAACTCTGATCATTGTAACCGCAATTCGAGAGATCTATCACTTCTCAGGAATGATGTGATTATCTTGGTATTAACTGCGGCAGATATCTTTCAAGAAGGATAGATTTTATATGAGTAAAAGGATCGGCATCGATATGGGATCCGTGAGTACGAAGGTCGTACTCATGGAGGGAAGAACCATTATCTCCGCCATGTACAGAAGGCACCACGGGAAGCCTGTTGATTCCCTGGTGGCCATCCTTTCCGATCTTGACGGCTGGGAGGGAAGTCAGGCCTCTTTCACAGGCAGCGCGGCCAGGAGCGCAGCCCTGGCAGCAGGTTGCGATATCATCAATGAAGTAGTTGCCCTTGCAGCCTCTATTCCGCTTTACTGCCCCGGGGCAAAATCGGTTATCGAAATGGGCGGCCAGGATTCCAAGCTGCTTCTGTTCCGCCAGACTTCCGATGGATTGGTCTTTGATGATTTTTCCATGAATTCAGTCTGTGCAGCCGGTACGGGTTCATTCTTAGACCAGCAGGCTTCAAGGCTTGGGCTTGAAACCGAAGAACTCGGCGAGCTGGCCATTCAATGCACCCATCCCCCAAGAATAGCTGGGCGATGCAGCGTATTCGCGAAATCGGATATGATACACCTCCAGCAGATAGGTACACCGGTATCCCACATAGTTGCCGGTCTCTGCTTCGCTGTAGCTAGAAATTTCAAAAGTTCCATAGCCTCTGGAAGGGATTTCCGTCCTCCAGTCGCTTTTGTGGGCGGAGTAGCCGCAAACCTTGGAATGGTAAATGCCTTTCGTGAGGTTCTCGGCAGTGAATTCTCCGATCTTATCATCCCGGATAATTTCAGGTGCCTTACAGCCGCAGGTGCAGCACTGGCAGCGGATGAGGGCAAATACAGCATTATCGACAGCCATTTTTCGCGCAGACTTCTCAATGTTGAAAAAGGAAACGGAGAAGAAAGCACTCTGTATCCTCTCAAAAATTACTCGATATCTCACCCCGTGCCCCGGGCAATATCTGAAAACACAAACGAACCTGTCTGGTTAGGCATCGATGTCGGGTCTATAAGCACAAATCTGGTAGCTATAGGTGAAACTTCCGGAGAACTCCTTGCCTCCGAATATCTGATGACTGCCGGCAGGCCGCTGGAAGCGGTGAAAAACGGCCTTTCAAGACTATCCCATACATTGGGCATGGACAGAAAGGTTTTAGGCGCAGGAACTACCGGTTCCGGTCGGTATATGACAGGTGATTTTACGGGTGCCGATGTAGTTAGAAATGAGATAACCGCCCAGGCCAGAGCTGCGGTGGAAATAGATCCTGAGGTCGACACAATATTCGAGATAGGCGGCCAGGATTCGAAATACATATCTCTTGAGAACGGGAGAGTAGTAGACTTTGAAATGAACAAAGTCTGCGCCGCGGGGACTGGTTCATTCCTTGAAGAACAGGCGGAAAAACTCGGCCTGGATATCAGGGAATTCGGACCTCTTGCTATCGGCTCAACAACTCCTTGCGGTCTCGGGGAACGCTGCACGGTATTTATGGAAAGCGACGTCTTTTCTCAACAGGCAGATGGCGCTTCAGTGGAGGATATTGTTGCTGGTTTATCATATTCGATTGTTAAAAACTATCTTCATAGAGTTGTTGGAGAGAAGAGAATAGGCAACCGCATATTCTTCCAGGGCGGGACAGCTTTCAATACCGGTGTGACCGCTGCATTCAACGCTGTTCTGTCGGATAGAGAAGTGATAATCCCCCGGAATCACCATGTAACTGGAGCTATTGGCGTTGCCCTGCTGGCAAAAGAGGAGAAACCCCCGGGTCCTTCAAATTTCAAAGGCTTCAAGCTTGCAGATGAGAAGTACAGCCAGGATACTTTCGTGTGCGAAGAATGCCCAAATCGCTGCGAGATACATAGCGTTCTTCTCCAGAACGGACAAAACCTTTTCTATGGAGGAAGATGCGAGAAATACGAAACCGAAAGTACTCATTCCCACCAGATTGACCCTGGATCGAACTGGTTCAAGGAAAGAGAGAAGCTCCTCCTGGAGGGTTACACCGGAACTGTTTCAGAAAAAAAACAGGTTGTCGGAATACCAAGGGCTTTATGGTTCTGGGAATTTTTCCCCTTCTTCAGGACGTTTTTTGAGAAGTGTGGTTTTGATGTGATAATATCCGGAACATCGACCAGCAGCCTCATACATTCCGGTGTTGAAAGCGTAGCAGCAGAGACATGTTTCCCGGTCAAGCTGGCCCACGGACATGTTATGGACCTCCTCGAGAAGGATATAGATTATCTGTTCCTTCCTTCCATACTCAGATCATTTCCTAATGGTGATTTCACGGAATCTTATAACTGTCCCTATATTGAAGCTTCACCTTATATCATCGACTCCGGTCTTGGTCTTTCCGCCGAGGAGAATATCATAACTATCAGTCCCGTGCTTGATTTCTCCCTTGGTGGAAGGGAATGGATGAACGGTCTGCTGGAAATGACCGCCGGACTGGATGTAAATACAGCTACCGCTAAAAAAGCCGCTGCAGAAGCTAAAAGAGCTCATCTACGGTTCAGAGAATCCCTCCTTAATGCAGGCAGAAGGGCACTTGCAGGAATCAGGGAAGATCAGGCTGCTTTTATAATAATCAGCAGGCCATACAACGGAGCTGACCCTGCAGTTAACGTTGGTCTTCCTGACAAACTGGCAAAACTGGGTGCATCGGTGATTCCAACGGACTTTCTGGAGCTTCCCCTGAAGCGTGCTGCGGAGCTGCACAGGAATATGTACTGGCAGTACGGTCAGAGAATAATAGCGGCAGCACTTGCCATCAGGGAAGACCCGAGGCTAAACGGTGTCTACATTACCAATTTCGGCTGCGGTCCGGATTCTTTCATTCAGCACGAAGTATCAAGAATTATGGGCTCCAAACCGATGCTGACCATAGAGATCGATGAACATGCTGCCGATGCAGGAGTAATCACGAGATGTGAAGCCTTCATGGACGCTATCAAAGGAAGAAGAGATCATGGAACTTCTCCTTTCCAGCAACAGCTCGGAAACAGGAACATCGATATCGACGACAGGACTGTCTGGATCCCCTGGCTTGGAGATGCCACCTGGATAGCTATAGCTGCAGCTGCCAAGCATGGTGCTAAAGTCGCCCAGATTCCTGCTACAAACAGGGATTCTGTTGCATTGGGCCGCTCCGTAACAACCGGCAAGGAATGCTACCCGGCGATCATAACCGCAGGAAATATGCTTTCCGTTTTAAGAGATAACGATCCGTCCAAAACAGCTTTCTTCATCGGCACCGCATCAGGACCCTGCCGCTTCGGCCAGTACTGCAGTTATCACCGGATACTTCTTGACAGACTGGGTTACGAAGATGTCCCCATAATTACAGCAACTTCCAGCGATTCATACACATCCGTCAAGGAGCTCTCTACAGTTGGATTCCAGATGGATATGCTCAGGGCTGCCGTAGCCGGCGATGTTCTGAAAAGCGCGCTTTACAGAGTCCGCCCCTACGAACTTGAAGCAGGATCGGCTGATATAGTGCTGGATAAGTACCTTGCTGCAACTGCCGAAGCCATGCGCAGCGGAGGGTCTCTGATTCCGGTACTTGAGGAAGCGGCATCTGAATTCATGAGTATTAAAAGAAAAGATGTTCCAAAACCTCTGATACTGATGTTCGGTGAGATTTATGTAAGGAACGATTCCTTCGCGCACTCCTATACGGACCTTCGTATCGAAGCTCTGGGCGGGGAGGTTCTTTATACCCCTCTGATGGAGTGGTTCGAATACGTAAATCATTCCTTCATAAATAAATCCAAGGACAGAAGACATCTGGTTGACCTTATCAAGGGATACTCAAGAATGAAGATCATGAAGAGGATTCGAAAGAAACTGGAAGCTCCATTTGCTGGCATCCTCGCGGATCGTCCCGGTCTGGAACCTGAAGAGATCATGAGTGCAGCACAGCCATACATGAAAGAGAATATAGGAGGGGAAGCAATCCTATGTGTCGGTGCTCCGCTTGCATTCAACGAAAAAGCGGCTATAGACGGCGCAATCAATATTTTTCCCTTCACATGTCTGCCCGGAACGGTCGTGACCGCCATAAGCAAGAAGATAAGAAAGGAACACACGAACCTTCCCTGGCTTAACCTGGCGTTCGACGGCCAGGAAGACACCGATAACGAAGCAAGGCTTCAGGCGTTCATGTACCAGGTCAGGCAGAATTTCAGGGTCGGGTCGTCGGAAGTATCGAGCAACCCCGCTGAAACCATCATGATGGAACAGTAACACTGAAAGTGCAGGAATTATGAGAACCGACAGTTATGTACCGGATCTTCTTTCTTTCCTTGACAGTTCGCCTACAGCCTCGCTGGCAGTCATGCATCTGGCATCGAAACTCGACCAGAAGGGCTTTCAAAGACTGGAAGAGGGTGATTCATGGGAGATCGGAGCAAATGTGAGGTTCTACACCATTCGTTCATCGTCATCCATTATAGCCGGTATTACAGGTACGAAAGCCTGCAAAGAAACAGGATGCAGGATAATTGGAGCCCATACCGACTTCCCGGGTTTCAGAATAAAGCCGGAAGCAGACAGGAAAACAGATAATATCAACGTACTGGGTGTCGAATTGTACGGCAGCCCTATACTGGCTACCTGGTTCGACCGGGACCTTTCGCTTGCCGGAACGCTTGCCGTAAGAGAAGATGACACTATTTCCCGAAAGCCATTCATGATCAGAAAACCGATCTTCCGTATGGCATCCCCGGCGATACATATCGAGAGGGAGATTAACAAAAAAGGTTTCAAAGTGAATCCTGAAAAGAATACACCGCTTCTATTCTCCTCCTCGGGTGCGGTACTCGAGGATGTAGTGTCACTTGCGTGCGAATCAGCGGATGTGAAGAGAGATTCCGTCTCAGGATGGTGCATGGAAGTATGGGATCCTCAGCCAGCTGCTCTCGGCGGTCTGGAAGATGACTTTATCTTTTCCGGCAGGCTCGATAACCTGACGATGTGCCATGCGGCTACTGAAGCCCTGCTGGCTTCAGAAGGAAGCAGTGAAACCAGGCTGGTATCTCTTTTCAACAGCGAAGAAGTGGGTTCGAGAACTCTTAACGGAGCGGGGTCAACTTTCATTGATTCGGTCATGGAGCGGCTTGCAGGGGGGAGGGATGAATATTTCAGGTGTCTCTCTGGGAGTATTCAGGTTTCTGCCGATGGAGCGCACGCTGTCCACCCTAATTATCCTGAAAAGCATGATCCGGGATGCCGTCCTGTTCTTAACGGAGGCCCTGTTATCAAGGTGAATGCCGCGGAAAAATACACTTCCAGCGATGTAACATCCGCTTATTTCAGAACCTGCGCTGATCGATCAGGTGTTGATGTGCAGTATTTCGTAAGCAGGAACGATATGCCATGCGGAAGCACTATAGGACCCATAACATCCACCAGAACAGGTGTAAGAAGCGTTGATGTGGGGAACCCGATGCTCTCAATGCACTCCGTGCGGGAAACGGCTGGATCAAAGGATCATGATGCGATGATCAAGGTTCTGATTGAACATTTAAGCGGATCTGTAAATATCAGCGGCTGATAACTCCGATTATCTGAATTCGACAAGACAGATAACGTTTCCGTCAGGATCCTGGCAGTAGAGGTACCTGTTACCGAAGGCATGGATCTTATCGTGCATGATCCTGCCGCCCGCCGCCGTAATCTTCCCTATCATATCTTCGATGGATGGAACCGATACGGCGATTGAAATATGCCTGTCCATCGGTGAATCATCGCTTCGATAAACGGAGCAGTTCACTCCCGGACCCTTACCGGAGTCCATTCTCCAGCCATCCGGCGGGTTTGGAAACTTGGTGACGCTCCAGTTGAAAGCTTCGCGGTAGAACTCCGTTATCCTATCAGGCTCTTCAGATGTAATTTTGACATGTATTATTCTGTTCATACAATTGCCCCACCTCTAGGATTAGAATAACCAATTCTGAACATTCCGGTCAACTGCTGGAAAGCGGACTAAAAATCCATTCTTCTGAATCTCCAGTACCCTATCGAGAGAAGAACAAGACTCCAGATAAACGCATATACTAGATGGATGGAGGGAACGCTGGCGGTTACACCAAAAAAGGCAAGATTCTCCGTGATAACGGCATCTGCCGGAATAAGGCCATATATCACACCTCTGTAGCCTCTGTCGGCGGGAAAGACGTAAATGATGGTGTGTGTTATCGTTTCCAGAGCTTTGGGCGCATCTCCGGGGAACAACTGCATTATCTCGTACAGCCCTCCGAAAAGGGAAGCAACCGACGCAAGAAAAAATACAATCAGCATTGAAGCGATCTTCTTGACAACAAGAGAGAGCAGCATCACCGCAGCCCACATAACGGTCAGCCATGCAAGCATAGAGACTAAAACAAATGGTATGTTCCTTGCGGTGAATGGAAAGTATATCGAAGTTATTGCGAATATCCCGCCGAATAATATCAATGAAAGGGCGTAGGATACAGCCAGGGGGGCAAGGCCTATAGAGAGGTATACCTTAAGCCTTGTCTGGGGAAGCGAAAGCCAGAAGGGCATTCTTCCCTGCCCGATCTCCTCGGGCAGCATAGTTGAGCCAATAACTATGATAAGGGCGGTCACAAGCGTTGCGGCAAGTGGACCGGCAGTTAATATAGCAGCGAGGGCAGCGTCTTCTGGTCCCAGCATGGCAACTGCCATGTCAGCATCTGCATGTCCCATGCTCAGATCTGCCGAGGAAGCTGCCGAGACTCCCCACCAGTACAATCCAAGGAACGCAACTGTTGCAATTACGGCGGTCAGTACGATCTTCCTTCTGAGAAGCTGCTCTATGCTGTTAAGAAACAATATCGGTCCCCCGTTCCGCATCTTTGTCCATGATCCTCAGGAATACATCCTCCAGACTTTCCCTCATCTGATTAATGCCGGTGAATCGAATCCCGGTATCAAGTACTGAACGAGTTAAATGAGGGAATGCAGAGGCATCTTCGAGTTCTGCAACAATGCCTTTCGATTCTGTGCGGCAGGAATAACCCATTGCTTCAAGGTATAGTATCATTCTCCCGGCGTTATCTGTCTCGATGTAGGCGAGACCTGTCTTTCTGGAGAGGGAATCCAGTTCCCCTTCCGCGATGAGTCTTCCCCTGCTGATGAAGGTGGCAGTATCACAGACCCTCTCCACTTCTCCGAGAAGGTGAGAATTTATTAAAACTGTAGCCCCCTCGGAAGCCAGATTCCGTATCAGGTTCCGAACGAGTATTCTACCGCCCGGGTCCAGCCCGGAAGAGGGCTCATCGAGGAGTACAAGCTCAGGTTTTCCGGCTGTAACAAGCGAAAGAGCCACCCGCTGCCTCTGCCCCCTGGACATTTTACCAACAGGTCTCTTCATAAGATCCATGCATTCAAGTTCGGTGCAGCGGAGTCGGAACTCCTCTGCGGACGATTCGTGCCTGATGCGTTCCAGCTGTCGAAAGAGAATTGCAGGAGTAGCCCAGGATGGAAATGTAACGTTCTCGGGCAGGTATCTGACACTTCTTCGCGAGAGGGGAGAAGAGACGGGAAGATCAAAAATAGTTACTGAGCCTGAATCAGATCCCACAAGACCCAGAAGGATCTTCATGAGGGTCGTTTTTCCCGCTCCATTGGGTCCAAGCAGTGAGAAAATAGCACCGGAAGATACCGAAAGGCTGAAATCCGAAAGCGCCAGCACCTTCCTGAAGGATTTTGAGACGTTCTGGACTCTTATAAGATCATCTTTTTTCAAGAATGCAATCCTTTAGTATATATCTGCTAACTTGATTTAATAGAACAGGACAAATTGAAATATAGTAAAAAGACGACGAGTGCGGTTTTCGGAACGGTAATTGGGCTTGTACTGGCATGGCTGCTATTGAGATACTCAGTTGGCAGCGACGGTATCAGCAGCGCAATAGGTAACATTTTTGACAGGGTTGCATCAACTGACAAGCTTTTGCTACTTGGAGCTTTCCTGCTATTTCTTTCAAGCCAGATACTCAGGGCACTAAGATGGATCCTTCTCAGCTTCGGAAGGAAACCCCGCTTTACCCTTTCAATGGCTGTAACAGCAATACACGTAGGATTGGGGCATCTTCTGCCTTTCAGACTCTCTGACGTTGCCTTTGTAGGCCTTTTCAGGCATTTTGGAGAGGTTCCTGTGGGGTACGGTACCGCGAAAATGTTTCTGGCGAAACTCCTTGATATTATGGCTATGGGAATTGTTATTGGCTCTGCAGTCGCGGCCGGCGCGGGAGAAATGGCTCTGATTGCTCCGCTACTGCTGCTCTTCGGATTTCTCGGTATCGTCTTCATGTCCTCGATTCTCAGAATAGTACACAAACCGCTTCTGTGGATTCTTAGAAGGATTCTCCATCTTGATAAACCGCGATGGTTCGATGACCTGCTTGAAGCTTCTTCGGTAAGGAACAGAAAGGGAAAACTTGCTTCAGCATTTCTTGTTTCAATACTGGTCTGGATCACCAAGCTGACGATGTTCTGTTTTCTCCTGGAAGCCCTCGGAGTAACTGGAGTACCCGGGTGGAAAGTCTTCCTGGCAAGCGGAGTTACCAACATCATAATGGCCCTTCCGATCAACGGTCTGCTGAGTATAGGAACAGTTGAAGCCGGTTGGACAGCCGGGTTCGCCATGGTCGGAATCGAGGGTCTCGCCATTTCGAATATGAACATCGTTGAACTGGGTTTCAGCGTTCATATACTCTGGACGCTCATGGCAGTCCTTATGATGATATTGGCAATTCCACTGTTGTGGTTCGATTCGAAACTGAAAATGTCTGAGCAATGTTAACTGAATCACCGTTAGGAACTTCATCGTGAGCAGAAAGATTGTAATAGTTGGAGCAGGTGTTTCCGGCCTGACTCTGGCCGAAAGACTGACATCTTCCGGGAAAGATATATCCGTCACCGTACTCGAGAAAGAGGATTCTCCCGGGGGGCTTGCAAGAACCTTTGAACGCGATGGATTCCTCTTCGATATAGGTCCCCACCGTTTCCACACATCCGATACTGACGTCAATAACTATCTGCTGGAGATACTCGGTGATGATCATGTGACCATAAACAGGTCAAGTAATGTTTACATGGCGGGGAAATACCGCAGCTGGCCCCTTACAATGAAATCGGTAGCAGGGCTTCCCTTGCCGGTTCTGTTCAGGAGTTTTCTCGACCTCTTCCGCAGTAAGTCTGAAGTGGAGCATCCCACATTTGCAGATTATGTTATATCGAAGTACGGCATGAATATATACAACTACTTTTTCCGGGGATATACGGAAAAGTTCACAGGATGCAGTGCTGATACACTCCATATTGACTGGGCTGAAGCTGGAGTCAATAGAGCTGTAATAGATAAGAATGTGAAGGCAGATGACCTCTTTTCACTTCTCAAGAGTGTTCTCATCCCAAAGACCGTATCAACAACGTTCTATTACCCCTCATACGGCGGAATCCAGACCTTCTGCAAGAAACAGGCACAAAGGATTCAGAATAGCGGCGGCAGAATAATTTACGGTTGCAGGGCTCTTGGTCTCGAAACCGAAAGCGGGAAGGTTTCGGGGGTGAAAACTGCTGATATGGGTATAATTCCTGCCGATCATGTGTACTGGTCTGCTCCTGTATCAATTCTCTTTCCGGATGCCGGTTTTAAATTCATGGATACCCTTTTATGCAATATAGCACTCTCAAAGCAGCAGAATAACCATTATCAGTGGTGTTACTTCGGGCAGGAGGACATGCTCTTCAGCAGGCTGACCGTGCCGCGCAATTTCAGATCAGACACGGTTCCTGCCAAAGCGGACAGTCTGATAGTTGAAATAACACTTAACAATCCGGAGCATAGGGATAATCCCGATATTCTGAAAGACAGATTGATCCAACAGCTGGAAAGCGTGGATGCCCTCCGATCCTCAGATATCATCTTTATGGACTGGCGGATAGTCTCTCAGACCTACCCATTGTACGACCTCGACTACAGAAAGAGGTTATCCGATCTTGTACTGCCGAATGGCCTAGAGCTTACCGGCAGGTGCGGTTCATTCTGGTACAACAATATGGATCACTCTATCGGTGAGGCTCTGGCCATTTCCTCGGGGCGTACTTTTTCGAAGGATTTCTGGAAGTAATATGGATAGATTTATGAAAGTCGGGTTATTATGAAAATTGCTCTGATGAAGGAAGTCAGCTCCAATATCAGCGATTGTGAAATTACCAATATCACCAGGATACCTATTGATCACGATCTGGCTGTGGAGCAGCACACAAACTACGCTGATACTGTCCGGAAACTAGGATACAAAATACATATGATGAAAGCAGATGATCTTCCTGATTCAGTATTTATTGAAGATACGGCGGTCGTTCTGGATGAGATTGCTGTCATTACCAATCCAGGAGCATCTTCTCGGAGGGCTGAAACACAAGCTGTCGCCGAAGCCCTGCACATATACAGGGATCTGAAGTATATCAAACCCACAGGAACCCTCGATGGAGGAGATGTTCTTCAGATCGGCAGGACCTTGTACGTCGGGAAATCGTGCAGAAGCAGTGCTGTTGGAATCTCCCAGCTGCGGGAAATACTCAAACCATTCGGTTACGAAGTGATAAGCATACCGGTGCAGGGCTGCCTTCACCTTAAATCGGCGGTGTCCCTTGTAGCTGAGAAAACACTTCTTCTAAATCCTTCCTGGGTCAGTCCCGAACGCTTCGCGGATATCGATATTTTCATAACTGTCGATCCTTCTGAACCTTACGGAGCAAACGCTCTTTTTCTCGATAACGGAACAGTCTATTCGACTGAATATCCTAAAACCCGTAGGAAACTCATTGATTGCGGTATCAATGTAGTTTCCCTGGACATATCCGAGCTTGCGAAGGCTGAGGGAGAGACGACCTGCTGCAGTATCATCTTCGATTTCTGAGCGGGCGATTCCATTGCTCTTTCATGCTCTGATCATTATATATCCGTTTGAAATGCTGGTCGCGGGGTGCAGGAAGGCGGTGTAAATCCGCCACGGTAGCGCCACTGTAACCGGGTACCAAACCCCATTGATGCCACTGCCGCAAGGTGGGAAGGCGGGGAAAGGGATGATCCGGAAGTCAGGATATTGCACCGCGGCCTGAAACAGGGTTCCCGCATAAGGGATCAGTTTCGGCCATGCCTCCGCGGTTAGTGCAAACTGCAGGAGGTTTTTTCATTTTACAGCTGCTTTTGCTCCTGATCTCCGTATCACAGGCAGATCTTTTCATAACCGATACATCCGGTCGTCCAGTCACTGGAGCCTCCATCTGCACAGACAATACACTCATCGGTATTTCAGACTCCCGGGGCGAAGTATCCCTGCCCGATGGAACTGATTCCGTGGAAGTCAGGGCACTCGGATACGAGACATGGGAGGGAGCGATACCACCCTCGGGTGATATCTTTCTTACCGCCGTACCAGTTCCATCCGGGATGGTGATATCTGTAACAGCCTCGCGCGGTGGATTCAGAGACAGATTTCCAGCAACAACGGTCCTTGACCGGGATGACATGGAATCCCTGGGCAGATCGGGACTGAGGAGCCTCAGCAGCAGAAGTGGCGGTATCTATGTCCGCGAATACGGAGGCGCTATGCCGGTTATCTCTATCGCAGTCAGAGGAAGCGATGCGGCGCATTCCGAGTACTACGTCGACGGGCACGATATAAGCAGTTCAATGGACGGCCTTCCGGGGATGACATTGGATCCAGTGCTGTTCGGCGGGTTGGAAGTATCAAGAGGAGGGGGATCCGGGTTTCTTAAAGGCGGTATGGCCGGCACACTGAATTTCATTCCGGAATCCTCCGGTTTGCCTGCCAGGGCATCGCTGAGCGCAGGTGATGATAAATCCATCTCACTTTCTGGCGGATTTACAGCAGGAATCAGCAGGATCGCACTCAGTATCAGGAAGCTTGCCGGTATATCCGGATCCACAGCCCACGACGGAGCGATTCTCATCCATGGAAATGCTTACCCTTTCACTTACGGTCTCCTTGCAGCTGTCTCCTCAGGAGAAACGGAAAGCCCTGACTGGACTCTTCCCACCGATGGCGTAAGAAAGAGGTACAGCCTTGACGCCTGGGGAAGATGGAGCCCTGGCGGACTGAGGCTTTCGCTCGGTATGAGAACTGGAAGGCATGAGTATGCAAGCACCGTACCTTCCATGGTGGATGATACACATAATGAATTAGGCGGGGACCTGACCCTTGAGTACAATCTACCCTTGTTGCCGTTTCATCTCGGGTTATCCGCAAATACCTCTCTCGACAGAGTATCGAGTACTTCGATAGGCGCCAGGGACAGGCTGACAGGGGAAACCGCACTGACTGCGGGATACGGTGATGGCCTTTCTATTTCCGCTTCGGCATCTCTTAACACGGTCTCATCTGCGGGAACAATGCACGGAGCTGTACTTTCAATGGGGCTGCCAGTGCTGGATTCGCTTCTGCTACTGCATGCTTCAGCATCGACAGGTTTCAGGCGCCCATCACTGAACGATCTTTACTGGCCGGAGGATATTTTCGCACGTGGAAACCCGGACCTTCTGCCGGAAACGTCACTGGAATTCGAGGGTGGAATATCATTCAATACCTTTGAGTGGTTTGCACTCTCCGCAACAGGTTTTATCGCGGAAACCGATGATCTTATCAGATGGGAGCCGGGAGAGGGCGGAAAATGGTCTCCCGTGAACATCGCAAGGGTTCTTAGAAAAGGTCTGGAAACGGAAGTGTGGTTTTCGGATAATCCCATCGAAATAACAGGCACGCTCACTCTTCTGGACGTTACCGACAACTTCATCGAATCGGTTAACTACGGCAGAATCCTGCCATATACACCCGATTACACATTCGGTCTTCAGGCAGGACTGGAATTTCCCCGCTGGGCTCACTGGTCAGTGTCAGCAAGCGGAATGGGCATAAGGTTCAAGAACTACAGCGAAACATCATGGATGCCTGCCTACACCATTATCACGGCGGGTGTTGATCTGCACCCTGAATTCATGGGTGATTTTTCTGTCAACACCTCTATTGAAAACCTCTTAAACGAAGAGTATCAGGAAACAAGCGGATACTCCGGAAAACCGAGAACTTTGTACTTTGGAATCAAATGGAACGGAAACTGAAAGGAAAAAAATGAAAAGATACCGTCCCGGACTCATAACTCTGATCTGTACATTACTGATAAGCCTTGTTGCGGCATCGTGCAACTCACCTGTTGAGCCCGATCCAGGGCCCACTCCCGGTGGCCTGGTGATCGCCTGGTTCAACGGAAATGCTTATACAGTTGATCTCTACTTCCCCGAGAGCGATTCGCTGGTTACGGGTGCTTACACTACAGGTGATATACCCAACGATATTATCTCCCACGAAGAGGGGAGAATAGCAGTACTGAATTCAACTTCAAGCAGTGTTCAGGTATTTGACGTGAATTCAACCGGTGGAGAGCTGTTCCATATCGACCTTCCCACAGGCAGCAATCCCTACCAGATGTCATGGGATGGCAATCATCTGTGGGTTACACTGCTTTTAACAAGCCAGGTTGCGAAGGTTGACCTCTCTTCAGGCGGTTCAGTGACCACAATCGATGTAAAAGCTAATCCCACCTCAATAACATCCACCGGAAGCCGGGTTTTTGTGGGACATGGAATGTCATATCCAGATCCTTCCGTAACCGGTGGAATAACCGTACTCGATGCATCCACCGGCGATGTACTCGATTCCATTGCTACACCTGATAACGTATGCTCCATGAGATATTTCAGCGAAACCGGTATGGTTCATGCAATGACTTATAGCTATATAGGTGATGGACTTATATCAATCGTAAACCCGATCAGCATGGAGATACTCACTCAGATCAATACCGGTGGGTCGCCAGGATACCCGGTAGAGGCAGGTTCAGGTTTTGCCGCAGGGGACGGCTGGTCATCGGGCAGCGTCTATTTCTACAATGAAGCTGGTGTTCTAACTGATACATGGGATACGGGCGCTTCGAGCACATGTGGTCTTGCATGTATCGGTGATTCAATGTACATAACCGACCAGGTAGTAGATCTGGTCTACATCGCTGACTGGACATCAAAGGTGATGCTCGATTCTCTTTCTGCTGGAGATGGCCCGCAGGGGATACTTGCAGTAGAAAGATAAGTCGGAGCGGGGTCGGGCCTAACATCTAAACATT
>JAGLOY010000089.1 GCA_023138735.1 Candidatus Aegiribacteria sp. | reverse complement strand
TTACGGAAGCGGTTTTCCATACTCTCCTCCTTCCGGGGCATCCGTGATACCAAGAGTTAACACTGAACGCTATCCCTGGACTATGCAGACCGATGCGAAGCTGTCACGACGTTTCTGGGTGAACCCTCTTGAATTCAGAGCCAGCATTACCATCTTCAACCTTTTCAACAGAACGAATGTTGACAGGATATTCGATGCATCCTTTTACCAGACCACAGGAGATCCCGGAGGTATGATGAGTAATCCGGGTGCCTATTCACCGGCAAGGCATTTTCTGCTGAGTCTTGATATATACTTCTAGGTAATTTTGGAGGAATCATCATGAAATCCGTTTTTGTTTCCTTTCTGTTCCTCCTGATGCTAGCCTTCGGGTGTCATGAGGTTATGGAGTACCAGAGCAATGATCAATCCCGCATTACATTCATCCGCTCTTCCGATTTCCAGGTGGAAAGGTCTATGGGCGGCCTGCCGCAGGGGAGAACTCTTCTTTCCGGTGGATCGAATGAGATTATTCTTCTCAGTGCCGACGGAACTCTAAGTAGAATAGATTCAGAGGAAATGATAATTGACACTTCGTATACAATCGGAGGAAGCTCCGGAGTGGGATACGGTGATGCCGTAATCGCCACCAATGGAAACCTCTACGTACTGGGTCCGGGATCACAGGTCATAGAAGTGAATCTTGCCACCAACTCGGTAGAAGAACAGTTCTCCCCGGGATCTCAACCGGGCTCAATCTGCGCGTCTTCAACCATGGGCAGACTCTATTTCACGGATTCTGTTGAAGATTACATCGGTGAAATATGGACCAGCAACAATCATACCGAGTTTACCAGCAACACAATATATCCCCTTGCCGATGTTATGATCGAGAAAACGGGCGGGCGTCATATAGTCGCGGTCTGTTCGAACGATGCCGGCTCAATCTACGGCATATGGCTTGATCTTTCGGAAACCGCCAGGCTTCTGACAGTCTCTGCCGGTTCTCCATGTTCCAGCGTTCTTCCCATGGAACAGGATTCGGTTTACATGATATGCTGTCCGGAGTGGACCGGTTCGAACGGGTATGTTTATTTTGTAAAGGGTTTTGTTGTGCCCGAACGCACCAACAGGGTTGATGTAGAAGGACACCCGATAGGAATGTGTTACAACGATAATACAGGATATTCGGGGACTTTCTACGTTATGAGCAAGACCGATTCGGGAAATACAGTGATAACCGTAATGGAGTTTCCTTTTTCCCACATGGAACCTGAAGTGGTTTCCGTTATCAATATCGATGGATATCCCAGGGATATTATTGCACCATCTTTTGGAGAGTATCTGATGGTCCTCACTTCGGACTAGTGACAGGGTACTATTAGGGAGCTGTTTCTTCCGCTATCCATTCGATTGCGTATTCAAGAACAGGATCGTGCCCGGCCAGGAAATCCGCCGGGGTTGTCTGAACGTAGATATCAGGCAGTATACCTATTCCTTCAATCGATACGGTATCCGCAGTGAACACTCTGGCGAAGGGGCAGGTCATTGAGATATTTTCCCATATTGGCCAGTATATCTGATTGAAATAACCGGGGATATTCCCTCCTCCACCGGTAGTATCACCGATCACTGTAACGTGAGGTATATGTTCCACGGCGGACACAAAGGCTTCAGCAGCACCCGTAACCTGTTCTCCAGTAAGGATAATAACAGGTTTTGTAAAAGCCCATGATCGAGGGTAAACAGTATGTTTGTACAGTGCGGAAAGATCACTGTGCGCAGGACCCGTTCTATACTGAGTGAAGAACAGAGTTCTATACTGGACTGCAAAGACACCAGGTATCTGTTTTGCTGGAACAAGTGATATACCATCACTCATCCTTATGTCGATTATCATGCCCGGTGCATCGAGGTGATTCTGAAATTCTGCGCTGAATGACGTGAAAGTGAAAAAAGTGTCGAAGTGTTTAATGGCAAAATAGGGGATGGAATCGATAACACAGTGTCCCCACATTACTCCCATTGAAGAATTCCATTGGAAATTCCATGGTTCCAGCAGTTCCATCAGTAGAGAATAATTGAAATTCATTTCAATGTCAGGTCTGTATGTTGGAGTTTTACTCACAAACGAAAACGGAATCAGTAACCAGGCATTATGATCTTCGAGTTCTCCCACCATCTCGATTATAAGATACTGAAGTTCGTCAAAAGAATTCACATCCCCTGCAAGCTGAAGGTATTCATCGTGCAGAGCATCCCAGTCAACATTCTTGTCGTCGAATCCTACGTACTTCTGATCGTAAAGCTCCCATACAAGGGTAAGATATGACTGATAATCGTTGATTTGGGGATGGGTAGGAGGGTCGTCGATGCATGAGGAGAGGATCAGAATTGCCACTATTACCGCAGTGAGAAATCCAGTCTTGATCCTGTATCCGTTTCTATTCCACTCCATAAGCCTCACCATTCAAGAGTTGCTGTATTAGATTCAACCAGTACAATAGTCTGTTTGTGTAATAGGCGCCAGATGCCGGGTGGGAGAAGGCTGTAAACAAAGCAAAACTGTTCCGAGCCACAGCCACTCCTCTCTCCTCCATTTTCGGGAGCGGTTTTCTGGTAATTGTGCCAATACTGGCCAGTGCTACGGGCAGATTTTCAATCTTTGCTATAATAGCTATTAGTGCGCTTGCGTACTCCATAGGATCTGTTATACGGTTCAATATTGCCAATGTAGAACCGTTGCTTGATGCCCGAAAATCACTGAAACGTACGCTCTATCTGGATCGTATCTCGGATATTGCCCTGGTTCCCGCATACGTCATCTCAGTATGCCTTTATCTGCGTATCCTCAGCGCTTTTCTCATGAACGGACTGGGGCTGGCTACCCAGCTCAACGAGAGGTTCTTAACAACTGCAATCATTCTGCTGATAACCATCATAGGTTTTGTTAAGGGGCTCAAGGACCTGCAGAAGCTTGAGAACTGGGCTATATGGGTAACAATGGCAATCATCGTGGCTATGATACTTGGTTTCAGTCTGCACGATATCTCTCTTGTTTCCGGTACAGGTATCCAGCTTCCGGGAAGTTCCGGGCAAAGTATACTGCATATATTGGCCGTATTGGGCGGCACACTGATCTGTGTGCAGGGTTTCGAAACATCAAGATACCTCGGTGAAGAGTACAGCATGGAGATGAGGATCAAATCATGCCGGCTTTCGCAGCTGATCGCCGCCGCTGTCTATATTGTCTTTATTGCAGTTGCTATTCCTCTGATGCATTACCTTTCCGGACCTGTTAGAGATGATTCCCTTATTATCCTTGCCGGAAAAGCATCCATGCTGCTCCCCGTGCCGCTTATAGCAGCTGCTGTTCTCAGTCAGTTCAGCGCATCGATTGCCGACACGCTGGGGGGGGAAGGCAACATTGTGGAGGCTACAAGGGAGAAAATTGGTCATAAAGTCGCTTATCTGATACTTGGCGGAGGCTCGATAATCCTCACCTGGAGCGCCAGCACCTTTCAGATTGTTGCCCTTGCTTCCAGGGCTTTTGCCTTCTACTACATGATCCAATGCCTTGTTGCCGTTACCGTTACAAAGAGTAACGTGAGGAAGCTCTTCATGCTCCTTCTTGCCCTGATTCTTCTTGCTATAACCCTGTTCGCTACACCCGTGGGCTGATTTATCCAATCAGGATTGCCGGAATGGGTCTGTTACTCATTCAGTATCGTGAACTAATTCAATAGTGAAACGCTACGTAAGTAGACTATACAATATTCAGAGATAATCCAGACTATTCAAGAAACAGCAGTTTGCAGGTAGCTGCAAAATCATCTGTACTCATCCTGCAGAAATAGATGCCAGATGATAAATCGTCTATATGGACTTGATGGAGACCCAAACTAAACTCACCAGTTATCGGAGTATTCACTAACCTGCCTGAGATATCAAAAATATCAATTCTTACGTTAGTAATCTCCGGGATTGAAAAACCGACGGTTAAAATGCCATAAGAAGGATTCTCGGGGAGAAACAGACAGTACTCATCAGTTGTGCTCGTTTCTTCTTCCAACCCGAGGAGATCCCATTCCAATTGTATGTTTTCCAGAACTGGCGATTCATTCCCGAGATTGCTGTTCATGCTTGCACGGTACTGAATAAAAAAATCGGTATTATCAAGAATTCCCTGAAGGCTCGTTCCAGAAGTGACAATAGGTTCAGACCATTCTCCAAGATTTTCGGGATCGTCCGAACCCCTGACATAAAACTCAAGACCGGTTTGGGAAGGAACTGATGCATCGAATGTAATAGCGCCCCAGTCAATTACGTCATCAATAGGCATAGGTATTTCAAGGATGTTGGAGTAAAGATCACCCAGAGGAGCATAACCTTCAGAAAGCTGCCACCACACAATTGAATCATTAGCATAAGGGCTAAGTACTAAATCGGGAGCTCCATCTCCAGAAATATCAGCACTATGCATGCATCCCGGGAAGTAGTTTGGATTACTATCAACGAGTAGAGTTGAATTCCATTCTGTTCCCAGGTCATTACTGTTCTCCACATAATACAGCTCACCAAACGGATTCATACTGTTGTCTAGGATTGCATAACTGATACAGATATCTGATGAGCCATCTAGTTCCGTATCAATTGCATGCAATATACAAAGGAGTACAATGAATGGAGTTTCGGGAATCCAGGTTTCAACAAGTTCTCTTTGCCAGGAATAATCACCCTCGTTCCGATAAAGACAGGTAGTAAATTCTGTACTATTTACATCCAGAACAAAGATATCTACATCTCCATCATTATCTACATCAGCACAGGAACCATCAAGACAGCGATTCAATACGGGAGCAACGGAATGCTCGATCCATACCGTTCCAATACCATCAGCATTTTCATAAACGGATGCTGAATATTTAAAGATCCCAATGACATCAATATCACCATCATCATCACAATCTGCTGGATATATAGAAACAGGATAGTCCTCATACGATACCGGGTGCTCACTCCAGGAACCGCCTGAACCATCCTTGTTTTCAATCCAGATGATATTGGGATCCAGACACGTTTCAGAAGCAGAGATTATATCCTGATCTCCATCTCCATCAAAATCCTCACAACTGATCCTCGTATAGTTGAACTCTTCGCTGCTGCTTATGAAGTGCTCTTGCCAATCCTGTGATGTGTTCTCAAACCAGCTAAGAATGTATACCCCATTTGCATTATGTGAAGCGATTAAATCTACGTCATTATCTTCATCGATATCCGTTGATTTAATACATCTCCAATAGCTGTATTCAATACAACCCAGAGTATCTCCAGGAATCCATAAAGTCCCTGCACTATTTGCATTGATCACGGTAAAAATTGTATCATTCCCTGTATAAAATATATCAATATCTCCATCCCCGTCGCAATCGCCCGCATCTGAATAAAAGCCTTCGCAGATATTGAAATAAGCAGGCATATCTATGATTTCGAAGGCCAGAGACAGAATTCCGGGATACTGATAGTTACAATTCTGACTGGAATTGAATGTATCTGACCAGGTTTCAGAAGGAGGTTGTACATAAGGCCCTCCAATCCAGTCTGTTTGTGAAGCTCCGTACGCGAAAACAATACCGGATGACATCACTGCCGCACCTGTAAGAATCAGTAAATATTTGAACATATTAACACCTTCCGAACGTGGTTTTTATTCCCATGTTCTTAATTCAGGTACGGTTATCCCTCTTCCCCCGACAAGGGCAGATCTGTACTTCACGAAGCCGGACCATGTTTCGATAATTCCCTGGCCCATGGATACTCTCCATAACCTCTGAAAATCACCGTCTATTCCTATGTACACGATTCCTTCCAGAGGATCGAATACCATAGATGCTTTTGTGCCCCATTCAGCATGATTATTAACAGCGGTTTCCAGTGTTCCTATCGCCTGGGGCAAGCCGAAGGAGTCGTAATTCTCCTCGATATAGGAAAGGGCTCTTCTGTATCTTTCATCGCCCACTCCAACAATTTCCTCAGGAGGTGTATGGATGAAGTCCGCATTCGAGAAATTCGTCATTACTATCCAGTCTCCGCTGATCCCGGTTATCAGATTTTCACCATCTCCCGCCTCCGCTATTAATGCGTTCCCCGAGGGATCAGCGATCAGGGCGTGCAATGTAAGGTCATAGAGATTGATAAGTTCCAATGAATCGAGGAGACACTCCAGCTCATTAACAGCCGAACAGTCATTGATGGCGGTGTTGAAAAGCTGATAGATATAGAGCTGATCCGGCTCCGGCTCAGGTGTACCCTCGATCATTGGGCACTGGTACTGAAGGGAAGAGAAGACACCATGTTCATTCATACCGACGGTCGGGACCCAGAACAGCCTGTCATTGTTAAAAAAGTGCATTACAAAAATACTGCAGCCGTCGAGATCGGATACGGAAAATCTGATGTCGGATTCAGGCGGATAATCAAAATTCATCCCGTACCAGACTTCATCACCGTACACCGCATATCCTGTACAGGCAATTGATATTGAAACCAGCAGAAAAGCAATGTAAGCTGATAGTTTCATTGTAAACTCCTTCTAAGACTGTATTCACATACTTCAGGCGGAACTATACTTTCTTCAATTAATATATTATACCTGAACATGGAAAATATTCGTATCAAAACGATTTGTGTTTCTGATCCTGGAGGAAGCAATTTGAAAACAGTTAACTGCACAAGAATTATGAAGATCGTTCTGGTTTTATTATTACTTGCAGGAGTATCTTCCATAGCAGTATCTGCTGAAACCACACCTGCGAACTCAGATGTGATGTTCGATCCTCATGCATTCAGTAACATGTTCGTTGTTATATCAGAGCTTGTAGGTCCAAGCGTTGTATCCATCACATCGCAGACTACTATAGTTACCAGGGTGCCATCGTTTCCCGATTTTTCCTACCCGTACATGATCGATCCCCGTGGGGATTATTTCCAGATGCCCCGGGAGCAGGAATACATCATGACCGGTATCGGAAGCGGTGTCATCGTTTCAGACGATGGGATGATTGTCACTAACTATCACGTTGTCGGTGAAACTGATGACCTGGAAGTTGTTCTTCAGAACGGAGACAGATATACCGGTGAGATCGTGGGAACAGATCCGCAAACCGACCTTGCCGTTATCCGGATAGATGCATACGATCTTCCAGCTATAGCAATCGGTGACAGCGATGATCTGAAAGTTGGACAGTGGGTACTTGCAGTGGGTTCCCCTTTCGCCCTGAATCAGACTGTTACACAGGGTATCATCAGCTACATCGGACGTTCCGATGTGGGACTGGCTGAATACGAGGATTACATTCAGACGGATGCTGCCATTAATCCGGGAAACAGCGGAGGAGCCCTGGTCGACCTTGATGGAAAACTGGTGGGCATCAATACGGCAATCGTAACCAGAACCGGTGGTTACCAGGGTGTGGGATTCGCAATACCGGTCAATGTTGCAGTGAATGCTATGCAGGATCTGGTTACATACGGTTATGTGAGAAGGGGCTGGTTGGGAGTTACGATACAGGAACTTACTCCCGACTTTGCCGAGCATTTCGGCCTTAACTCCAGTGATGGTGGTGTTCTGGTTTCACAGGTACTCAGTGATACACCGGCAGGTATCTACGGCATCCTGAGGGGTGATATCATACTGAACATTAATGGTGAATCATTTCGGACGATAACCGAGTTCCGAAATATGATAGCAGATATAGACCCTGGGAACGAGGTTGAAATCGGGATATTCAGAGATGGAACAAGCCTGTCCATTCTGGTAGTACTTGGAGAGCGGGTGGCAGATGAAACGATTGTTTCATCTGCACCTTCAATTTCGGATGATTTTGGATGGACGCTTGAAGAACTGGACAGAGAGACTGCGGAAGCCATTGGAGACCCTTCTCTGAAAGGTGTTCTTGTTGTAGATGTTAACCAGTCAGGAAGGGCCGCTAATGTGGGGATAAACACGGGAGATGTTATCATTGAGGTTGACGGCTTCGAAGTAGCATCTCCTGCGGAACTGGGCAGATTGATCTCATCCACGAACGACGTACTGTTGCTTGTTTTGAGACAGGGACACTCGGTTTACTTCATGTTGTAATCGGATCAGTTCAGCAGTTCGTCAATAATTTCAATGAAGATATCAACTCCCGATGCAATGAGTTCATCTGGAAAGTCGTACTCGGGACTGTGCAGTGCGGGAGCATCGGTACCGGTGCCGATGCCGAAAAGAGCGCCTGGATACTTTTTCGTAAAATGACCGAAGTCTTCGGACCATGGGAAAGGGGCATCGGGCTTCACGATTAACAGACCCAGATTCCCGGCGGCGGATCGTATTGCAGCAACTGCTTTCCCGGAGTTCTCGGTGACCGGGAATTCGTCTGTCCGGCTTATCCGGCATTCAAGTTTGTTGGTTTGCGCGATAACCTCTGCCATTTTCTCAATGCTTCCCGAAATGATATCCATTTCCTCTGTGGTGCTGGCTCGCAGCGCTGCCATTACGCAGCCCTCGCCTGGAGATGTTCCAAAGGTTTGAGAACCAGTCCGGGCATGAGTAACAGTTACCATTGGAGTACTACCCTTTGAAATGGAAAGCTGAGACAGTCTGGTGAAAGCTTTAATTATCTGCGCAACCGCCAGGGCAGGACTGGTGCCTTTCTGAGGTTCAGATGCATGGGAGGAAGTTCCTGAAAGTTCAACCTTGATACCTCTTGATGCAGAAGAGAAAGCTCCATCCTTCAGAATAATACTTCCCAGAGGGAATCCGGGAAGGTTGTGCAGTGCAATAACGAAATCGGGCTCTATTTCTCTGAACTTACTGTCAATTATGACCCGGCGGGCTCCCTCCCCGGTCTCTTCCGCGGGCTGGAAAAGAAGAACGACTGAACCTCTGGTTGGCCGATGTTGGTAAAGCCTGGCCGCAATCCCCAACAGAATGGTCATATGGCCATCATGACCGCACTTATGAGATACCCCATGGATTGCTGAACGGTAGGGGATATCCATTTTCTCGTTTATCGGAAGAGCATCCATATCACACCTGAGGAGAATTCTTGGCCCAGGTTGCGATCCTTCAAACTCAGCGGCTATACCCTTGCCCCCAAGATCTGTTACTAAATTGTCAGGTTCGTATTCGCTGATGTAATCCAGTATCGAGGCGGAGGTGGAGTATTCTCTGCCTGAAAGCTCAGGATTTCTGTGCAGCCAATGCCTGAATTCCACCAGTTTTGTTTCCTGATCAGTGATTCGTGCCACCCTTCATTTCTATTTTTTCAGTTCTATTTCTGGTTATTCAGGATTTTCTTCCATGTGTCCCTCAGTGAGATAGTCCGATTGAAGATGAGTCTGTCTTTCGTTGAATCCGGATCCTTGCAGAAATAGCCCTTTCTTTCGAATTGAACCTGTTCACCGACTGCAAGATCCGCAGCCGAAGGTTCGATCTGGCATTGGTTCAGCACCTTCAAAGATTCAGTATTTATGGTTTCATTGAAACTCCCGGACGAAAGGGGGTTTTCCACCGTAAACAATCTGTCGTATAACCGGATTTCCGCCGGTACAGCATGTTCCACTGAAACCCAGTGAAGCGTACCCTTTACCTTTCGGCCATCCGGTGTGCTGCCTCCCCTGGTTTCCGGATCGTAGGTGCAGATAAGCTCCTTCACATTACCGTTCTCATCCTTCACGACATCAACGCATGTAATCAAATAGGCGTACCTTAGACGCACTTCCCTTCCGGGGGCAAGACGCCTGAATTTTTTATGCGGCTCCTCCTGAAAATCATCTTTCTCTATGTAGAGCTCTCTTGAAAATGGAACCATCCTGGTTCCGGCTGATTCATCCTCCGGATTGTTTATGAACTCCAGTTCCTCACACTTTCCTGCCGGGTAGTTCTGTATGATAACCTTAAGGGGATCAAGGACCGCCATGAATCTGGGAGCTCTCTTATTCAGATCATCCCTTATGCAGTATTCCAGCAGCGCCATATCAACAGTACTGTCCCTCTTCGCAACACCGATCCTGCCTATGAAATCCCTGATCGCCTCGGGAGTGTAGCCGCGCCTTCTAAGACCGGAAAGGGTCGGCATCCTTGGATCGTCCCAGCCTGAAACAAGTCCATTTTCTACAAGTGTGGCCAGCTTGCGCTTGCTCAGTATCGTATAGGTAAGGTTCAGCCTTGCGAACTCAATCTGCTGAGGATGAAAGACATCCAGCTGATCGAGAAACCAATCGTAGAGGGGGCGGTGATCTTCGAACTCAATGGAACAGCAGGAATGGGTTATCCCCTCTATTGAATCCTCAAGACAGTGGGCGTAATCGTACATGGGGTAGATACACCATCCGTAGCCGGTTCTGTGATGGTGTTTTTTCAGTATACGGTAGATAGCGGGATCCCGCATGTTCATATTGGGAGAAGCCATATCTATTCTGGCGCGCAGAGTTCTGGTTCCGTCAGGGAATTCACCCGCTTTCATCCTTCTGAAAAGATCCAGGTTATCCTCAATCGACCTGTTTCTCCATGGGCTGTTCCTGCCGGCCTTCGTCAGGGTGCCCCTGTACTCACGGACTTCTTCTGCCGGCAGGTCGCACACGTAAGCAGCACCCTTTTCAATCAGCTGTTCGGCGTAGTTGTACATTCTGTCGAAGTAATCCGAGGCGTAATAGAGCCTGTCTTCCCAATCGAAACCGAGCCACTTGATATCCTTCATTATCGAATCAACGTATTCAACATCTTCCTTAACAGGATTCGTATCGTCGAATCGAAGGTTGTACAAACCGCCGTACTCCTCCGCAATACCGAAATCAATGCAGAAAGCCTTTGCGTGTCCTATATGAAGGCAACCGTTCGGTTCCGGCGGGAACCTTGTATGTACCCTGCCCCCGTACTTTCCTTCCTTTATATCCCTCTCTACGATCTCCCTGATGAAATCAATGTTGTTTTCCTTATCTTCGGATATCATGACGCTCCCTGCTATAGATGAAATTCTTTGCTTCTGCAGGGTATCATAATAAAGGAGGAGTGATTCAGCAGTCCGCTTCCCTTTTTACTGTTTCCGTGCACCGGTAAACATGCCATTCAGCTAAGTAACAGTCATTCAATATGATGGCCTGCGTCAACTATAGTTTTCCTTGACATAGTAATAAGTTAATAGTAGTATTGACTTGCAATGATACGTACTTTTCAGGAAAGGAGAGGTGGAATGGTTGATCCGTCCCTGTCCGGGATCGACACGGAGAAGAGTGCTTTCTCCGCAGACAGAAAATTCAGGAAAGAGCTCAGTGCCGGCATTACTGCACTGGCTCTGCTGAGTATTCTGAGCAGCTCGAATGAGCCGATGTACGGATACCAGATAGCTAAACTGATGGAAGAGGATGATAAGCAGAGCGTGCCCCTTATAAAACATGGAGCCCTGTACCCGGTCCTCAGGTCTCTCGAGCTGAACGGTCTTCTCAGCAGCAGAGTTGAACCATCCGTCGCAGGTCCTCCGCGGCGTTACTATGTAATAACAGAGAAAGGTCAGGAAACTCTTCAGCGCTGGGTAACGATCTGGAAGAGAACCCGCAGATTGATTGACAAGATACTGGGAGGTGTCCCCGATGATAAAACTGATTGAAGACTACCTGAACGCCTTCAGAGAAGAATTGAAGGGGAGTGATAGAGCAACGATTCAGGACGCTCTATCCGATGCGGAAGATCATCTGAGCTCAGCCCTTGATACCGAGCTTTCAGAGAATCCTGATGAAACGCAGAATGAGGCTGCACGGAGCATCATCATTAGATATGGTGAACCTGAAGAAGTAGCTGAACACTATCGTAATGTTGAAAAATACACTACTCCTGCCCTCTCTTCAGATAAACGAACGAGACGTGGATTATCTGCGTTTTGCGGGATAATTGCGGATCCTTCCGCCTGGGCCGCACTACTGTACATGATCCTCTCACTGGCTACAGGTATCGTTTACTTCACATGGGCTGTTACAGGTTTTTCAGTTTCAGCCAGTTTGATAGTTCTGATAATTGGTGTGCCTCTGGCCTGGCTGTTTTTTCTGTCCTTCAGGGCGATTGCTTTCATTGAGGGCAGGATTGTTGAAACGCTTCTCGGCGCTAGAATGCCTAGAAGGGCGATCTTCATAAGCAAGGGCGAAGGATGGTGGGGAAGTATAAAGGGGATATTCTCAACAGGAAGCACATGGTCATCTTTCATATACCTGATACTCATGCTGCCTCTCGGTATTTTGTACTTCACCGTGTTCATCACTCTTATTGCAGTTTCTCTTGCAATGATTGCGGATCCCATATTTGAGCTGATCCTGGATATACCTGTGTTCGACTTCCCTGCAGTCTGGTGGACTCCCATCTGGCTTATGCCCTTTGTTGTTCTGGGCGGTGTTGTTCTTTTTCTTTCAACACTGCACCTGGCAAAAATGACGGGAAGACTTCAAGGCAAACTTGCCAGAACTATGCTGGTAAGCGGATGAGGGAGTACTGGCGACCGTCAGCCTTAGTGCTGGCATTACTGTTCACATCATGCGGGCAGGATGATTCCGACAGAACCGCTGATGAGCCATGGCTTGATAGAATTGAGCTGCTGATAATAGACAGCATCGGTGTTGAGAGAGGTGACAGTGAATATGTGTTCAGCGCAATAGGGGATGTATGCTTTGGGGATCAGGATGAGATTCTCGTTCTGGATCAGGCTGGCAGCCATATCCGGGCGTTCTCGAAAACCGGTGATTTCATTACCCGTATTAGCGGGTCCGGTAACGGACCGGGTGAGTTATCCATGCCCCTTTCCCTCTCCTGTCTTGGAGATGGCAGAATATTCGTTCTGGATCCTTTGAGTAACAGTTACGAGATATTCGATGGTTCTGACTATTCCCACCTTGAAGAAGTTGCTGTCTGGGGCAACAACCCGCCTATGTATCCATGGGGACTGGATGGAGAATACTATCTGGGTCTGAAATTCGAAATGGATCAGACCGACGGCTCCATGACAGGTATCAGCACACTCGGGAGATTCATAATGGGTGAGGCTGACCCGCTGGTTATCTACTATAGAGATGAATTCCCCGTTGATCTGGCCGATCTCGGCTTATTTGTGAAGAACATGCTTCGCTCACTGGTTTTCACAGGGGACAGAAATGGAAGAATATTTTTCTCTGAGATGTCCACACTTAATTACGAAGTACTTGCTTTGGGTACCGACGGGACGGAACTCTTCCGTATAACAGCTGACTTGGACCCGGTTTCCAGAACAAGTGAGGAGATGGACGAGGAAAAGGTTTATATGGAACAGTGGGTTTCCAGAATGGGCGGCATGGGTGGTATGCCCATAGAATGGAACCCTGAACCCTTCAGATGGATGATCACAGGACTTGGCGTAGACGCGCAGGAAAGGCTCTGGGTTCAGAGAGGTACCGAACTGATGCCGGTTTTCGATGTGTTCGATATGACAGGAGAACGCCTTTTCTCAGCCCGTTTCCCAATGGAAGGTTTAAGCTGGAAGTTTCACATTGAATCCCGGGGCATGCTTGCATGGGAGGAAGACCCGAAAAGTGGTGTTCAGAAAGTTTACATTATAGAAGAACCCTGATCGGTGTTATTCTGTTTCCGGCTTGAATCCCCTTATGCAGAAGAAGTAAGAACCGCTTAAAGATCTTTCGGATGGGGTCTGGTTTGTCTCTGGATAAAGTACATCTGCGTGGGACTGAGGTTATGCGCCTCGATTTTGCCCCTGGATGTCAGGGTAAATGTTTCGAGCAATTCGTCGCAAACAGCCTGAGATGCGTTAACTCTACCTGGTTCACCGCTCTGTTCCAGTCGAGCGGCCATATTCACAGTCTCACCCCAGACATCATATATCATCCTCCAGCCCTTGATGAGTCCGGCAATACAGGAGCCAACGTGTATACCGATACGCACTTCCCATTCCCGGGATGCTACGAAATCCAGAATATCCAGAGCAGCTCTGGCGCATTCTATGATTTGACTGGATCTCGAGAACAACCCCCCGGCATACATATAGCCGTCTCCAAAGGTCTTCAGTTTTTCCAATCCGTATCCCTTGACGATCTCGTCATAGGAGTTGAAGTGCAGAGCGAGTTCAGCGAGGAGATCTTCCGGGTCATTCCTATTAGCTGATAACGTAAAGTTCACTATATCGATGAATACCACTGTTACGTCATCTACAATTCTCGGCTTTGGAGTCGAAGTTCCCGCCAGTTCCTCAACGATTTCTCCAGGCAGGATATTCCGTAATAACTCATCTGTCTTATCGTAGGCGGCCTGCAGTTCCACGTTTCTCAGCCGATAGATCTCAGCTTCTTTCTCTTTCTTCTCGGTTTCGTATTTCGTTCGTATGTCCGTAAGCTGACGGTTCTTGTTTTCACTGAACAGGACTTTCTCCAAATCGCTGTACTTAACATGATGTGCAAGTGCCTTCTCAAAGTTTCCGGACTCTTCGAACATCAAGTAAAGACCTTCATAGCACTGCATCTCCTCTCCTCTGGCTCCGATTTCTCTGGCGATTTGCAGAGCATTCCGGAAGTGATCCTGCGCGGAATCTAACTTCTTCAAACCGATGTAGGCATTCCCCATACCTATATTTGATACAGAAATTCCCCGTTTATCCCCTATTTTATGTTTCATCTTGAGTGATTTGTCATAGTATTCCAATGAAGAGGCGAAGTCCCCTTTAATCCAATAGGTATTTCCAATATTGTTGTACGAGTCAGCCAAATCACTTTCCACTCCCAGTTCCTCTCTGATAAGCAGTGATTTCTGGAAATACTCCAATGCTGCGGCGGTTTTATCCATGCGTTTATTAATGTTACCGATATTGTTATATATACCGGCAATCCCTAATTTATTATCTAATCTTATGTATAGTGCCAGGGCTGAGTTAAAATGTTCAAGCGCCCTGTCGAGATCTC
This sequence comes from Candidatus Aegiribacteria sp., assembly GCA_023138735.1. Lineage (GTDB taxonomy): Bacteria > Fermentibacterota > Fermentibacteria > Fermentibacterales > JCC-6 > Aegiribacteria. Next base: position 12,787 of record JAGLOY010000089.1, on the reverse strand, counting down.
CTCGGTTCTTGTATACAACTCCGATATTATTGTTGATGCTGGCTTTTCCTTTATCATCACCGAATTCCTCGAATAGTGGCAGAGCTTTAAGGTAGTAATCCAAAGCTGCGTTGTAGTCGCTCCACCCGGAATATATCAACCCAATGTTACTATAGACCCTTGCAACTGCAACCATATCATCGGTTTCTAAAACTAGCTTGAGAGCTTCTTTCAAGACCATCAGAGCTTCTCCGAAATCACCCAGTACCCAGAACGTGAGACCGAGAATGGTCAAGCCTCTGCCTTTCCCGATTATGTAATCAAATTTCTCCGAATAACCGATTGCCTCCTCAGCGTACATCTTGGTTAATTCGGGGTCAATTCGAAGATATGCGAAAGCTAATTCGCAAAGTGCGTCGACAATTTTGACTTGCGAGTCGTCATTTTCTCTGAGAGCCTGGAGCTTCGATTTCAGTGATTGTATTTCCTTGTTCGGCATATTGTCCCTGCTGTCCTGGCTACACTTATATCCCCATTTCCCTTCATGAAATTGAGCATACTGCCAGAATACACTGCAAGTCAACAGATAGGCAGAAGATTATCTGCAAACCTGTTTGTCCTCATCATTTCTCCGGCTTGAATCCCCTTATGCAGAAGAAGTGAGAACCGCTGATACCATGATAGTAAGAGCTGTTCTCCAGCTGTTCCAGGACAATTGTTTCCCACTCTTTCTGTCTGGCTTCAACGGATTTCATGTATCTGTAATAGGTGGACAGAGAGCCTCCACCGGCTAGAAAACACTCCCTGTATCTTTTCCAGAGCAGTTTCTTCGTGTCGTCATCTTTATCCTTGATATTTTCACGCATCTTTTCAATACCGTACTTCTGGATTTCCGTCTCGTAGGGTGGATGAACAAAGCGGGGGGTGTCATTGTTAAGGGCATCGATATTGATCAGTCCAAGGTCGGCCATCATCCCAGGTACCTTTGTCCCTATTCCCCAGTCTCCCCTTCCAAGCTTTTTTCTACCTTCAGCCCAGATAAGCTGCATCTTGAATTGTGCAAGTTTTTCCTCGATTGAAGGGGAGTGTACCGAATTGGAGACCATGCTCAGCGACGAAGATATGTTATCAGGCTCCATGCACATGATTACGCCGCCTGGTTTCGTTACCCTGATCATTTCTTTCAAGGCATCCCGGGGAAATTCAAGGTGCATCAGGAGTGTCTGGCACATGGTCCAGTCGGCGGATTCATCCGGCAGAGGGATAGCGTATGCTGAACCGTTTGCGAAATAGGCTTTTCCTCCCTCTGACCAGCTTTGTTTCGTCTCCTGTGCCTCACGCAGCAATTTTATTGAACAGTCTACGCCGATATAGGTGCTGCCGCAGCCGTAGTGCTGCCAGAAGGTCCAGCCCAGGTAACCAAGACCGCAGCCAACATCAACAGCAGTTATACAGCTGCCCAGATCAAGCCAGGAGGCTATTCTCTCAATGGTGCTGGTCCGCCAGAGGTATTTCCTTTGATCGACTATATGCTTCTTCAGATCCTTTTCTGACCAATCTCTTCTGTTTTTTTCAGTCACCTGATACTCCATCGGGTAACGGTCCCGTCCAACCGAATCTTTCCAGGTCGACAGATCCTGAAGTGCTGAAAACAACGCCCTCAGACTCCAGTATTCTGTCCTGTGCCGTGCAAGCTTCTCCAGAGCTTCTGACGCTGATTCTTCCCCTGCTGTTTATAACCCTGTGCCATGGCACATCACTTTCCTGAGAAACAGAGGACATGGCGTAACCCACGTTTCTGGCGGAGCACCCTCCTGCTATCCTGGCAATCTGTCCATAGGTGGCGACTCTACCGGGGGGGATCATGTTCACTACCGAGTATATCCTGCGGTACATGGATTCCTTCATAACCTGTGTACTCCAGCTGCATTCCTGAAACGCTGTCTGTCCACTTTTTTGATCCCCGAAGAGAATTCCATCCTTGCTCCTCCTGGAGAAGAATAACCCCATATCCACCCTGAAGAGATTCCGTTCCTCCGCGCAATATCCGTGCAGTCACCTAGAAATGCAGACGTGAGCTTTCCGTTTTCCAGAAATGCTTTTCCGCTCTTAATCCGTATGGTGAATAGAGGGGGGAACAGCTTCCTGAAGAGTATTTTTAAGAATGACACTTTTCAGGACCTCCCTGTGAGCATTGTTTTTTAGATAAAGATTCATGGAATTGAATCCACACTTGCAGAATCATAGCATTATGCAATATAGTCAAACTAAGTACTGCCACGCACACAGGATCCACAGGAGGAATATGTCGAAGAAGGATCGATCCGCGAAGTCCTTCAGTGAGTCCGATGTACTTCTGCAAGCATTTCTTGATCATTTTCCCGGGGCAGCTTTCTTGAGGGACACTAATTCGAAATACCTTCATGTGAATCAATATTTCATGAACGTCTTTGGTCCGGAAGAGAAATGGGTAGGTAAGACTCCGGATCTTCTGTTCCCCGATGATTATGCCCACAGGATGATCGAGGAAGATGAGAAAACCCTGAAAGATGGATGCAGTGTTTACGAGAAGAAGGTGCTGCTTGAGAACAGTAGAGAGGCGACCTTTGAAGTACACTCGTTTCGGATTGACCGGGACGGGAAGGAACCCCTTATTGGTGGAATAGCAATAGATATAACCGACTGGCATAATTCCAAAGAAGCTCTAAGGAAAAGTGAGGAGAGATACAGGGTAGTTTTTCAGAATACCGGTACAGCAACTGCCATTGTGGACAACAACATGACCATTCTGCTGGTGAACAGGGGATTTGAAAGGCTGTCCGGCTATTCGGCTGACGAGATCTGCGGAAAGATGAAATGGACTGAATTCGTCGCCCCTGCAGACCTTGAGAGAATGGTGAAGCATCATACAGATGAATGTAATAAGGAAAGATCTTCACCGAACGAGTACGAGTTTCAAATGATCGATAGAAACAACAACCTGAAGGATTTACACCTTAATGTGGATCTGATGCCGGGTACCAGTACGAGTATTTGTTCCTTCCTTGATATTTCAGAGCTGAAGAATACTCAGGAGAAACTCCGCCAGAGCGTCCGGAATATGGAAAGCCTTCTCAGAACAATGCCTGACATAATGTTTGTACTTACCCGCGATGGTGAATACGTGGATTTCTGGGCCGAGGATGACAGCGAACTGGCAATACCACAAGACACGATAATCGGAAGCAATATAAATGAACTCGGCTTCGATAAGGAAAAACTCCAGGAGATACTGGACTGCTTAACAAAAGCACTTGAAACCGGAGAAGTACAGTCAGTGGAGTACGAGCTTGAGATTGGGTCGAGGTATAGATTCTTTGAAGCAAGGCTTGCGCCATACGCTGATGAAAGTGTGATGGCTGTTGTGCGTGATATTACAGCTAGAAAAAACGCTGAAAACGAACGATTTGAGCTGCAGGCCAGGGTACAGCATGCACAGAAGCTGGAAAGTCTGGGGGTTCTTGCAGGCGGTATAGCCCATGATTTCAACAATATCCTTATGGCTATTCTGGGAAATGCTGACCTTGCACTTATGGCTATTCCCGAAACCAGTTCTGCAAGGGGTTCTCTGAATAACATTGTCAATGCAGCGACTACCGCAGCTGACCTCACCAGGCAGATGCTTGCCTATTCGGGGAAAAGTGATTTTGAAATACTTCCTCTTGATCTGAACAAGGTTGTTGTTGAACTCACGCACCTTCTGGAAGTGAGCATCTCTAAAAAAGCCATACTCAAATTCAGGCTTGCAGATAAGCTGCCCCTGATAATGGCGGACGCAGCTCAGATAAGGCAGATTCTCATGAACCTTATCACCAACGCTTCGGAAGCTATAGCTTCTGCAAGCGGTGTGATTTCAATAACAACCGGGGCGCTGTACTGTGATTCCGCCTATCTTCATACTACAGAACTGACTTCGGAGATCGGTGAGGATATGTACGTTTACGTTGAAGTATCCGATACAGGATCCGGTATGGGCAGGTCGGTAAAAGAGCAGCTGTTTGAGCCATTTTTCACTACAAAACAAGCTGGAAGAGGGTTGGGATTGTCATCAGTTCTGGGAATTATAAGGAGTCATAAAGGCGCAATAAAAGTTTACAGCGAGCTCGGGGAGGGAACGAGTGTTAAGATTCTTTTCCCGGCTCACCAAACAACTGATTCAGATAGCCTTCATTCCGGTGAGGGGACAGGAGAAGATGTCTGGACTGGAGAGGGAGTCGTCCTGTTCGCCGATGATGAAGACACAGTACTTGCTGTTGGACGAAATATGCTTGAGCATCTTGGATTTACAGTCCTCTCGGCTGAAGATGGCCTCCAGGCGGTTGATCTATTCAGGAGGAACGCAGGGGATATAGTACTTGTCATTCTGGATCTGACTATGCCCCACCTGAGCGGTGACGAAGTATATCGAGAAATCCGCCGCATCCGCGACGATGTTCCGGTGATCATTTCCAGCGGCTTCAGCAGGAAGGATGTAATGCATAGATTCGCTGGCAAACACCTGGCAGGATTCCTCCAGAAACCTTACCGCATGCAGGATCTTTCAGATGTGATTACAGATGTTTTTACTGTTATGGACGATAACTTATCAGAATAACCCGATCATCTTGGCTGCCATCACAAGAATTGCTGCTGCCAGAATGACTTTTATCCATTTGTCACCTTTCCTGATGGCAAAAGTAGAGCCAAACCACCCGCCTATGGATGTTCCCGCTGCAAGGATAAAAGCGGGAAGCCACCGGATTTCTCCATTTAAAAGAAAAACCAGCAGTGAAGGTACGAGGTAGGCCGCTATGATAATGATCTTAAGACTGTTAGTTTTAACGAGTGAAAGACCTCCGATAATCGAGAGTGCGCAGATTACCAGATACCCGGTTCCAGCCTGAATGAAGCCGCCGTAGATACCGATGAAGAAGAACATGAATATCTGAAGAACTGGATGCCGCAGCCGCTCGGAGAAGTGTTCGGTCCCGTTCTTCCTGTTCGTGTGGAGGATTACTGCAAGCGCAAGAACCATTATGACCGAAAGAATGGTGCGAAAAACATTTTCGGGTATGTCCAATGCTATCATCGAGCCAATGACAGCGCCTGCCATGGCTGAAAGGCCAAGCTTGATTCCCTGCCTTATATCTCTGAATCCGTGTCTTCTGAAATTCCGTGCAGCAATGATGTTCTGCATCAGTATAGCTACCCTGTTAGAAGCGTTTGCAGCGGTTGCAGGAAGGCCTCCCAATATTATCAGAAGAGGTATCGTCAGAAAAGAACCGCCGCCGGCATTCACATTAACGAATCCCGCGGCAATACCTGCCAGGAATAGTAATATTGCGTTAACTGGAGTCATTCCATATTATCTTCCGTAGGGGTTTCAAGTACCGACACTAACAGAGGAGCGGAATTTCGCCAAGTTTTTCAGTGAGGTTGAAACTCATTTTAAGTGAACAGCATATCGTGATGAAATTTGAAGAAGGGGAAGGAATGTTCAGAATCAGCATTTCAATAATGTCGCTTGCGGTTTTAGCTCTGGCAATATCGTGCGGAGCAACAGTACCTGCTGGACCGGAGGATATTGCAGAGCGAATGTTCGAAGCAGCGCAGGCCCGTGATTACGATAAAATGTACACCTGCATGTCACCTGAAATGCAGGGTGAGATCAATGAGGCTGCACTTGCCGGGATAGAGATAATATCCTTTACAATTGACGAGATTGAATATTCGGATGACAGTACTGAGGTAGAACTGGAATACACTATTACACTGAAGGAAATCCAGTCCGGAGAAACGGAAGTTACCACTGACGATATGGACATGATCATGACTTCTGAAGGGGACTGGATAATAACCGATATGTAGTGGATTCCAAAGACAGTAATAGTAAAGAAGGATAGAATTAATGCCTGTCTCAAACTATTTAATATTAGGTTTGCTGCTTCTGGCTGCGGGCCTGGTATTTATGCTTCGAAGACTCCTGAAGACTGCCAGAGTGGAAGTGTTCGCTGAATATCCTGAGCATGTGCGTATTCTTACATCTCCTATGGCGAACTTTTTCGGGATTCAATCCAGAGGAATGAGACAGATAAGGGGTAACGGAATTCTTCTGCTTACAGCATCTCAGATATACTTCAGGATGCTTCTGCCCGGAAGAGAACTTCATGTGCCGCTTCGCAGCATTACATCTGTTGAGACTCCGAATAGTTTTCTGGGAAGAACCAGGGGAAGTAAACTTCTGAAAGTTGATTTCAGGAATGATACCGGGGGTACGGATTCCGTCGCCTGGCTTGTTCCGGACCTTGAAAAATGGGTTGAAGCCATCCGAGGATCAGCAGAGCTTAACTGACATCCGCTTTAGGCGCTTCTATCAATTCCATCTTTTCCAGTCTGAGAGTTATCGCGTAGGCGCTTCTTTTCAGCAGGAGGGCGATATCATCGTGCTCCGTACCTTTGCGGAATTCATCCCGCAGGATATCTTCCTCTTCCTCCGTCCAGGTTTTTCCGCTGCGTTCGTACTTGCCGGATGAGTCGTCCTGTGGCAGCTCCCCTCTGTTCTCGACTGCTATTTTAAGGTCTTCCGATGCTTTCTGTATCATGCTGCCGATTTCCTCAAGGTTTTCTTCAAAAAGGAATATCCTGTTCTGATCGAAGCCGGAATCGGATATTCTGCGGGATTCCGTTATTGAAATGTAGAACCTTTCGTTAACCGCCTGTCTTACATCTATGAAGAAAGTTGTTCTTCCGGTCGAAACCCTTCCGCTGAACAGTGAGGTGTTTTCAGTACTCATTCCTATTTCTCCTTTCGGGAAAAGTAAACATACGTTCACTATTAGTGTCCGCATTTTGAAGGGGCTTGTCAATACAGGTTAGAATTAAGTACTATCTTCAGTCGGGAAGGGAGAGGGTGATTCATGAGCGAAACAGCTCCAATTTTACCGGTTACCAGGAAAGAAATGGAATCCATGGGATGGGATACGTGTGATATCATCCTGGTTACGGGGGATGCATACATAGATCATCCTTCCTTTGGAGCTGCTCTCATTGGCAGGCATCTGGAGAGTATGGGATACAGAGTGGGGATCATTCCACAGCCTGATATTTGCTCCCCAGATGATCTTCTAAGGCTGGGTGCGCCGAAACTATTTGTTGGAATAACATCCGGAGCCATGGATTCAATGGTGAATCACTACACATCTCTGAACAGAATCCGTTCCAACGATGCCTATTCCGAGGGGGGAAAACCCGGGAAGAGACCGGACAGGGCATTGCTGAAATATGTAAATCTCACTCAGAGGGTTATGCCCGGAATTCCAATTGTGATCGGGGGTATAGAGGCCAGCCTGAGAAGGTTCAGCCATTACGATTACTGGAGTGACAGGGTCAGAAAATCGATCCTCCTTGACACAAAAGCGAGTATCCTTGTCTATGGAATGGGTGAGAGGGCAATTGCTGAAATTGCAGACGCTCTCTCCTCCGGAAGAGATATTCATGGAATCAGGGGTACCGCAGTCTATACCAGTTTAAAAGCTCTGGAGGGAATAGATTCTGGAAATCATATCGAACTGCCTTCCCATGAGGAGGTTTCCAGCAGTTCCGAAGCGTTCATGAAAATGACGAAGCTGCTTGAGAGTGAGATCAGTCCTTATTCGGGTTCAGCTGTTATTCAGAGAGCCGACAGCCGTGCGGTTATCGTATACCCGCCCCAGTATCCACTGAGCACAGATGAGATGGACAGGGTTTACGAACTTCCATATTCGAGGGAACCTCATCCGATTTACACTGATGAGATCCCGGCATTCAGGATGATACAGAATTCAATAACAGTTGTCCGTGGATGCGCTGGAGGCTGCAGTTTCTGCGCTCTGGGACTTCACCAGGGGAAGCTGATAAGCAGCAGGAGCCTGGCTTCTGTCACACGGGAAGTTGAGGCGATCAAAGGCAAACGGTATTTCGCTGGAACGATCACCGACCTTGGCGGGCCCACTGCGAATCTTTACGGCCTCGGTTGCGCAGGAGCCGCAGCCCTTGAAAAATGCAGGAGGTATTCATGCCTCTACCCTGATATCTGCGAGAATTTCAGGACTGATCATAAACCATATATCGAGCTTCTGGATGCTGTTGCGGAGATAAGTGGTGTGAGGAATGTTTTTGTTTCCAGCGGTATACGCCATGACGTAGCCCTGCGGGATACCGGTTTCATAGAGAAGCTGGTCCGGGACAATGTATCAGGATATCTGAAGATCGCTCCGGAGCATTTTGCGCCCGAAGTACTGGAACTGATGAGGAAGCCGTCCCCCGATCTCTGGAGGAGATTCAAGGAACTCTTTGAGCGTATCTCAGGAGAAGCCGGAAGTGATCAGTACATCGAGCCTTACATACTTGTTGCCTTCCCGGGCTGCGATTTGAATCATATGTACAAGACCGCAGATGAATTGAGGCGGCAGAACATGCGGCCGGAAAAATCTCAGATATTTCTTCCCACACCGATGACCATGGCAACAGCAATGTACCATACCGGTATCAATCCTGAAACCGGTATGCAGATCTACGTGGCCCGAAAGCCTTCGCACAAAAGACGCCAGATAGAAGTTCTTCCAGGCCATTCCAGGGAGAAAAGCAGAAAATAAGCACGAAAGACACTTTATATCCCTATACTTCTATAAGTATCTGGATATCTTTTCCAATGGTTTGTCGGATCTCCAATGAAATGTCAGAAGATCGCGTATATGAAGGGTGCAAGTGCCGAGCCCTGCGAAAGCACTATGATAAGGCTGAGCAGAAGCAGCACTGTGATTATCGGGAGGAGCCACCATTTTTTCCTTGTTCGTAGAAAGCCCCAGATATCTTTGATGCGTCCCATTATTATCCTATCTCAGTATTGTTTTTCCGGCCTGCTGCAAGGACCCTCGGGATCAACAGTTACCCAGTATGTTTTCATATTTCCTTTGAAGTCAAGCTGTAGTGGTTTCTTCCCCAGCAGACGCATGATCAGCCCTGTAGGAATAACAGCCAGCAGATATACGAGAGTGAGGAGAACTCTTGTCATAATATAGCTCATAACGGAAGCAAGCTTCATCCACAGCTTCTCTACCGGAAGCAGCAGCCGGGGATACAGGAGAGCTGACAGAAGGAAGAAACCAGACAGGCCTGCTGCAGGGGGAAGCAGGCTGGTGTTCCTGAAATACAGCAGCACAGATAATGCTGCGAATGCTCCCGTCATTATCAGACCGAATTTTCTTAACTCCTCCTTGCTTTTTGCTTCTGAGCTCTTTTGTCTTTCTGAGCACTGCTCATCCTTTGATTTCAATGGAGGCTGTTCCTCCTTTTTCAGAAGGCAGTTCCCCAGCGCAAGAATGTCCATTTCTGTCCTCATAAAGCAGAGGTAAGCATCCTCTGGTGTACATACTATCGGTTCGCCCCTGACATTAAAACTTGTGTTTATAACTATGCCGTATCCTGTCTTTTTCTTGAAACTGGAGATCAGTGCGTGGTATCGAGGGTTATCCTTCGCACTTACAGTCTGCAGGCGGGAGGAATAGTCAACGTGAGTTATCGCTGGAATATCCGATCTGGGAATTCTTAGTTTCTCCATTCCGAACAGTTTCTCCTCCTCTTCAGACAATTCTTTTCGATGGCTTGCGCGGACTGGAGCAACCAGAAGCATATAGGGGCTTGCTCTGTCCGTATCAAAGAATTCTTCCACATCTTCCAGGAGAACGGATGGGGCGAATGGCCGGAAGGATTCTCTGTACTTGATCTTCAGATTGATGATGGACTGCATCGATTCACTTCTGGCATCTCCAATAATCGATCTGTTGCCCAGAGCTCTCGGGCCGAACTCCATCCTGCCGCCGTACCAGCCTATTACTCTGCCGGCGGTGATACCATCGGAGACTGTATCGATAAGATCTGTTTCAGTCATCTTTTCGTATGGATACCCGCCAGCTGTAAGCCAGCTTTCTATTTCGTTATCACTCCAGTCCGGACCGAGGTAGGATCCCTGCTGAAGGTCATGAACGCCGTCTGCATCACGATGGTTTCCGAGTATCTGGTGCCAGACGAACAGAGCTGCGCCAAGACTTCCTCCAGCATCTCCTGCAGCTGGCTGAATCCACACATCATCAAAGATTCGCTCCTTCAGTATCTTCCCGTTTGCAACGCAGTTGAGGGCGACTCCCCCGGCCAGGCAGAGGTTCTGAAGACCGGTTTCCCGCCGGACATACCTTGCGGTTCTAAGTACAATATCCTCTGTTACCACCTGAACGGATGCAGCCAGGTCCATATCACGTTGAGTTATTGTACTCTCCGGTTTTCTGGGAAGTTCGCCGAACAGTCTGTGGAACTTATCAGATGTCATAGTGAGGCCCTGACAGTAATTGAAGTAGCTCATGTCCAGCAAGAAACTGCCGTCTTCTCTGAGGTCTATCAGATTATCGAGTATGGTCTGCACATATTTCGGCTTACCGTACGGAGCAAGTCCCATCAGCTTGTATTCACCGTTATTCACTTTAAAGCCGACGTAGTAGGTGAATGCCGTGTAGAGAAGCCCAAGGCTGCTCGGAAACTGCAGCTCACTGTGAAGATCAATCCTGTTGCCTCTCCCGGTCCCCCAGGAGGCTGTAGCCCATTCTCCAACCCCATCCATTGTAATGATGGCGGCTTCCTCAAAAGGACTTGGGAAGAAGGCCGAGGCAGCGTGAGACTGATGATGCTCAGGATATTTTATGTCACCCTTGTATCCATGGAGTTTCTTCTTGATCAGATCTCCCATCCAGAGTTTTTCCTTAAGCCAGAGGGGCATGGATTTCAGATATGACTGGAGTCCGCTAGGAGCAAACGCAAGATAAGTTTCCAGAAGTCGCTCAAATTTAAGAAACGGTTTGTCGTAAAAACCCACGTGAGAAAGGTCTGCAGCCTTTATACCACCCTCCTGCAGGCAGTAAGCGATTGCACTTTCCGGAAAGCGGTGGTCGTGCTTTTTCCGGGTGAACCGTTCCTCCTGTGCAGCAGCGACAATTCTGCCATTGTGAACAAGGCATGCTGCCGAGTCGTGGTAGAACGCGGATATTCCAAGTATCCAGGTATTTATGAGTAGACCCCCTGTAATTCTCTATCTGTTATCATGATTCTGCTCATTGATGAGCCTTTCAATTATATAATCTGCGGCCTTCTCGCCAACCATGACTGCCCCATATTCGGTCAGATGCATTGAATCGTAAAAGATATCTCTTGAATGCGGTATCACTGATGCAAGATCAATATATGCCACGTTTTCTCGCTGACAAACCTCTATCAGATCATTATTGAGAGTATTCAGAATGAGCCAGTAGGAAGCTGCGGAGAACTCGGAATCAGCACCGCCGAACCAGTAGCTTCCACCTTGAACACTTCTCCAGTAGTCATTGTCTTCAAACAATAGTGGTTGAGTCATGAATACAGGAGTAATACTCAATTCACGACACTCAAGGATTATGGCTTCTATTCTGATTTTGTACTCATCCGGACGCGGAATCAGCTCATGAAGGTCATCCGGTAATTCCCTCTCCGGAGAAAGCAGCGGCTCTTCTATGAACATGGGATCTACAGCCTCGAATATTACGGGAGCTTGATCAATATATACTTTTTTCAGTTTATACAATACCTGCATAAGCATGCAATGCTTGAAGATAGCCTGTCTGAATCCTGTTTCAGGAAGACTGACATTCAAAGCGGCTTCACCTCTGAGGAACTGTCCAACATCATTTATACCAACCAGAAACAAAGCGATGTCCGGATTCACTTCGGAAAGCACTTCTCTGACCAGTAGAGCATGCTCCGCAGCGGAGTGTCTTGGAATACCGCAGTTACCGACCCATGTCTGCGGATACACTTCCCTGAGCCTGTCCTGTATGATCCGGGACCATGTGAGTGAATCATCCAGGTAAAAATTAGCAGTTGTACTTCCTCCCACGGTAACAATCGTCAGCCATTCATCCCAGTCTTCGGGAGGATCCTCTCCTCGCATACCCCATGCATTCGTAGTCAATACACCTCCGGGGGTTACACCCGGAAGGTTCACCTCCAGCTCAACCCGGTGATAAGGCCGAAGGCCGAATCTGGGATTGAAAATAGTCGACGGCATCAACTGTCTCAGTACGAACTCTGACAGCAGTAAAGCCAGCAGAAGGGAAACCGTTATTACGGCAGTTCCGAGTATTGTCGATCTCTGCCGCTTTGCTGGATAGCTGACAAGGATCAGAAGGCCTGGACTGAAGGTTAAAATAGCTGCTCCGATGTTGAATGATGTTCTCTGGAGGATTGGGTTCGGGAAAAGAAACCAAACAACTGAATATAGAAGAAGCGGAACTATCAGCAGCAGAGAGGTCAGAAAGTCAGGGCATTTTGAAAGCAGGATCCTGCACGAATCGATTACTCTGTCTGATCCCAGCAGAAAACGGATGACAAGACCGCATGAAGTAAACAGGATAACAGATGCGAGCATAACTGGAATCGACCACCGCCCGAAGAGTACTCCATTCCTGCTGGTAGAAGTCAGGAAGGTGAACATCACAAGCAGTAAGCCGGTGAGAGCGATTGCAAGGATGAGACGCGGTTTCAGATTGTCAGTTCTCATGAATGCTCAAACGGATATCCTTTTTTCATTGTACAAGCTTCCAGCTGGCAGCGTTGTGTGAGTCAGGCTAACATACTAGGAGTGCGTTCGACAATAAAGCATCAATATACAACCCGCACAACTGGCTATAATACCCGCTGATTTATAGCTTCACAAACCTCACCGTAGCTG
>JAGLOY010000088.1 GCA_023138735.1 Candidatus Aegiribacteria sp. | reverse complement strand
TTATTACGACAGTGAGGTTCAGGGTAATACGCATTTCAGACCCGGTGAGGCCGATGCCTGCATGACCGTTCCCTTGCCCGGATGCAGGGCGGGATTGGCTGTCTCTGGAGACGGCAATCCCTGGATCGGTGAGCTTGACCCCTTTCTTGCGGGAGCCCACGCGGTTGGCGAAGCCGTCAGAAACGTTGTAGCTACCGGAGCCTTTCCTATTGCAGCCACGGATTGCCTGAATTACGGAAATCCTGAAAAAGCCGATGTCTTCTGGCAGTTTCGCCAGGGAGTGGAAGGAATCGCAGCCGCCTGCAGGGAACTTGGTCTTGAAGGGGAGGATCCTCTTCCAATTGTTTCGGGTAATGTCAGTTTTTACAATCAGTCATCGAACGGGGGCGCTATTCCGCCCTCTCCTATAGTCGCTGTCTTCGGCAGGATAGATGACTTTACCAAATCCACCGATATCTCACTCAAGACACCTGGAGATCTTGTCATCCTGGCAGGTAACAGAATGGATGAGCTCGGGGGCAGTCTTTACTATAGAGCATGTATTGGTCACAAAGGGGGCAGAGTCCCCGCGTTCAGGGGGAAACTTGAACGGGAAATGGCCCTGTTCGTGCTCAAATGCTGTGAAGCAGGTATATCGAAAGCTGTGCACGATATATCGGACGGGGGAATGATACTGGCGGCAGCGGAAATGGCCATTGCATCCAGATCTGACGCCAGAAGGGGAATTCTTTTCGATACTGATATGCTGGACCCTGTTGAACTCTATTCCGAAACACCTGGTTATCTCATTGAAATGTCCCGGGAGTCCTGGGATGCTATCGAAAATAAACCGGAATTCCTTTCCGTGGCTGGAAAGGTAACGGATGAATTCAGTATTGCTGCGCCCCGTTGGAGTTTGGATCTGCTGGAGATACTTGAAGATCATGCCAGCAGGCTCGACAGAATTATCTGGAGAGAGGAGGTAGCGGAATGATGTCCGTTCCTCTTGTTGCGGTGATTCAGTTTCCCGGATCAAACTGCGAATACGAAACGGAGCGGGTGATCAGGAACAGCGGAATGGACAGTCGTATTTACAGGTGGAATCAATGGCGGGAGCTGAAGGATTCTCTACCGGATGCTTACGTACTTCCCGGTGGGTTTTCCTTTCAGGACAGGATTCGTGCCGGAGCTGTAGCCGCAAAGGAAAGAATTATGGATCTGGTTTTCAGCGAGGCTGAAGACGGTAAACCTGTTCTGGGTATATGCAACGGTGCCCAGATACTTGTGGAAAGCGGTATGGTCCCCGGGTGGGAGAAGGGAAGAATTGAATCAGCCCTTGCGGCGAACCATATCAGCGGGCGCAGCGGTTATCTCAGCAGATGGATATTCCTTCATGCCACTGCCAGGGCACAGCAGATATGTCCATGGCTTGAAATTAACGGGATCATCCCTCTGCCAATCGCTCACGCCGAGGGAAGGTTCGTTTTCTCGGAGGAGAACCATGGAAGAACCGAACGCAGCGCAGCCCTGAAATACTGTGATGAAAAGGGAAATGAATCAGGTGATTATCCGGTTAACCCGAATGGTTCTTTCCTTAACCTTGCAGGAGTAATGAACGACCGCGGCAATGTACTTGCAATGATGCCCCACCCGGAAAGGGCTTTCTGGCTGTGGCAGCTTCCCCCGTCCCTTCCCGGAGAATGGGGCGACCGCAGAACTCATTCACTCCTTTCCGGTTCCTATGCTTCCTCAAAAGGTCCTGGATCACTTTTCTTTACTAGCCTGGCAGATTTCTTCAAAGGGGAACGTTAGCATGGGAAATATCTCGATTATCGTCAGGTTGAAATCCCCCGATCCGGCGGCCATGACCGCCATGTCAACTTTCAGGCGGATATATCCCGAAATGTGTCCTGACAGTCTGCAGAGGTACGATTACTGGTGCTTCATGAACCCGCGCCAGGGCAGAGAAACCATCAACGGTATTGTGTCCCGCTATCATGATATTGTTAATCCCAACAAGCAGACATGGTCCTTCATAAATGAATCGGGTGATTCTGATGACCGGTCAGATGACAGTATGGTCTGGATCGATGTCCGGGTAACTGACCGAATCGACAGTGTTTCTGAAAACTGGACAGCAATCCTGCGCAGAAGCAACTCCGAGGTTGATGGAGTTCTCTGTTCTGTTCTATGGCGTTTTGGTTTTGCACCCGGGGTATCCTCCGATAATGCCAGAAATAAAGTTCTGGAACTGACTGTCTCCACTTACAGAGATCATGGCCTTCTTGCAAACCCGGTTTCCCAGAAGATCGATCTGCCTGCTCCGTTAAAAATTTGATCTGCACTGACCATCCCTACGCGCGATTCCTATCGAAGGTACAAAGACCCCAGCAGTATACCGGGGGCGAATGGAACCTTGATGCCGGTTTGAATGGAAAGTCAAGGGTCACACTAGTATATCCAGATATCTACGAACTGGGCATGTCCAATTTCGGACTTGTGATTCTCAGGCATCTTCTGCTCTCGAGCGGAGAATTCGATGTCAGACGAGCTTTCTGTCCTGCTCCGGACCTGGATGAGATAATAGGCAGGGAGAACCTGGAGTGGGTTGACCTTGAAGGATACGATCCTGTCCGCCTGAGCAGAGTTGTGGGTTTCACTGTTTCCTCGGAGGTTCTGTACACGAATGTGCTTCATCTGATAGCAAGAATGAGATTACCACTTCGCAGCATCGACCGGGATGAAAATGCTCCTATCATTCTCTTTGGCGGCGGCGGTCTGGGAAATCCCCTCCCTCTTGCTCCTTTTGCGGATATTTTCTTTCTGGGTGAGGTTGAGGAAAAGGGGCTTCCGCTGTTCAGAATTCTTTCGGGTACCGGCTCCCGGATTGAACGCCTGGAAAAAGCCGCAGAGATCCCCGGAGTATACGTTCCATTCCTGGGGAAGAAACAGGTGGTGATGCAGAGGATAGAATCCCTCCGAATGGACTACGCTCCGGTTGCACAGCTGGTTCCAAATTCGAAGGTATCGCAGGACAGAGCCATTATTGAGATTGCCAGAGGCTGCACCAGAGGGTGCAGATTCTGCCAGGCCTCACAACTTTACAGGCCAGTCCGGGAGAGACCGCCCCAGGAGGTTATAGATCTGCTGGACAGAACCCTCGAATCCACGGGATGGGAGAGCTCAAGCCTTCTGACTCTATCATTCTCCGATTATTCCAGTCTGCCCCTGCTCCTGGAAGGGATGGATATGCTGAGTGAAAAACACCATGTATCTATCGGCAGGCCATCGATGAGACCGGATACGATAAACCGGCTTGAAGACGGCAGCGGCATTACTGGTAGAGTTACTATTGCCCCTGAAGCTGGTACGGAATCACTCAGGCAGAAGATGAACAAGCCCATATCCGATGAAGTAATCCTCAATGCAGTTGACACCGTTTTCAGGCTGGGAGCAAAAGGGATAAAGCTCTATTTCATGGTTGGGCTGCCTGAGGAATCTGATGAGGATGTAACCGGGATAGGTGAGCTGGTTCTGAAAATAGCGGCCCTTGCGCGAAAGCACGGCCGTAATCCCAGAAAAAGTATTACAGCCGCCCTTTCACCTTTTGTACCGAAAGCACACACACCTCTGCAATGGTCACCTCAGATGGATGAGAATGAACTCTGGCGCAGAATACGATTGGTGAAGAAGATCTGTGGGAGGAAAGTATCCCTGAGCTGGAACAGCCCCAGGATGGCTGTTCTTGAGGGGCTGCTTTCGCTGGGCAACGACGAAGATACCGCTGATATGCTGGAGAAAGCCGTGCAGCAGGGGGCAAGATTCGACGCATGGACCGACAGATTCAGATGGGATATATGGAGAGATATTATCGAAGATTACGATCACCTTCGTACACGGTTGCAGGCAGGTACCCAGCCGGGACTGGACCTTCCATGGAGTTTTATCTCCACGGGTGTTTCTGAGGCGTATCTTGAAGCTGAGAATAAACGCTATTCCGACAGTCTGGACACTCCCGACTGCAGAGAGGGGGGATGCAGCGGATGCGGAGCCTGCTCCGGAACACCCGCCAGCAGCTCCACTCCCGCCCTGGATCTCACCTTATCAAACACCACAGCATCGACCGAATGTTCAGTGGTATTGAGAGTGCGGTATTCAAAGACGGAATGTGCGGCATACACTTCCCATCTTGATATGGTACGGATGTGGGGAAGAGTATTGAGACGTTCTGATTTGCCTGTATCGTGGTCTGATGGTTATGTTACAAGGCCTAGAGTGCATTTTGGTCCTCCTCTTCCACTTGGTATAGAGAGTATTGCAGAGTATATAGATATAGAATTGAATACAACACCTGTAAGCGGGGCAGAAGAACTTCTCAACCGGTTCATGCCTGAAGGTTTCGCGGTTGAGGAAACCTGGACGCTGGCCCCGGATACTCATTCCCCTGATGGAGGTTCAGTCGCAGCCGGATACATTGTATCGTCGGATTGCGCAGAATGGACACAGGAGGAAGCCAGAAGGACTGCTGAATTGCTTGGCAGAAGTGAGCATGTACTCAGCGTCAATGAAAAAGATAGTTGTGTCGAATTTATGACACTGACGGATAGCAGAAAATCCCGTCCGGATCTGCTTTTATCCGAAATACTGGATTACCAGATAAGAATTAAACGGACGGATATATTTACTTGTTACGACAGTAATTGCTGGAGATCATACAGGTCTCACAGCAGAGATATGGAGAAGAAGTTCTTTGAAAGTTGATTTTATAATTAACTCCCATCCGGAAGTCACAAGAATTGGAATTCTTGAAGATGGCAGATTGATGGAGATAATAGTTGAAGACGGCAATGAGAAAAGACAGGTAGGAAACATTTACCTGGGTAAAGTCAATGCCGTACTGCCAGGTATGCAGGCGGCCTTTGTTGATATAGGTCTGGAAAGAAGCGCCTTTCTGCATGTAAGTGATACTCGTTCGGGTGCGGTGGATGCGGGGATGTTTGCAAAATCCCTTGCCAGCGGTTTGCCCGCAAGTACCAAAGAGGTAAAGGATCCTATAGAGAAAGTGCTGAAAAAAGGGCAGGATATCCTTGTTCAGGTAACAAAGGAACCAATCGGGACCAAAGGTGCAAGGGTCAGCACCAGGATCTCAATTGCGGGAAGATACATCGTTAGTATGCCAGGCGAATCCGTTACCGGAATATCAAGGAAGATCAGTGACAGGACGGAAAGAGCAAGACTCAGGAAGATCCTGTCCACAGTAAAGACACCCGGATACGGCATTATCGCCAGAACTGCCGGAATCACACATGACGAAAAATCTTTCAAGGTCGATATGGATACGATTGTGCAAAGATGGAAGGAGGTCGGGCAATCCGCTCTTAAGAAGAAAGCCCCGTCCCTTCTTCACCAGGAACAGGATATCGTGACTATTACCATGAGGGATCTGGTCACGCTGGGCACCAATTCCATAGTTACCGATTCCAAGACGGTAGCAAGAGAAGCCAAGAAGTATCTGAAAACCTATGCCAGCGGTATGACTGGCAAAGTGAAGTATTACAGAGGAAAAACCCCGATATTCGACCATTTCGGAATAGAGCAGGAAATAACGGGGATAATGGACAGGGAAGTTCCCCTTAAAAGCGGAGGGTCTCTTGTAATAGAGCATACCGAAGCTCTCGTTGCAATCGATGTTAACACAAAAAGGTATGTTGGCAAGAGGAAACAGGAATACACTATCCTGAAGACCAATATGGAAGCCGCAAAGGAAGTTGCGCGGCAGCTTCGTCTACGCGACCTCGGCGGAATTATCGTTATTGATTTTATCGATATGGATTTTCCTGATCACAAGGAGAAAGTTCTCAATACCCTCAGGAGCGAACTGGGCCGGGACAGATCGCCTACTAAAACATGCCAGGTCAGTTCCCTCGGACTCGTTGAGATGACAAGGAAAAGGGTTCGCCCGAGCGTTTTTCAGTCTCTCTCACAACCCTGCACCTGCTGTGGAGGTTCGGGCAGGGTAATGTCCACAGTGTCGACCGCAACCAGGCTGGGGCGCTTTATTGAGAGAGCATCCCTTGATAAGATGCACAGGAATCTTGTGATTTCCGTCCATCCTAAACTTGCCGAGTATCTGCATGAAGAGGAGGGAAGGAGGATGAATCATATTGCGTCTATTTCCCAACTCAGCATCGATATACGGGAGGATGACCAGCTCAGAGTTGATGAATTCAAAGTATATTCTTTAAATGCACATGAGGAAATAACAAGTCTCTACAGTCGTTCAGGTAAATCCTGACATTCTGGCTGTCGGAATTGAATATTAAAGCGGAGGTGAACAGTTGTACGCAATAATTGAAACCGGTGGATTTCAGTTCAGAGTGGAACCCGGTATGAAACTGAATGTACCCATAATCGTATCTGGAGAAGGTGATTCGATTAACCTTGATAGAGTTCTCCTGGTCGGTGAAGGAGATGATGTAGAAGTTGGAACCCCTATCATCGCAGGCGCTTCAGTAGAAGCGGAAGTGATCGAGCACGGCAGGGGAAAGAAAATTGTTGTTTACAAGCGGAAACGACGCAAGGGATACGAAAGAACACAGGGTCATCGCCAGGATTACACAAGAATAGAGATCAAATCAATTAGCAAGGGATAAGTATCTTCATGGCAGAATCATCTGTACTGTCCGGAAGAAAATTCGCGAAGGAAGTCCGGCGAAACCTCGCTGAGGATATTGTTAAGATCGGCGGCCGGCCTCCGGGGCTGGCCGTTGTTATCGTTGGAGACGACCCGGCAAGCCGTGTATACGTTTCCATGAAGGAGAAAGCCTGCGGTAAAGTAGGAATAAGCAGTACTGTAATAAGACTTGACGAATCGGTCTCGCAGGAGGAGCTTCTTCTTCAGATAGACATACTCAATCAGGATACATCGGTCGACGGTATACTGTGCCAGCTTCCTCTTCCCGATCAGGTTTCTGCCGATATTGTAGCTTCAGCGATACTCCCCGAAAAAGACGTGGACGGGTTCCATCCCGTTAATGTGGGCAGATTATGGAGAGGGGAAGATGGCCTTTTCCCGTGTACTCCTGTTGGTATCATGGCTCTTATGAAACACCACAATATCAAAATTGACGGAGCTGATGCCGTTATAGTTGGAAGAAGCAACATAGTGGGCAAACCTATGGCTGCGCTTCTTCTTCGGGAGAGCGCAACGGTTTGCGTGGCTCATTCCCACACCTCTGATCTGCAGGGTCTCTGCAGGAAGGCCGACATTCTTGTCGCTGCCGTGGGTCGTCCCCGTTTCATAACGACGGAGTTTGTCAAACCCGGAGCAACCGTTATCGATGTCGGTATCAGCCGAACCGATGATGGACTTGTCGGAGATGTTGATTTCGAAAATGTCGCCCCCATCTCCGGAGCGATAACTCCGGTCCCCGGTGGCGTTGGACCTTTAACCATCGCTTTCCTTCTCTCCAACACTGTTGCAGCCTGGAAACGGAACAACTAGTATCCGGACAGACTTTGCATTCTCTCAATAATCTCCGGACATCTATCAGGAAGTTTCATTCATCCCTTAGACTGCTCATCTGTTCAGAGAACCGCCTTCGCTCGTTCCCGCCCCCGCCTTTCGAGTCCCCGGCACAGCAAGTACAACAGGATCGGTAGCCAGAAGGCTAGAAATAACGGATTCAGGACGCCTTTGGAACTGAAGCCACCTGAAACGTTTCCGGGAAGCAGTCCCAGGAACAGTATGACAAAGAAGCCTCCGAGGGCTGCCATCCCAAGGAACGAGCCCACACGCTCCCATTTGAGTGCCAGGAACATAGCTACCACATAAATCCCTATCAGGGCTAACCCGATTACTCCTATTGGCTCAATTGGCTCGGATTGCGGATAAGACTCCAGGGATTGCCCAATAAACATAAGCAGTAAGAAACTCGCAATGATCACCCCGAGTATGCGAGCTGACCGCCTTATAACCACTATTGCTGAAATTTTCCTTTCTCGGTCTTTCGTCATGGAACCCTCCTTTCAAGCAGGACCGCCACGCCCGTTAGTCAGTGAATCTTACAGCGCAAGACAGAACGCCCAAATGTGCGTCTAACGCTCTAAATCAGCAGACTGCAAAAGCATTGCCATCCGATAAGATTGACCGCAGTTCTGCTGGATTTAGTTGTTAAAAGTCCTATTTGCATTGCCTTAAATCATTTCTTTATGGAGCTAATGATAGTCACATTAGGGTCGAATCACAAGACTTATAAGGCAATGAGTAATACTCCATTATTCTTCTCAGAGGACATTTAGCCAAACCTTGACGAGTGACGTAAGGCATCATATATATTGGTATGATAAATTCTTTTAAATGCAGAGATACTGAGAAGCTGTTTACCGATTTTGATGTTCGGAAATTCAGGAGTATCAACAGAACAGCCAGAATCAAGCTTGAAGTCTTGAATGCAGCGGTCTCTTTGCAAAGCTTGCGTATTCCCCCAGGGAACAGACTTGAGCAACTTAAGGGAAATAGGAAAGGTCAACACAGCATAAGAATCAACAATCAATGGCGTATCTGCTTTGTTTGGAAGGAAGAAGGAGTCATTGAAGTTGAAATTGTGGATTACCATAAGGGGTGACGACATGACAAATAAATTATCTCCGATTACACCAGGCGAGATCCTTTTAGAGGAATTCCTCAAACCTATGGGAATTTCTCAGAGCCAGCTTGCTAAAGACATAAGCGTACCGGCCAACCGTATTAGTCAGGTTATTCATGGGAAAAGGGAAATTACTGCGGACACAGCATTGCGCCTGGGTAAGTACTTCGGAATAGAACCTGAATTCTGGCTAAATCTACAGGTTCGATACAATATGAAAATAGCAAGGAGCAGGTTGGGACG
>JAGLOY010000087.1 GCA_023138735.1 Candidatus Aegiribacteria sp. | reverse complement strand
CGTATAATTGAGAAAGAAGTGAAGGTTCACTTTTCTGAATTACCATTGCGCAACCATGCAAACGCTTGAAAAAGTATGTGATTACAAATATTTCTGATTAGCAACGCTACACACAATTATCATCTGAATTAGCGGCATCTGTCATATACTGATGATTATCGTCCGTGAGTCTTTTCTGTCCGAGTTTGCTTTGGGTTTCGAATATTTTAACAATGATTCTACAGCTGCAGTATAACTATGGTTACTAGTTATCCTGCATGAGGATAACATGGTGTTTATACTGGGTCAAGTTACGAACAACGCTATGAAATGGTAAACATATGTAAACTAACAAAGGGAATAACGGTGTTATACTGCAACTGCGTATACAGGAGGACGTTTATCATGCAAGTAAAGCTGGAAGAGTTTGAAAACAATCTGAAGAGACAAGACTTGCTGAAGCTTGACATTAACCATGGTGTTTCTGTATGCCTATAATATAGGTTATGATTGGTTTTCTTTCCATAAACCTGTCCGGGAATCCTGAATGGTGCAGCCGGAAATGGGAATAGAAAGTTTAGGGAGTAATAAACAGGAATAGTGGTTCCTGAAATAGAATAGAACAGGAGAATTCAATGGAAGGATTATTCATTATTCAGCTGGTAGGTGCTGTAGGCCTGTTCATCGGTTTAGGTTTCTTTATTTCAATAGTATTGAAAATGCACCGGACTCTCACTGAGATGGAGAGGACGATTTCGTCACTCGGCAGGGAAATAGAAGATCTGACCCCGCGTATTTCATCGGCACTTCAGGAAATGGAAAGAACCGGAGAGGATATCGGTATAACAGCGAATGCTACAACGGCTCTTCTGAACAGGATAAACGGTAAAGCGGGTTCATCACCTGTGATCGATGGAGCGGCGCGTTTCATGCCTGCGGCAATTACTCTGATACGCTACATCGCACCATTATTCTCCTCTTGGAAGAAAAGTAGATGAAACATTTCGCACTATTAACCCTACTGACCCTGCTGGTTTCCTGCGCCGGGCCTGCAATTGGCCCTGTGAAGGGAGTTCTTATAGTCTACGAGCCTGGTGTTGATCTGCAGAGCCTGGACGATCTGCTTGAAGATATCCAGCTTCATTTAACAACTGTGGATTCAGAGAATGTCTTTGATTTCTCCACCTGCTCAGCGGAGGATTTCAGGGATGATCTGAAGACAAGGCGTACGATTCTGTTCGTAACCGAAAACAGTCTTCAGCTCCCGGATGAGCTTCAGATGTCAGACGGTATCTATCGCGGAGAAGATCTATGGGCTGAGGATCAGATCGTTCTGGGGATAGTACTGCCCGGGTTCACCGATACGGATGCACTTTCGAGCCTGCTTGAACAGACTTACAACCATCACCTTGAAGCGTATATCTACGGCAGTTTTGTAACAACGCAGATGAGCAGTCCCGAGAGAATAGACAGCCTTCTAACACTCGGTTTCAGTATGGATATACCAAAATCGTATCATCTTGAAGAGTGGAATCTTGAGGCCGGATTCATCCAGTATCAGCGGCAAGTATCCGATGAGTGCCTTATACTCCTTAGTATCAGATGGATCGATGATTCAGTAGTACTATCTCCAGATAATGCGATACTGTGGAGGGAAGCGGTTGCAAGGAATTACTTCTACGATTCTGCTGCCGACTCCGTTGACAGATCATCGGTTGACGTACAACCAATAAACTTAAGGGGTCTTCATGGTTTTCGGCTTCTGGGTATGTGGAGAAATCCGGACCACCTGAATGCAGGTGCGTTTACAAGTTATGTTCTTAGAAGCAATGGTAGAAGGTACCTGCTGGATACGGAAGTCTTCCATGAACACCGGGAGAAGGAACCATACATTCGTGAAGGATGGATTATTATGAATACATTCATGCTGGGGGGAGATAATGACTGATAAACTATCCAAACATGAGCTTGAAAAACTTGAAAGTGATTGGATCAGTAAACCTTCTGCCGTTATCTGTGCAAGGCTTGCAGAAACGCTGCGTCAGACGGGAAAGCTTGATGAATCACGGGAAGTGGCGGATACCGGTCTGAGAAGATGGAAGAACAATACTGCTATAACAATTATTCTCGGTAAATGTTACCGGGATTCAGGTCTTCTCGAGAAAGCTATGGATAGTTTTGCAGCAGTACACCAGACACAGCCGCAGAACCTTGTTGCGCTTCTGAATCTTGCAGAGATACATTTCAAGAAAGAAAACTGGAGCAAATCTATCAGCTACTATGAAGAGTATCTGTTTGAGTGCCCCGGTGATGAAGAAGCCACTGATAAACTTGAAGAAGCCAGATCCTGGAAGAATTCACCGGATCAGATCTCATCAGAGACCGAGGAAGAAGAACTCGAGCATGACGCTGATGCTTTTCCACAAACTGAAAGAATGAACAAAGTACTCGAGTCCCAGGGTATACTCAAAGAAGCATTCTCTGAATCAGAAGATGAAGATGAAGATGAAGATGATGATGAAGATGATGATGATTCGGATGGATATGCTCCTGAAGAGGAAGAGGAATCACATATTGCAGAAGCTTCCCCGGACAGTCTGCTTGCATTCTTCTCAGAGCAGGAAAGGAAGGATCTTAACCTGAAACCCTACGATGGTGAGGATGAATGAAACCTTCGGACACCATTACTGTTATAAACGGGCCAAGTCTCTCCCAACTCGGCAATCGTGAGACTGAACACTATGGAACTACTACCCAGAATGAGCTATTGGAAATGATCGAGGAAAAAGCTTCCATGCATGGTTTTAAGGTGGATTTTATACAGTCCGATATTGAGGGTGAGCTTGTCAGGGCAATCAACAGCGCTGGAGGCACTTCCTTAGGAGTTGTAATAAATCCGGCGGCATACTCTCATTATTCGATAGCTATAATGGATGCGATGGCGGCATTTGACGGTCCTGTGGTTGAAGTGCATATAAGCCGGGTGTTTTCAAGAGAACCCTTTAGAAACAACCTCGTGACCGCACAGGCTGCGGACGCGTTTATAGCAGGTGCGGGAATCAGAGGCTATCTACATGCGATTGATATCCTGCAGGAATTAGCAGAAAATACGGAGGTATGATCAGTGCCCACCACTAACGATTTCAGGCGTGGTATGGTTATTGACGTAGGTGGAGTACTCTGCCAGATTGTGGAATTTCAACATGTCAATCCCGGAAAAGGAGCTGCATTTGTAAGGTCGAGAATGAAGGAGATTCTATCAGGCAAGGTACTCGACCGTACATGGAGAGCCGGTGAGAAGGTTACTGAAGTAAGAGTTGAACACAGGATCTGGGAGCTGCTTTACATGACCGATCTTGAATTCGTTCTCATGAACCCGGATACTTATGACCAGATACACATTGATCTCAATCTGGTTGGAGACGCGTCCAAATACCTGGTTGAGAACTCCGCGGTAAAGATCGCATTCGTTGATGATAAGCCAATTATGATTGATCCTCCGGATACGGTTGAGCTTGAAGTAGTTGAAACAGACCCCGGCTTGAGAGGGGATACTGCAAGCGGCGGCACGAAACCTGCTGTCCTGGAGACCGGGCTCAAGGTTCAGGTGCCGCTGTTCATTCAGGAGAAAGACATCGTAAAAATCGATACCCGGAATGACAGTTACATGGAAAGAGTTTAATCCTGAAGCTCCGTCGAATAATACTTATTCCCACATTCAACGAAGTACAGAATATTCAACCCCTTTATTACTCCATCCGCAGGGAATGCAGCTACGATCTGATGTTCATAGATGACAATTCACCTGACTGCACCGCGCAGCAGATTCAGAACCTTGTGGATAAGGACCCGGGGGTTCAGCTGCTGAAAAGGAAGACCAAAGAAGGTCTTGGACAGGCATACAGAGAAGCCTTCCAGAAAGTCCATGAGGCAGATCGCTGGGACAGGATATTCATGATGGATGCCGACCTGTCCCATCAGCCTCTGCACCTTAAGGAAATTGACAGTGCACTTGACGATCATGCTTTTGTTGTGGGTTCTCGGTATCTAAGGGGTGTCAGTGTGCTGAACTGGTCCATAATCAGGCTTAATCTCAGTTATTCAGCGAACCGGTATATCAGGTTGATGACCGGAATACCTTTCAGCGACTGCACAAGCGGTTTTCGAGGTTTTCATGCTGATTTGCTCCCGCTTTTATTGTCAACGGATATCAAATCCTCAGGCTATGCGTTTCTTGTGGAGACCCTTTATGATGTCTGGAAGAACGGCACCGATATCTGTGAGGTGCCCATTGTTTTCGTGGAAAGAACAAGCGGGGATTCCAAAGTTTCGATGCAGGTGTTCATTGAATCCCTGCTAACTCCTCTCCGGCTTCGAATCAAATCCCTCTTCGGTCAGTAGTTCTCCCAGAACCAGGATATCAGGCTGTCCTGCAGTCCCCGTGCAGTCCATGTATTACCATTGGGAACCTCAAGCATGATAACCAGTATTATCCTTCTACCCGACGAAGATGTAAGCAGCCCTGCAATCGTTGATGTATCACTTAAAGTGCCTGTTTTACCGCGAAATGCACCCGGCGGCAGATCGACCATTCTTGATCTCAGAGTTCCATCAACACCATTAACAGGTAATGTGGCGAGGAATTCCACTCCCCATGCCGGTGAACCGATTCCTTCTGAGAGTATTTCCGCAAGATGTATCGGTGTCATGCTGTTGAACCTGGAAAGACCCGATCCGTCTGCAAGCTGAAATCCTGTGAGAGAGGGAACAAGATCTCTTAGCAGCTGGCCTGCCACATCACATCCTGCTCCGGTCGAAGCTGGGTCGGATCCTGTTTCAAGGCTTGCTGTCCGGAGAACCATCTCGGCAACCATATTCCTGCTCCACTTGTTCATAGAAGCCAGAAGAATGAACATAGGATCGGAGAACATTACCGATGTCTGAATCAGTGACCCGGAGTCAGGCGCTTCTCCCTGTAAAACCTCACCGATATGCAATCCGGCGGCTTCCAGCTCCACCGCGAGCATTCCGGCGAATTCAGCTGGAGGTCCTGCAAAGGGCATATAAAGAACAAGATGGGTATCTGGAGGCATGCTCCCTTCGAGCGTCAGTATTGGTCTGCTCTCGGTCCAGCCTTCCACAGTAGTTCGTATAGATTCATTGCCGCCGATAACAAGATTGTTCAAAACAGAAAGACCCGGGAGAGGAGGATAGTAGAAGACTCTCATAGTGTCACCTTTAGTGGAGACTATCAGTTGCAGGATATTATCCCCCACCGAAAGGCCCTCTATAGGTGGACAATAGGTTTTATTCCAGTCGGAAGTATCCCATCCGGGGCAATGTGGTTCGCTTGCAAATCTTGCTGTATCCCAGTATAGGTCCCAGGAGGAACCCGGGTCCAGTGAAGCAGCGGTTTCCAGGGCGACTATCCTGATATGCTCCGCACTCAGGAGGGGTGCTCCCGCTCCTACAATGAAAAGTCCGCTGCCTGCAGTATCGGCCATTACCCTGGTTTCATATATATACGAAGGACCAAGCTCCTCCAGAGCCACCAGTGTTGTAAGCAGTTTAACTGTTGATGCCGGTCTGAAATAGGAAGCACCGTTGAGGTTGTAGAGTATCTCTCCGGTTTCCGCATCTGCAGCGTAAATACCTGCTCTCCATGATGATGGCACAGAAGGCATATTGAAAGATAATGACAGAATCAACACTTGAATCAACAGGCTCAATTGGGGCTCCAATCATTCGACTTGATACTGGAAGAAACTGCGTTTAGATTTCGTAAATATAACTGACTGAAAAACTAAAAAGAACGAAGAGTACTGGAGGTTCCCATGGTTCGTAAAATTACAGTGATCGTTTCATTGATCATTCTCATTGGATGTGGTGAGCAGCCGCAGATTGATATCACTGCTGAATCTGATGGTGCAGTCGATTTTACAGCGGAGTACAATGACCTAGCTGTACTTACAATAGGCGATAAGACTTTCGATGGTGCCACACTCGCACCTGTTCTTAATAGATTGAATGGTGATTCCCTGCTGGTTCACGTGAAAATTGAATCGATGATAAACAGGTCGCTGATAATGCAGGATGCACGCGAAAGAGGATTTGATTCAACCCCGGAAATGGAGTTGTCTTTTGAACTGTGGGAAAGAGATAAGCTGCTGAATATCTGGCTGATCCAGATCCTTGATCAGAGGGTGCAGCTGCCCCCTGACACTATTGAACAGTATTATTCGCAGATGGGTACAATGATGATGTACAGTGAGATCATCGTCATCGACAGTGTTCAATGCGACAGCCTGAGGCAGCTTGTTCTGAGCGGTGTTGAAATGGGAGATCTTGCTGAAGAGTTTTCTATAATTCCCTACGGCGCATCCAGTAGAGGAGTCTACGGGCCTGTAGATATGATGGAAGTTTATTATGAGGATTACGATCTCTTTCAGAGTCTTGAAACTGGTGAGTTATCCTCGGTTGATGTATCCAGTTACGGATGGAGATTTCTCAGGATCGACAGTACTTATACGGACACGATACCTCCTTTTGTAGATCTCAGAGACGTGATTGCGTCCAAGATAATTGGAAGGCTGAAGCTTGTGTACAAGGAGGAACTTTTTGACAGCCTGAGAACGGTCAACAACCTTCAGATAATAGAGGGAGTGCCCGAACTGATATCCAGCCATTTCTCGCAGGAACGCCAGGATTATGAGCCTTTTACATCCGAGCAGGAGAATATGGTTGCTTATACCTTCACCGACGGTGAAAGAACACTTCAGTCTCTCGTTGAGAATATCAGGAAACTCCCTCGTATGACCTCTGCGCCCGATGATCCCGAATGGATCAGGGAGACTGCCCTGGTTCTTGGTCTGAACGATATCATGGCTATGGAAGCTCTGAAACTCGGTATGGATACGTTACCCGATGTTGTTTCATATATGGATCAGCGTTTTGGCAACCATGTGCTTGATTTCTATTATGCGGAGGTTATAGAACCGAGGTTGATTCCCAACGAAGGTGAGCTGCTTGAGATCTACGAAGCTGAGCGAGATTCGTTTATTGTCCCGGAAGGTAGAGTATTCAATACAATTGGTGCTACTGGAGAAGAACAGCTTGATCTGCTTGAGCAGGTTCTGGAGTCCGATGATGATCCTTTTTCAATGATTGAGGAGTTCACACCGGTAACAAGCATCCTTGCCCCTGGTGAATCCACAGTAACCAGATCCATTACCGCATCGGAGATTCCGCCTCCATGGGACGAAATGCTTTTCAGCTCTGAGATGCATGTGACTTTTACATGTTCTGTAGAGGCTGAAAGGGTGCTGGTGTTCGAATTGACTGAAATCAGTCCGGAACGCATTGCGACCTTTTCTGAATCACGGGATCAGGTACAGGCAATCTTCCTGGCTAAAGATGAGGAAGAAGTAATATCCGGACTTGTAGACAGCCTTAGTTCTGTATATCATATTGAGGTTGACTGGGGATTTGTCGACAGGTTTATTTATGCTGATTCATCAACGACAGATCAACTCTAGATCGGTATAAAGTTCTAAACTAAACAGACTTCAATAAGTACCTGATGTGTTTCTGGAGGTGTATCAATGATCTGTAGATGCTGCGGACACGATAACAACGGACGGGATAGAGGTAAATGCGATAATTGCGGTTTTGAGCTTTCAACTCAAAACGATTCCCTTGAATCAAAGCGCAGCAACCTTCAGAGCAAACTTGAAAAACCGGTGCATTTTCAGGAGAGAACTGAATTCAAAATCCCTCCATCAAAAGGACATAGCGTTACGATAGGTATTTTAATAGCCCTTGCCGGAATGGTCGCAGCATTTGTCATCACACATGTTTTTGAACGATCCGAGTACATGCCGGAGCTTCCGGAAAGGGAGCGTTTTGAGGAAGTTGTTGAGGAAGCCCATGTCGACCCCATCGCGGCTCTCATTGCCTCTGATATAGTCTACGTTATGAACGACAGCGCTTCACGAGCCTTGCCAAGAGCCAACGTCGATATGACACTTATACCTGAAGGCTCCACAGTATCATTTCTTGGAAACTGGACCGTTCCTCTGAGACCTGCGGTTACATTCATTCTTCAGAAAATCAGTCAGCGCGAATTCAACTCTCTGACGATCGATAGGATTTGCGTCTGGACCGATACCACCGAGACCGAATTCGTCACAGCGCCGCTTATCAGGATTGAGCAATCAGTTGCGGACACGATCATCTCCCCGGTTCTAGTTAAACTCTACTTCACTCCGGAGATGATGAGGGGCAGTATAGAGGAATTCGATATACAGTACGACAAAGCTATTACATCATCTGATTACTCGGACAGTCAGCTGAATGAGCTGATTCTTACAGTATCCCAGAGGCTGGAGAGGAGAGGTTACGAAGGGCGCAGGGTACAGGTTACCGCCCTGTTCGATTTCGCTAACTACAACCTTGGTGATGCTGTTGATATATTGAGAAGAATCGCTCCCATGGCTATCGACAGCCTCGGTTATGAAGCATTTTCCCTGAGTGTTTTCACACTTACCGACTGACAATCGCCTTCAACGGATCATTACAAGCTTAATGGATGATCCGTACTGCCCGGATCTGTAGATTGCGGCATACATTCCTGCGGGCATGTCATCATTCACAGGCCAGAACAGGTTCTCTTCCTGTGAGCCCGGCTGAATATCCTTTATGAAAACCAGCCTTCCAGCGGAGTCATAAATACTGACCGTTCCGGCTTCCGGAGACCCGGGAGTCTGCAGTAGAAAAGCGGATGATGGATTTGCTGAAATCAGGAGAAGACGGATGGGTTCTCCAGTTTCCGAACCTTCCTCTATGCAGGTTGGAGGTGAGAAGCGCACAGCATCAACGACGATCATGTCTCCAGATATACCGGTGTCATCTCCGATGATAACCGATAACCCATCTGATGCATCCCACGGGCCTCCAAGGGCAACCCACTCGTCAGCAAAAAGTGATTGATCCACAGTTACGGTATCCTCCGTACCGTTATGCAGAATGCGGTAATCAACAACGGCGTTTCCTCCTGCAGGGAGCCACGTGTCAAGCATCCATGACCGGTTACTGTCGGGCAGGTCAAATGTCCATTCAGCCCAGTTAATGTCCGGTCCTGATGAGATGGAGTAAGTATAGAAGTATCCGTAGAACAGTCCTCCTTCGGTCACGTTTCTCCAGAACTGCTGTGGGCCGTGAACGGTAAATCTGCTTTCAAGGTTGTCTGTAATACTATCGTTCCAGACTTCTCCAGCGAAGGCATCATCAAGGCAGTTCCATAATTCATCTCTTGAGCCGTCGTATCCCAGTGCCCAGATACCAACACCCTGAAAATCTGCTTCTCTTACAATGTCATATTTCAATTCAAGACTTTCCTCGTCATCGAACCAGCCCTGGTTCCAGGAGCCGCTGTAGTATGCGTACCATGGAGTCAGGGATTCATCGTCCCACAGTCTTCCGTACGTAGCTGCCCGGTCAGCAAGGGTTGTATAAAGCAGGGTCAGGTAACCGCCGATTACAGAAGAATGGGAAGAACTTCCCGCTGTTTCCCATTCATGGCCGTAGTAAGGCAGGCCGACAACTATCTTGTCATGCTGCCCCGGAGCATACTTCGCATAGTCCCCGAGGGTCCAGATCATATTCGTTGAGGATTCCGGGGTTGAACCCCATCCGGTAAGGGGGCAGCAGGGACCGGCAACGGTGGACCAGGAACCGTGAAAGGGGTAACACATTATGAACAGTGCGTCACTGGTCTGGGCAAGCCCGGTGTAGTCAAAGGCATCACTCCAGTCCACGGCAGGCGTACATATGGAGAGATGGCTTCCCGGAACAGCAGTATCAAGTTCAGATCTGAGTTCCATCATGAATTCTGTCAGATTGTCCCTGTCCGCCGAGCTGACATTCTCGAAATCAATCGAGACACCATTCACCGGATTGGAAGCGACAAGGTCAACTATAGTGGAGATTGCAGTGTCCCTGTTGGTGGTCAGAATTGAGTGTATGCCTGCCGAAGAGAAATTTACAACGGTTACTATCGCTATCCCCCCGGCTGCATTTGTGCTGTCTATAGCGTCTGAGAACAGGCTGGGAAAACCGTTCCATGCGCTTATCGTTCCCGAACCGTTCATGTCCACGCAGAAGCATGCCAGAATGCTTATAAGATCGTATCTGAGCCATGTATCGTTTCCCCAGTAGGGAAGGAATCCGTAGATCGTCCTGTTAGGGGACCTGCCACCGTTCAGGCCTGTGACAGAAAGGGTTTCTGTCCCCTGGTGTAATTCATGCTCCATCATATGCATGGAAGGAAGGTTGTTACTTGCGCACGAATGGGTAGGTCCCGGACCGGACAGCAGAATCGAAAGCGCAGCCATCTGCCACATATTTACTCCCTGTCAGCTGTTAAAACCTGCCAGCGGAAAGATGGTCCGGTACAGTGATACTGAAACAGGTTGAATTGTTGTATTATTACTTGTACAAATATCTTCCAAAGCAGTCGCGGTCAATCATCCGGCTCAAGTGCCATGGAACAGCGATGCTGGTTTAAAAGGGGATTCCCGGAAAGGTTTCCGAATGACCGACAGGCAGAAGCTTGAAATATTCTCCGAAATACTGAGATACAGGACAGTATCCCGTCAGCCAGGTGAAACCTTTGATATGAAGCCTTTCATGGAGATTGCTGAATATCTGAAAAAGGCTTTCCCGCAAGTGCACAGATATTTCAAAAGAGAAATAGTTGGGGGGGGGAGCCTTCTCTACACTCTTCAGGGCTCAGATCTATCACTGAAACCTTTCATGCTCACAGCCCACCTTGATGTGGTTCCCGCTGATGATGGTGAAAATTGGCTTGAACCTCCTTTTTCAGGCAAACTGCGGGATGGAAGGATATGGGGAAGAGGAGCCATCGATTATAAGGTTGGTGTTTCCGGCATGCTTCAGGCCTGCGAGGATTTTCTTGAGGGAGGGTTCAGGCCGGACAGAACACTGATTCTTGCCTTCGGGCATGACGAGGAAGTCGGCGGGGACACCGGCGCTGCTGAAATAGTCAGAACTCTTACTGATAGAGGTGTATCCCTCAGTTCTGTACTGGACGAAGGCGGATATATCTACAGTTACCCCTGGATGGAGAGGGATGCTGCTGTTATCGGTCTGGCGGAAAAGGGATACCTCACACTTAGGCTGACAGCACACGGAGTTCAGGGACACGCTTCTGTTCCGGAACTCAATACCGCAGCCGGCAGTCTTTGCAGGTGTCTTGCCGAACTTGAAAAGAATCAGTTCACAGCGAAGCTCTGCAGCCCTGTAAAGATGATGCTTGCGGCAACATCAGGGATACTCAGGGAATCCCTGGTCACCCATGATCACTCACCAACTGCCGCAGAGATAATGCAAACCATTGAGCAATGGCCCTCGGGAAATGCTCTTATAAGAACTACAACAGCCATAACCATGATCCGGGGCAGCAGCAAGGAGAACATCATCCCTGCCGAGCCGTTTGCACTTGTGAATTTCAGAGCTGTTCCGGGTGATAGTTCCCTTGACATTCTGAACCATGTCCTGTGCGTTGCCGAACCACTTGGAGTAGATGTTCAGTACGAAGATACGAATCAGATTCACGAACCCTCAGGTATAGCTTCGATGGAAACGGATGAATACGGGGCCATAGAAGCAGCTATACGGGGGATATGGCCGGATATCACGGTTGTGCCGGGCATTTTCCCGGCAGCTACCGATTCAAGACATTACTGCAAAATAGCTGATAACGTCTACAGGTTTGAACCGGTTCACCTTGGGAAGGACGGTCTAGGAGCGCTTCATTCCGAAGGAGAATCCATTTCGGTGGAGGATTATCTCAATGCCATCAGTTTCTACACCGTTTATGTAAGGAGTGTTGGTGCCGTATGAATGGGTCAGGGGAGAAGGAAATTCTCAGAAGAACCACAAGAATTACACTTGCGGGATTCATTCTTAATGCATTGTTGTCCAGTTTCAAGCTTGCTGGAGGGATTCTAAGCAACAGTAATGCCCTGGTTGCAGATGGTGTGCATAGTCTGTCTGACTGTGTAACTGATGTAGCCATACTGATTGGGGTGAAGTTCTGGACAAAACCATCCGATGCGAATCATCCGCACGGCCATTCCAGAATTGAGACACTTATCTCCGGGTTCATCGGTTTCTTTGTAGTACTTACGAGCATTTACATAGCCTGGAAATCTTTCGGTGCAATAATGAACCCGGCTGAAGTTCCCCCAGGATGGCCTGCCTTTGCAGTGGCAGTGATAGCCATTCTTGTCAAAGGGATTCTTTCCAGATGGACGTTAAAAACAGGCAGAGAACTTAAATCCGCTGCTCTCGCTGCCAACGCTATGCATCAGCGATCCGATGCTCTCAGCTCAATTCCGGTAGCAGTAGTTGTGCTTGCCGCAAGGATTGAACCATCGCTCATAGTGCTGGACGGCATTGGCGGAGTAATCGTATCCATGTTCATTTTCAAACTGGGAATCGATATCATCCGACCCGTTCTATGCCAGCTGTCGGACACGGCTGCCCCTCCTGAGATAATAGAAGAGCTGAGAAGAATTGCCTTATCGGTCGACGGTGTTACGGATGTTCACGATCTCAGGACGAGATACCAGGGAGATGGAGTCCAGGCTGACATGCATATTGTGGTTGACGGTCGCATGCCGCTTCAGGAGGCATTCTCCATACTCAAGAAGGTCGAGCAGAACCTGTATATGATGGGAACAGGTGTTGTTGATGTCATGGTGAGGCTTGAACCGGATTAATTCCGACTTGTGGATAGACGGTATTTCACCCCTTGCGTCATGCATTAGGAACTATATAATTATTGAAGGAGTTTGTGTTTCCTGGAGTGAGGTGATAATGGGTTTTAGAGTTGTGAGCAGCGCTTTCAAGGATAACGGTTTCATTCCCCCCTGGTATTCCAGAACCCAGGGCGATTCATCTCCTCCGATAGGCTGGACGAAGCCTCCAAGGCGAACCGTCAGCCTGGCCCTTTTAGTTACCTGCATAGATTCTGATACCGATAAGGTATACTGTCACTGGGTTGTGTATAACATACAGCCCAAAGCAAGTACTATTTTCGGGAATCAACCACATACAAGCGTTTCACATGATGGTACCCTGCAGGGCGTTAACAGTTTTGGTGGAGTTGGCTGGGACGGCCCTGCCGACGATATCTCAGATCAGGAGCTGCACTTTGATCTCTATGCCTTGGATTCCAAGCTGGATCTGCCCGGCGGATCTTCGTTACATGATGTCGAGGATGCTATGGAGGGTCATATTCTGGAAGAAGCAAGGCTAACCGGAAGGTACTCACCACACTGAAACCTGAAGAACTGAGAAGCCGATTCGCAGCTTACTGGAATATCTCCAGTGATACCGTATTCCTTAATCACGGCTCCTTCGGTGCCTGTCCGGCTGAAGTCAGCAATTACCGTAAATCCCTCCTTGATGAATTCAATAAGCAGCCCGTTGGTTTCCTGCTCCGAAAGTACATGCCTGCGCTTCCGGGAATCCTGGAGAAACTGGAGACATTCACAGGAGCATCTCCTGGTTCCGTAGTCCTCGTCCCCAACGCGACCACAGGTGTGAATACCGTACTTTCAAACCTGCGGCTGAATCCCGGAGACGAACTCCTGACAACAGGCCAGGAGTATTTCGCATCCAGGAATGCGCTTCAGTTCCACGCGGAGCGGAATGGCGCAAGAATAGTTGAGGCACCCATCGATATTCCCGTATCCGGTCCCGACCAGGTTGTGGATTCAATAATGTCACAGGTTACCGACAGAACTGTTCTCCTGCTGGTTGATCATGTCTCAAGCCCTACAGGTATGATATTTCCGATAGAGGAACTCATTCAGAAACTGGACACTTCTGGAATAGATGTACTTGTCGATGGAGCACACGCCCCCGGCATGCTGCCGATTAATCTTGCAGAGCTGGGTGCCGCCTATTACACCGGCAACTGCCACAAGTGGATGTGCACTCCCGCAACTGCAGCGATACTCTACGTCAGACCGGACAGGCAGGATGGTTTCCGTCCTGCGGTAATGAGTCATTTCGCCTCCGATTTTGTCACTGATCTGTCCGAGTTTCAGGTTGAGTTTTCCTGGAACGGGACAATAGATCCCACTCCCAGAATGGCCATACCCTTTGCTATCGATTACATGGAAAAGCTGCACCCTGGTGGCTGGAACGGCATTATGATGGACAATCATAAGAAGGCTGTCAGGGCTATTGAAATGATCTCGGGCAAGCTTTCGCTGCAACCCGCGTGCCCGGCCGGTATGATGGGCTCAATGGGCGCGCTGATCCTTTCTTACATTGCTCCATCAGGATTGCCTCATCCTGAAGGTATAGATCCTCTCTGGACCTGGCTGCTCAGGGAAAAACAGATTGAGATCCCGGTGATTCACACTGCCATTCCACCTGGAAGGATCATCAGGATATCAGCCCAGCTGTACAATGGTGATACCGAGTACGAATACCTCGCCGAAGCCCTCAATGATTCTCCATATCTTTAATCGGGAGCAATACAATGGTTGAAGTTCACATGAGATTCTCAGTATGATGAGCACCGAAACGTATAACAACAGCAATATCACCGTCTGGAGTCCGGCATTCCTGCTCCTCTGTACAGCTGTTGTTATGCTCGTCAGTTGTGGAAATGATCCTCTCGGCCAGGAGGCAGCAGACATGCCGGAGCACGATAAAAGGTTCGGTCTTTATTCCCTGGATCTTTCCACCGGAGAAGTTGAGTTGATATACAGTTCGGACAACTCACTTCACAAGATTCACGAAAACCCTGGAGGAACAAGGTTTATCTTCCAGGAAAACTTCGGAGACAACACCTTCGTTGACAGCGAAATATGCCTGATCAACTCTGACGGTTCGGGATACCAGCGGATCACGGACAATGGATGGCTGGATGCTTACCCCTCCTGGTCGCCTGATGGCACGCAGATACTCTTCCTTTCCTGGCCGGATTACCCGGATAACACACTGGATATTTTTGTAATGGATGCTGATGGCACAAACCCGGCGGAACTCTACGATTCAGGCTTCCACGATGCCGACTGTCACTGGATTGGCTCACAGATCGTATTCACAAGGGAAAGCCAGATATGGATTATGGATGAAAACGGCACCAATGCAGAACAGGTGACTGATTTTGAACTCGCGGGTCAATGGGGAAACGCCGATCTTCCTTTTGGGGATTATGATCCCAGGCTGAATCCATCCGGAACCCTGATCAGTTTTGATAGAATGGTTAATGATCAGCACCCAAGCGGGAACTGGAATTTCTACACTGTAAGTCCAGACGGCACGGGTGAGACAGCAATTACCAGCACCGGCTGGCAGCAGTTCATTGCGGAATGGTCACATACGGGTGATCGGCTTCTATTTACGGTGGCCAGCATGAGTGGTGAAGGTCTCTATGATATGTATACAATTAACTCGGATGGTTCTGATCTGACGAACATCACACCCCCGGACTGGCCTTCGGAGTTTATCTGCGC
>JAGLOY010000086.1 GCA_023138735.1 Candidatus Aegiribacteria sp. | reverse complement strand
GACATGTCGCGAATCGTTATCGACAGCCACAGTCTGCAGGCAGTTCAACATTTACGTTCCGTTCAAAATGCTGATCCTCTGGGGCGACTTACAAGTTTCATCCGTTTAATTGAAGGAATTAACCATTCTGTATGTTTTGAAGAGTCCCCAGAACCCGAAGGCGGCTTGAAGTCCGCCAATCTCCTGATAGTCCTGACGCGGTGTCCGGACAGGCCAATAGCCCCTTTCTTGAATGGCATCCATCGGTTTGTCCTCGATGGAGGAAGCCTTCTTTTAATGTCAAATCATTCACGGGTTCCCACTCATCCAGGCATGGGGCATTTCACTGAGCAAGATGGCAAACTCGCGAAAGAGTTCGGAATAGAAATTTCGGAGGCATGCTTCTGTACCGATCCGGCACTTCCGGGAACTATTATTCGCAGCACCGAAACAGATAAGCACCCATTACTGGTTTCCCGGTCCGGTACGCCTTCCGTCAAGTCAGTAATCATCAATAACGGTTGTGGAGTGAATTGCAATTCGAAAGGAATGCCGGTACTTCTGTTTCCCGAAGGAACTGTTGACAAAGGTCCTGGCGGATTATCTGCAGAAGATAAGGCCTTTGCCTGGGCACTGGAAACTCAGGGTGGGCGAGTTCTTGTAACAGGAGACTCAGGATTCGTTGGTGAGCCCAACCTGCCAGGCTCCGGTCCCGGTTTGTTAGATCAGAGAGACAACGTGCTCTTCGTAGAGCAGGCAATCACATGGCTCCTGGACGTTCCCGGCTAACACCCGATTGAAGCGATTCGTTCAGTTTCCCCGGCAGCATGACGGCATTGATCAGAATCTGCAGGTAATTAATAGAAAAGTTGTAATTACGGACTGTTTTCTTGACGAATTGCATGCCTTGCTATATTGTGAACTAAGTGACTGTACTCCGGCATGATTAACCGATCCATATTTCGTCAGGCGGTGAAGCACATGGAAGATTCCATTAAATCTGAATTCATAACCTGGATGAAAAAAGCGGGAGCTTTTGATGTCCGAGTCGCTGATCCCTCACAGGGATTCGACAGAGTACCTGAGGAGGCGAAGCCGCTTTCCCTCTGGCCCCAATG
Source organism: Candidatus Aegiribacteria sp. (assembly GCA_023138735.1). Classification (GTDB taxonomy): domain Bacteria; phylum Fermentibacterota; class Fermentibacteria; order Fermentibacterales; family JCC-6; genus Aegiribacteria. The sequence goes on along the minus strand of JAGLOY010000086.1, from coordinate 4,049 downwards.
CAGGTCGGTCGTAGTTTTCGCTATCGCAATGTCCCCGGATTGCAATAACATCTTTCTTGGTCCATTCGCTCCGGGAGAATCTTCAAGAAATCTGGGACCAGTACCGGAGAACATACAGAGCGAAGATTATGCTCTGGGCCGCCTGGCAAGGCTGTTTCTCTCGTCAGTCACCCTCAAGGGCATGCTGTGGCTTACTCATTTCGATCATGCAGTTTCATTCAGGAGTCCTCCTTTGAAGATTGCTGCTTACGAATCTGGTCTGGGTGTTTACGGACGCTCAGGCTTGATCCTCCATCCGATTCTTGGAAACAGGATGACTCTGGGTGTGATACTTACTGACGCCGTTTTGGAACCAGATCAGAGACTGGCTGACTTTGAACCCTGTACCAACTGTGTTCTCTGTATCGAGAATTGTCCGGCAGACGCATACGATCCGAGTATTCATTACCCGGAAGGATGGAGCTATGACACATGTACCAGGAAGAGGGAGGAAATATCTAACGCCGGTTACTATTGTCACAACTGTTTTGCTGTCTGTCCGGCTGGGCAGCTCAGTGACAGTGACCTGCTCCGCATCCGAAACGCTGTAAGCATCTCTCCGGAACACAACTTCAACCTGTAGTGTTGAAACCTATCTTGAAATACATGAAATTAATCGATCATTGTTCTACTGATATAAATGAAAGGAGTGCCGCTTGTGGATGAGGCAGCACCGATGACATCAGAAGCCCATGTTGAATGGTTCCATGGCAGTCCGAAAAGGCTATCCAGTCTGCTTGCTGGCTCAACCGTAACACCTGTAATCACTCTTGCAAGAGCATTTTCACACAAACCTGTCAACCTGAGTATAGAGGTTATTGAAGATGAAGATCATGGGAAGCGTCAAGTAAGGATCCTGCATGACGGTACGAAACATGGTTATCTGTATCGAGTTGTGGTGGACAAACCTGAAATAGATCTCATGCAGCATCCTGACTCATATGGAGCGCCAGGAGAGAAAATGCTGACTGTGCAAGTTCTGCCTCTCGAATTCATGGAGGAAGTGACATTCCAAGCTGTCTATCAGTATACAGAGGAGCTTTGATACCGAGCAGAATAAATGGATTGAGCTTACAGCCCGGGTTTTCACCCGGGCTGTACTGATTTAACCTGCTAGAAAGAATCGGCACACTTGGAGAATTCCTCGAGTTCATCCATTGGAAGATTCCCGACAGATTCGAGCTGTTCGTTTGTTGGTTTCTTTGTGATCAGGCTGACCACGATTATTGTTATCATCGATGCTATTACTCCAAGTGCAAGGTAGTTGTACATGAACGATCCCTGAAGCCAGGATGGAAGTTCATTCGCGTAGTAGTGAGGTGCTTCAGGATCCATGTATTGCAGTATTTTGTACTCGTAGAAATAACCACCGATGGTTCCAATACATCCCACTACGGCAGATGCAAGGACTGCAGGCAGCGTTGTCCTTTTCCAGAATATGAACATTGCAGGGATTGCTATGCATGCGGAGAGTATACCGGATGAGATGTAGTATACATCGCCTAGTTTCTCGCTTATCAACGCACAGGCGAGAGCGAATAGGATCGCTCCCATTGATACGGCTTTCGCCCAGTCCAGTTTTCTGCTGCCTGAAAACTTCCGTTTTCGCAGCATCGGCTCTATGATATCATGGGATATCGCCAGCGCAGAGACGTTAGAGAATGTATCGATGGTTGACATCTGGCATGCCAGCAGACCCAGGAACATGAAGAGAGCACCTGCCAGTGGCATCATGTTTATGAATGCTGATATTATCTGTAGCGCATCTCCACCAATTATATCTGGTGGAACACCATTGACCGGTGGAAAGACAATCAGGGCACAGAAAGCTGCAATTGCAGGCAGGATCAGTACGAAGACGGTTATGAGAAGTAACCCGAGTACTGCGCCTTTTCTTGCCTCCTTAGTCGATTTTGCGGCCTGTATCCGGATGAGCAGATCCTGTTCGATCATCCATCCTGGAAGGTAACCGATAAGCAGGACTAGTGGAAACGCAAGTGTGAGGAACCAGGGATTGAAGATCTCCCCGGAACCTGCCCATGGTGGAGCCGATTGACTCAGGGCGCTCAAAATACTGCCGCCAGTGCTGTTGGAAGCGGCGCTTATGGCGGTGGTGGCTAATAGCACCATGAAGACAGCCATGATGGAAAATTGGATCAGATCGGTAGTGACGATAGCCCTGAATCCACCAAACCATGTGTAGAGGAGAATCGGTATTACAATTATGATCATGCAGACCCATCCCGGCACTCCCAGGAACGGGCTGGCGAGTGTTCCTGCCATGAAGAGCTCCGCCTGGGTCCATGAGATGAAAATACCGAACGAGAAAATGGCGAGTAGAATCCTTGCCGATCCTCCGAACCTTTTTGATAGTGCCTGAGGAAGGCTGATTACGCCTATCCTTCTTACAAGCGGAACCATGAAAATGATTATCAGGCATAGGATGAACCATGGGATAGGCAGTATCCACAGGCCTGTTACTCCATACATGTATACTTGTGACATGCCGAACCCGATCCATCCGAGCATTAGCCATCCTGAAGTCAGGGAGATTGCGAGTCTCCAGCCTGGAAGATCCCTTCCTGCCATCCAGAACTCAAGTAATGGACGCGGAACGATACTTGCTAGTTCTTTTCCGCGTTTGATCCTGTAGCCCACATAGGCAATGAGGATGCTGTAGGATATAGCTACAATCCAGAAGAGTGCGGTGTTCATTGCGAAACCTCCTCTAGATTGGCTGCCATGTTAGGGACATCCCGAACCATGTGTTGGATTCCAACTCACTTGGTTCAAATGCTTCCTTGATCTCGCTGTCCAGAAGCATGGCATGATTCAAAGAGGTGTTCAGCCAGATGGTCTCGGCAAGAGTAAAGGAGAATGCCCCGCAGAGCGTGAGATCTGCAACAGCTGCTTTGTCTACACCGTAATAGTAGGCGTTATGGAGAGAGTTACCGTATCCCGTGGAACCTGAAATTGTTATTGCAGGATCTGCTATTCCAAGCGAAGGGGAGATCCCGGAGAATGTGTGACTGAGGCCAAGGGATCCATAGAAACCGTCCGCTTCGACGATATCCCTGTACAGCGTGAGTGTTGGTGACAGAAGAATTCCAAGACTGCCAGCAATGTACAATTCCGTTGTTGCCCTGTATCCTGTATTTGGATATGTGCAGTACATCAGTCCACCGGAAACCGTTACAGGTCCGATTCCCCTTGTATAGTCGATGAAAATATCCGCTTCCGTGAAATCCCCGGCGGTGGAATCCTCACCTGCGTAGATATTCTCGTTCGTCATTTCAATGCTTCCCCAGGCACAAAGACTGAGGTTATCCGCGCCAATCATTATCGAGGGTTGAAGAACTGAATTATCTACGAATGTTATACCTCTCCAAACGTACTTGGAGTTGTATGTTGCATCCAGGTAGACGTAACCGTTATCAGCCCAGGAAATTGTTGAGACCAGCAAACAGACCGTCACAGCAATGACGGTAGAGACATTCCTCGATACCATTTAAAACTCCCTGTGTGAATAGTGAACAATTGAAACACTATTGATCAGATGTGCTGTTTCCCCCTTTCGTCTGTTCGCGACTGGATCAGACCAGGGGAAGGGAGTTAAGGGTGAGTATGAGCCAGTTGCGGAATTTCACCTGCGGAACGCCACCGGGGTTCCGTACAGGAACCTCAACCGGACAGCAGGATAATTTCGAACATCAGCTCATTCTCCTTCCAAATTAGTAGGAATATTGAAGTTGAGTATAAGTTAATATTTTTTTTGAGTCAATACACAAATTATGGTGTTATTGTAAGAAGAGTAGCGAATTACAGGTTTCCAGAAACAAGGGATCGGAGTACACTGTATATTTCGGATAGACAAGCCTGGAGAAGTACTTCCAGATACGCCTTGTAATTGGCTCTATTTACTAGTTCAAGCAGGAACTTTGTAAGATGCTTCTTCGCAAAACATGCTGTCCAAAGACATGCCGCGAAATGATCCCCAGGCTGCTTGACCT
>JAGLOY010000085.1 GCA_023138735.1 Candidatus Aegiribacteria sp. | reverse complement strand
CTGCATTGGATTCTGTGTTGCGAGAAGCATCGAGATCTTTATATGAAGATTGGGTATATCGCGTCCGTAGTAACAGATAGCAACAATGGTGCTCCAGCTTGGATTAAGGTAGAAATCCCCTCCGGTTGCAAGTGCGGTGCGGGTAACTCCGTCAAGGTAAATCAGGTGGTTGTTGTTGGCCACTTCGATCCCGCCGAAGTTGCCGAACGGTGTTCCCTGATTCTTCAGGGTAAGCGCACAGATCCCATTCTCGCATTCATATCTGACGAATTTCTCGCCTGTGATGGCTTCCAGTTCACGAAAGCGATTCTCCGGCTGGGGTATACCAATAAGATTCGTGCTGCAGAACTTACTCGCTTTCATGATGTTCTCTGCCATTGTCAGAGTTGCAAGAAGGTCCCCATTGTAAACGTAGTTATCGGTAAGGGCTACTACGGATATCATCTCCTGGGGGGCGAAACAGGGTTCATCGGTCCCGGCGCTCTCAGCAATCCGCTTGATGCATTCATGAGTGACCTTTGCTCCCTGGAATCCGGACACCTGACTTGTCGCGGTTCCGAGAGAATCATTGTAGGTAATCCCGTTCTCTTTCTCAAAATCCTCTACCTGCGGGAAGTCTCTGGCGTAGGCTTCCGCTTCCTCTATCATTTTACCGAAACCCTTTTCAGCGAGGATTCGTTTCCGTGTTTCAAAATCTCTCATTTTCCTGATGGTACTGATGATATTCTCTGCGCCGCCATGATGTTTCTTAAGAGCATCCATAGCTTTCATATCGGCATCGGACAGTAACGGATATTTCATCGGTTCCTCCTGTTCAGCCTCAGCCGAGGCTCACCTGTGAGGGGAATCATTGAGAAGTGAATTAACCCCTTGACTAATTTTTCACGGATTTGATTACATACAGAAAAATAATACACTATTCGAGCCTGCTCTGCAATGAGGATGTACTGCGGTGATTCAAGGACAAACCGCATGCTGATCCAGCCCCGATTGTGAATCCTTGCAGTAACATGTGAACCCGGTCTATAATAATATTGCGGGAGGTGTTTGTAGAACCTGTCCTGCGGAATTTCTTCAGTAAGGGGGGCATGGATGAAAATTATAAGTTCTTTTGCTCTTTTAGTTGTTTCAACAATTGCATTAGCTGAGTCAACATGGTCGGTGGCAATTGAGACAGAGGAAGACTGGCATTACTACCTGCGGGATTGTGCCGTTCTTTCAAATGGGAACGCTGTTGTTTCTATTACTGGACCATTTGAAGATCCTTTTCTGATTTGTTTTGACCGTGAAGGGGAGATTCTCTGGTCCAGACACATTCTTGAAGCGGAGAGTTCAAGGGCTTTCGAGAGTCTCGGAGGACTGGTTACTCTCGATGATGGTTTCGCAGTCTGCGTTCATTCCGAGCCCAGGGCAACCGGGATCGATACTGATGTAGCCGTTGTAAGAATGGATTCTTCAGGCAGCATTCTCTGGACTTTCGTTCTGGGAGAGGATGATGAGGATATCTGGATGTCCACCGATATGATTCCCTGTTCCGACGGAGGGTTACTTGTCGCAGGCTGCCCCGGACAACAGCTCCTTGGCGGGTATGTATTCAAGCTTTCAGCAGATGGCAGACTGGAATGGATGACGCAGCCGGAGGATATAGAGGGTTTTGCCCTATCTGTATTGCAGACTGTCGATGGCGATTACTGCGTTCTTGTCAGTAATTACAATAGCATAGATGTACAGCATATAACCAGCGACGGTCTGGTTTCTGCCCCGATCACAGTTGCCGACTCGGAGATTCCCATCAGAGCCAGGATCAGCCGTATCAATGACTCTTTCTGGATTTTCCCTGCTATCGAGGGTCATGTCCTCTGCGGGGAACGATTGTATCCGGATAACGGCATGCAGAATGAGATTATCGTGCAGCTCCCTTCAGATTGTGAGGTACAACTGGCGGATATTCTCGATGGGGATCTGCTTATATCAGGTGGTACTGATGGTCTGGATGATGCTCTATTGCTGCTGTACAACTTTAATGGAGATCTTCTGTGGCAGCGCTGTTACGACACTGGTGCAGACGATTATCTCTTCAAGGCGATTCTGTCGAATCACGGGATTCTTGCAATGGGTAACATAAATTCCATTTCCGGAGAGGTACTGTCTTTCTGGATATTGAAGACTGATATCAGCGGTATTGTGGAGGGCGCCGGGATCACTGAAAACGGCATCCTTTTGATCGAACCGGAAGTAATGTATATCGACCTCTACGACAGATAATATCTTATATGAACTCTGAGTACGGTGTTCACAAGTAAGTTGCGGTACTGGACAATATCCTACTACATTAGTATGTAATAATTTCTTTATTAGTGTCTAATAGTTTCTTCAAAGGAGGTTTTGTGAAAACTACAGCTGCTTGTCTTCTATTGCTGGTTACCGGAGCATGTCTTGCTTCTGTCGTGGTAGGAACAGCTACCATACCCAGCATGGACCCATTCTGCGCATCTTGAGGCTCTCAGAACCGCTATCAGGTGATAGCACTGTCATCAGAAATGTCGGGAGCCATGACCATCAGCCAGATCAGCTGGCAGAGAGGTGGGTCCTCAGGAGCCGCGTCCGGAAACTACAATAACTTCAAGCTTTACGTTGGATTGGCATCCGTATCCGAACTTACGGATACTTACGCTGATAACTACATTCCAGGCACCAGGACCCTTGTATACCAGACCGCGTCGCAGGTTATGTCGGCCGGTACGGACGAGTGGGTGACCATCACCCTCGACACACCATTCTGGTACAACGGGGTTGATAATGTCATCGTCGAGCTGGAATGGGTAGGCGGAGCAAACATGTTTTACACCTACATGTGGGAAACCGGAGCCAACAGAGGCTTGATGAACAAGACCAGTGTTGGTGCTCCAACTGGTACACTCTCCACGAAAATGTCCGAGCTGATGTTCGACGGAGACATGGCTCTGGAACAGCATACATTTGGATACATTAAGGCACTCTGGAGCTTCTAACTCCGGGGGTACTGAGAATGAAAAAGGGTGGGATTCATTCCCGCCCTTTGTGCACCGTTACTTTTCGGAATCGTATCAGGGACCTGGATAACAGTCTATCTTCCACCGGTCGTCTTCTCTGACAATCACCCATGTATTTATCTCATCACTGTTGTAGTATCTCTCGGTTATTTCTACACGGGCAGTATCACCTGTTATCCTTGGTTCTCCTATAAGGTACTCCGGACCAGAATCCTCCAGGTTCATTCTTTCAAGCATGTCCCAATGAGCTTCAAACGAAAGAATGTAAAAGGTTTCCGCATTAAGGTTTCTAATCTCCGATTCGCTTATATCTACTCTGGTGATATCGAGAATTCGGTTCGGATCACCATTCTTGATCTCATCTACATACTCACCCATGTTACTTAACTTGCCGTCCGATAGGTAAGAAACCATCAGCCGGGCGTCTCTGCTCTCCTGCGCATGAAGAAATGCTTCTACAACTTCAGCCGGCTCAAGTTGTGTGACCTCTCCGCAGCCGAATGAAACGAGCAGAATCACGATGATAAAAAGTACTCTTAACATAATGTCCCTCCCCATCTTCTATCGAAAGATTCTAATCTCCACGACTGATCAATCCTTATCCATATGCACATCAAGCTGAGGATAGGGTATTGTTATATTCTCAGCGTCAAATGTCTTCTTAATTCTCTCGTTCGTGTGGAAGAAAACGTTCCAGTAATCCTCGTTCTTAACCCATGCACGCACAGTGAAATTCACGCTGCTGTCAGCCATTTCAAGCAGCCCGACAAATGGCGCAGGATCGGTAAGTATCCGCTCATCCTCAACCAGAAGTTTCAGCAATAGATCCTTTACCATGTCAACATCATCATCGTAGCTGACCCCCGCTACAATATCGACTCTTCTTGTTTCCAGTGCGGAGTAATTGGTAATGGTGTCGCTCATTATCTTGGAGTTGGGTACGATGACAAGTTTGTTGTCGACAGTCTGGATAGACGTTGTGAATATCCCTACGGTGTTTATGGACCCTTCACACCCCCCTGCATTGACGTAATCTCCACCTTTGAATGGCTTGAAGATAATTATGAGCACACCCGCAGCGAAATTAGAGAGAGAGCCCTGGAGAGCAAGGCCTATGGCAAGCCCTGCGGCTCCCAGAATAGCAACGAAGGATGCTGTCTGAATGCCCAGTTTGGAAAGGGCTGCAATAACGACGAATGCGATAATACCGGCGTAAACAATGCTGCTGATGAATCCTGTCAGAGTTTCGTCAAGCTCCCGTTTCCGCATAATTTTTCGAATAAGTTTTCTGATGATACCAGCAATGAACTTACCAATCACAAATATGGCCAGAGCGGCGAGTATATTCAGCCCGTACATCGTCACTATATCCTTAATCTGTTCCCATATTCCTTCCATGTTTCTCTCTCCCGTCAGGTACAGGTTAAGTCAGAGATCTTCCATGATTCCAGAAAGATCCAATTGCACAATTGTATCATCGTTCGTAATTCCGTAAAGCAGGTAACCGTTAACAATAACCATGTCATAAAATGTCGTTCCCGGGTTGAATGTATCAAGGTAAGTCCCGTTGTTGTCGAAAACGATCAGATCCCCGAAATCACTTACCCACAGCCTGCCCTGCGGGTCAATACAGATGCTCGAAGGGAATGTGAACTGTCCCGGGCGGTCTCCATCGGTTCCGAACCTGTTCAGGAATCTTCCGTCTGGACTGAACTTGAAAATGCTGCCGTTGAAAGAACCGTACGCAAAGATGTTGCCGGATCCATCCACGATGATATCCGTGTCCAGTTCCGAGTCTCCGCTCTGGCCGCTTATGGCTTCCTGAAGGAGAAAATCAATGCTTCCATCGGGTGAGAATTTAATGATGTCATCACGATTGCAGTACCATGATGCCACGATACTTCCATCATCACAGACTTCAACATCATCAAAACCCCAGCCATCGGGATGCTGCAGTGAGCCCACAAGTTCCCCGGTAGCAGCTTCGTGAATGTAGAGCTCGTTGTCATAAGCCATGTAAAGCAGACCATCCCTGGAAAGAGCCATTGAGTACAGGTAGAATTCATCAGATTCTGCATAAATCCACTGTCCGGTATAATTACCGGCTGAATCGAAGATCTGAATTCTGCCGGTCTGGCTTTCTCCTACATACATGTTTCCCTGGGAATCAACACATAAAACCTCGGGATCCTGGAAATACCCGGCTCCCATACCCTCCCCCCCGAACTCGAGAACTGCAGAAATGCCTGATTTTCCTGTGATGGATGCAATGGGGTCCTGAAGCAATTCTCTGATACCGGAGGAGTTCATCAGGAAGAAAACAAGAATACCTAACCCTAGAAGGAGGGAGACTGCCATGGAAACAATCGTTCTGCTGCATGATCTGCGTATTCTTTCCGCATTCAGAATCACCGGGGGCTGAAAGGGAGTGGTTTCTGGAGTTTGAACCGGAGTAAAACCTGACGTTATATCAGGAGAGGATGATCTCGGTACCATCACAGTACTGTCGCAGTAAGGACAGGTGAGCATATCCTCACCTTTTTTTATCTTCACGGATGCTCCGCAGGAAGGACAGTCAAATTTCTTGATTTTCATACATCACCCCGTTTTATTAATGATAGGTTATTGATCAGGATACAGAATGTTCATCAGCTCCATCGAAACTTCCCTTACACCGATGGAATCCAGATACACCCCCTCAAGATATGAAGCCCTGACCACTGCATTGCCTATCAGGGTATTGCCCGGAGGAACAAGTATTGAATTACGCAGTCTATCAAACACTTCAGATCTATGTGTATCCCCAATTGCAGAGCCATCTCCATTTATCAGCCAGATGGAGACATCGCCCATAATACCGCATTCAACATCAAAGTGAATCTCGTTCTCGAACCCCGGCAGTACATCCCTGCCGATTATCCGCTCAAGAATTGCTTTCATTATGGGTCCCCGCTGCGGATCGGATAGGAAACCGGGCAGCTCGATTTTAACCGCACCAGGAATATTTGAGGCATTGAAATCTCTGAGAGGATGCTCTTCAATCGGATGAGCAAGCATATCAACATGATATCGAGCAGACGGAGGCGGAAGGGGAGAGGGAGAGGTTCTCCATGGATTATTCGTTCCGTTTCCCCTGATCCAAAGCAGGTGCGATGAATCCTCTCTTAATGGATAAAGATCCACAATCAGGTTCTCAACGTGTGAGATGGCTCTTCCCCAAGTTTCCATGTAGTACTCGTCAAGCACATGGGGTTCAACATTAATCCCCGAAAGGTTGGAAGGTACACTTCCGTGAACACAGGTGAATGCCAGGCTGACAGAAGTACTGCCGGCAGGCACCACTTCCGTACCGATCCCCCTCCAGGCGGCCCGAAGCAGTCCAATGGAATCTGGAAAATCGGTCCAGAAGAAAGCATTTCCCTCCTCCGGAGAGTTCACCATGATAGTGTCACCTTCCATCGATAGCCACATGCTGGTTCTAAGGGGGAGTCTGACGGGAGCAGAATCGATGCCCCCCGAAGTGAAAAAAAGAACCGTCGAAGAACAATCCGACGCAGGGATCATCTGCAGGCCGGAGGAAAGTGCCGAATTGTCCGGTATACACTCAGCCGAAGCGAGGGTAATGGCGGTCTCAAGAATTTCATCTCCAGTGCCAGAGGGGCATATGATGATGTAACCGGACCATCCAGCCCTCTGTATCATCATGCCGCTGCAGGCAAGTGCCCAGAATTCTTCACGCTGCCAGGGCGTAATGCCTTCCCATGGTTCTTCCGGAAGCAGGCCGTTCTCCATCATCACTACAATGATATCCGATGACTCTGTTGTTGAGTGAAGATTGTATACAGGTGTGCCAATGTTGAAAAGAAGCGAAATAAGAATAAGTAAGGTCAATTAATTATCTCCCATCAGCTGCTCTAGTTCCTCGATTCTGGCGTTTGCCTCGTCTGTCACCGACCGGGCATCCTCAATAAGGTTGTACGCCCCGGATATCGCATCCTGCGGGCTTGTAAAATGTTCTGGCTGAATCTCCACCGAATCCTGCGGTGCTGATGCTGCTCCATCGGGAGGGACTTCAGTTTCAGGCTCTCCACCGCATGCAGCAGAGAGAATGATCGAAACGATGATAATTGTCAGAATAAACCTCATTGAAATAATTCCTTCCTATCTGCAGCAGGTGTGTTCATCATGTGCTGCATGACCTGATATTTATAGTTAATTACTCATCGATGGGGAATGTGCCTTGACCAGCGGCACTTGCTTTACAATAATCCGCACCCGTTCAATATGCGGAGAGGTGGCCGAGTTTGGCTTAAGGCGTACGCCTGCTAAGCGTATGAGATTCACGTCTCCGAGGGTTCAAATCCCTCCCTCTCCGCCAGTTATTGAGTAACCCCCATTTCCGGGGGTATTTCATTATGTCTACCGAAACAGTTGAAGATAATCCTGAGTTACACTACCATGGATTTCCAGCAGGGGGAAGGGCCCGCATGTTATCCCTTGGCAGATTATCGATGTGCATGAATCCATCCGGTACATGTCCAGTCATCTCGTATACGATAGATCTGCCTGATTCACTTCGGTAAACTTCGCTCAGAAAATCCGGGGGATCGATCAGCTGCCAATCGGTACCGTCAGGGGTTCGCCTCCACCGGTTTGAAAGGTGCGGCCTGAGTACAGTAAGATAGCTGTCAACGACCACATACCGCACTCCATGCTCCTCAAGGCATGGCCAGAGAAGCATCTCGTAATCGTTGGGCATTGTTAAAGTGGATCGCATGTACTGCCAGATAAAAAGTTCCACATTGGGATATGTTACGACCCATTCGTCTGCCCGGGAATTCTCTTCAAGCCATTGAGAAATCTCCTGCGCCTCCGATGCCCGTGCAATTGAGTTTTCAGAAAGAACTCTGCCCAGCGGGTAAACGAACGGTAGAAGCAGCAGTACAGCTGCAGCAGAGGCTACCCTCCTTCCGGCAATTCTACTCAGCGATAATAGCCCGGCGGAGCCCAGACATATAACAATTGCGATGAAAAAGGCGAGATACCTGCCGCTGTGTTCATGAAGGACCAGTGCGGCAATTGGAGGCAGGGCAGCGACAAGCAGCAGCAGTATCTTTCTTCGCATATCCCTCGATTTCAGGGCCAGAAGAGCAAGTATTGCAAAACCAACCAGGGATGGCTGGCCAAAACTCTCACCTCTGTGGAGAGACCCAGTGGTGATGGGCTCGAGAACCCTCAGAGTTCCTTTTACCAGGTATGCAGCCACCGCACCGACCCCCTGGTGCCTTAGCATATCGGTAGGCTTCGGCGGCGTATCCCTTACTTCCCATGCTGCCCAGTGGTTCTCGTTGAGCAGAAATTGTCCTCCCTGTGTATATGTGGGAGAGTCGAAAACACTGAGGTTGCGTGCGAACCAGGGCAAGCATGTGAGGATGAAAACAGTAATGAACAGCAGGGTTTTCAGGATCCTTTTTCCTCGTCCTCTCAACAGGACCCAGAAGCCGATAGAGAAAGCCAGAAGCATGCCCTGCGTTCTTGTCAGGTATGCAAGACCGGTGAAGATGCCAAGGAGTATTACCCTTCTGAACGAAAGCACCTCTCTGTCCGCTATCAGCAGAACTGTAAAAAACAGTGCGGTAAAAAGCATAAGACTGTCAGGCTGAGTTGAATACCAGATGAAAAGCGGTGTTACGGACAGAACCAGAAGAGCAAATAGAGCAGGTAGTTTTCCGAAATTTTTTCTTGCCCAGAGCCAGCACATGAACAGGCAGAGAAGTCCTGCAAATAGAGAAAGTATCTGCGTGACGGTGAATCCAGGACCGCTGATAAGGAACAGGACGTAGATAAGCAGTGTCATCATAGGCTGCCTGTTACCCTCGGGCCTGACTGCTTCCATCGATCCGCTGTAAAGAGTCCATTTCCTCATTGTAGAGAAGCCGTATCCCTGTTGCAGGTTAATTGCTGCTTCAAGATTTGATGCTACACCGTCTCCCGCGGGAATGGGATTCCGTACAAGAACTGGGAGGCGCAAAATAACAGCAAACAGTAAAATTGCCAGTAGAATTACCGGTTCTCTTCTCAGAATTGAATCAGCAGATATCTTAAACATGAAAGAAAAATACTAGTGTCATATCTGGTGTCAAATATCACATATTTGCGAATGTCCTGTTCATGCAATCCTATTCCAGGGGATTCATAACTCGGCCGATAAAAAGTATCGTACCTGTGCCGCTATCCCTGATGAGGTATATGAACGGACGATCTATCATGAATTCAACTGAAGAATCCCCATTGAGTTTCTCCATCAGGACAGCTGTTGCAGCCGCGGCTTCCGTGCCGTTTTCGTCAACTGAGACGAAGGCTTTGTGAATCACGCTCGCAATGTAGAGAGATAGGGAACCATCCATTCCTGAGAAATCAGCAGATACTCCGAAAGCTGAAGGCATACCCATTTCTGCGAGCACATCCTCCAGCTGGAATGCGGAGACGGTCTCGAACCTTGGCAGAGTGAGATACAGGTTTTCGTCTCTCAGGCTTCTCGTTATTTCAGCGATCAAATCGTTCCCCAAACAGGCTTCCACCTCAAAGAAGTGATTCTCATCCGGCACGATAACCAGCATGGATGATCTTCTGTTACTGTATGGCAGTTCAACCGCCATGTACCCTTCCCCCGTTGTCGTGGGAAAATGTTCAGTCTGACTCATCATGGGAACCGTAATCTGTTCTCCATGGATCAGATTAAAGGATCGCTCTCTGGTTCCCATTTCGTCAAACTGAAAGAGCCACTGCGCATTGAAATAGATAGCGTTAGTGAGTACAAGTTTTGTGACGCTCGAAAGCAATTCGCGAGGGATAAGGTCTTCGATTCTCCCTTCGGTCTGCTCCATAACCCATTCATTGATTATCTCCCGGCAGAGTTCTGTATTATCTGAGAAATCAAGGAACCTGACAGCAGCACCATAATTGGCCGCCAGCACATCAAGGAATTCAGGCAGGAAGGTATATCCGGTCTGCCCCCATAGAGCGTTCACGATGTGAAGGCTGAATGTACTGTCCTCTTCCGCAATTTCTGCAAGCTCAAGGTCCAGGAGGTTGAAAGAGGGATGAAGCAGGTTCTGTGGAAGCGTAAACTTCAGAACATCGGCCATCTCCGCTTCCGTACCACCCCCGGCACCCGCATAGGTCATCGCAAGCGCCGCTGAAATACTGTATGGAGACAAGAAGATATTGCCCTCCTCTTCTCCAAGTACTCCGTAGAGATCAAATACAAAGGAACTGTTTCCAGATGCAAGCTCCCGAAGGTCCTCTTCATTAACATCCGGGGCAGTGATCCTCGGTGTGTCCGATGATGATACAACCGGTGTATCCGCTGAGGAACACATGCTGAGAAATGAAATCGTTACCGTCGCAAGAATAATCGAGAGAAACCTGTTCATCTGTAACCCTCCGCCCTCAGTGGTTCGTGAATTTCAAAACTATACGTGTAGATATTGACCAATTCACTCAAATGTGCAAACGGTAGATACTCCAAGCTTTAATACCTCAGAGTATTATTCTACAACAATTCATACACCACGATGAACTTCAAATTCAATGAAAGTGCTCTGCAGAAGGTTTACTATCATCTATAATAGTTCTTTTGCAAGCACTTGATTTAATGAAGCAGCTAATTATAATCCTTCAATGAAATCATATGATTTGAATTCTCGATTCAATCAGAAACAGATCAAAATAATAACCACCATATCTGCGGACAGTACAAACCACTTCAATCTATCCGATAAACAATCCAACCATTTCAATGAGATTCAATACATAGAAAGCACTGTTTATTGTAACTGGGGGGGGGTAACCCTACAATACTCACCGATCCGTCCTCCACCGAAGTACTTTGTGAGTAGATAAATATTCAGAATAACTTATAGACAGGGGTCAATAATGAGAGCATTGATAATGGTGCTGATGTTTGTTGTTGCAGGAGTCATGGTTGCAGACAATACTGATTCCGGTTCTTCAGGTATTGAAATCGTTGAAGTATTCCGCGCTGAAACTGCTGAAGAGCTCGAAGCTGCCTTAGTTGACGGCTATCCAATGCCGTGGCTTGAAGAGATATTGAGCGATGAGACTATTCCAGAGGAGGACAGGTACTGGCTGGATTGCAGGGTGAGGGCTGTAATTGCTCAGGATCTTCATTTGTTCTTTGATGAAGAAGGAAATCCAATTCATATAGAAGCAGACTGGATTGCTCCGGGAGAAGATTACTGGCGTGAGAATTTCATAATGAATCCTGTTGGTGAACCCTTTCTTTATGACAGTCCCGATATGCCGACCAATGTTGTTTCCGAGCCAGGATATGTGGTAAACAGGTTCGGTGAGACAATCGGTCAGCTGGCGATGGCAGAGGATTATATAAGACTATCAAGGGACGGCTCGATAGGAGTTACAGGATCTGATCTAAGTACGACTGAACCTGAATATCCAATTACCTATGATAACGCATGTATTTTGTATGCAGATGGGAGTTTCAAGGAAGTTGCAGCTCCATGGTCATACAGAAGAAATTACACTATTAGTAGCGATGGAAACACAATAGCAGTAACTTCAAAACTACTCGCATCTGAATCATCTCCTCGAGAGCCAGGTGCAATTCTCTGGGTCTTGAACAGGGATGGCAGTGTAAGATTTACATATGAGATACACGGTATCAGTTACATAAAATACCCATTAGTATCTGCTTCAGGTCAGTATGTAGTAGTATTTAATGGTAACTATGAAGAGCAAAGGGAAGTGATTCTATTTGACGGCAACACAGGTGAGATACTTGAGCGCTTTGATGATTTACAGGGAATGGAGTTCTTTTTCACTCCGAATGAACGATACCTATGTATATATGGGGCATCACCATTCACTGTAACCCTATATGATTGTGAAAACAAATCTGAGATATGGTCAAGAGAGTTCAGTCGAGATGATGGACATCGTGTATTAAGATTGCCAAGCTGTGATAACGAAGCTGAACATTTACTGGTAACAGCAGCCATGCCTGATCCTCTCCACCAAAACTATAGAGCCTATCTATTCGATTTTGTCCTGGATGATATCAATATTACCGATTCAACTCCGAAGATAGCTCACATTTCTCCGGAAGCTTCATTCACGGTAATGCAGATGAATACCATCTGGCAGATTGGCCCCCAAGATAAGAGCCTTCCACTGATAGTATCCCGGCTTACTGGCGGTGAGTAGAATGAAACATTCAATAATCCTAGTATTGCTTTTCTGTATGGTAGCTTTACCCTTTGGCTGGCCACTGGATCCTGATGACATATCTCATAAGACAGACAGAATATACGGATGCTATAACAGAGACTGGGATACAGTTAATGAGACCGTGTCCAATTTTCATCCTGGAATCGATCTGCTTCCACCTGTGGGAACCACATTTCCGCCTGTTCATGCTATATCTGGCGGAGAAGTAACGGATATAGTTTCTTCTACCACAGGTTATGTAGTTGTTGTTGAAGATGATATTAATCCGGGATACTACTGGTGTTATCAGCATCTTAATGAACCTTCATTTTCTGTGGAATATGTTCTCGAGATTAACGAGGCAGTTGGTACGATGTATGATCAGTCCTCAAGTGGCTATACACACTTGCACTTTCAGAGAACTGACTATCCAATCTGGGATCCGAGTCAGCAAGGTTGGCCTGGAGGAATTGCTGATCCCCTGAATCTGCTTGATCCTTCAAATGCTGGATACTGGGGTTTCACTGAGCTGCCCGGACCTTCCGAACATCCGTGGTTCTATTTTCTTGAGGATATGCCGATAGATGACTGGGCTGATTGGTCGTCAATGGGAGCTGCATATGCAGATACACTGGCTGCAGATAGTCTTCATGGTGCAGTTGATATTGTTAAGGGATTCAGTGTTATTTGCACTGGCGAGTACGGAACAAATCCAGAAGAACCTCTGCTCGATATGCCGACTAGAATCTCTTGGGACTGCATAAAACTCAATAATACAGGTTTTGAGATAGTATTCTCAAAGTACCCAATAGACTTTACAGGAGAGTTCGGCTCTACTGATGATTGGTTGAAGTACAAGCAGTTCTACTTCAGGTACGGATGGGAATTCTTTGACTCAGCAATAGCATCATGTATAACAAACTGTAATGATAATTCAACTTGGAATGGAATAGATAACATTGAAGAGAATTGCTGGAATACAGCTCTTTCAGCGGAGGGGGGCGGTGAATCATATAATCCTCTGAATATGACCACACCTGATGGTGTATACTTTATTAGGACTACAGAATATGCTTGGGACAGTAGTATACAACAAGATGGAATTGAATGTATCTTAAACAACAACAAGGAGATCGCCCAGCAAGTGAGGCTTAGTGATGCTGCGACTGACCAGGATATCTGGCATGCCGAATGGGTAGCAACATACCCTCCTGAAGGTTTTGCGCCTTTTAAAAACATTTATACCAATACTACGCTCCAACCCGGTTCAACCATGGATATTGAGATAATCTATTCAGGACCGATGAGTACTACAGTCACTTCAAGTGTAAGGTTTACAAAGCCTGATGAACCTTACCTGACAGCTACTCCATCTACTCCGGAATGGACATCCACAAACCAGCCTGATGGTTATTTTGATACCTGGCATGGAACCGTTGATGTACCGGTTGAAGGTTATTCCGGCTGGCTGACCATGGAGACAAAAGCCAAGGATATAAGTGATATCGGTCTGCTCGATCCATCTATCGCAGATCCGGATCCTCCTTCGGGGCCGGGTGATGATGAGTATACCGATGATCACCACGGTTTCGGAATAGCTTTCAGTTCCGAGCCCGGCTGGCCAGTATTGCTGAGCCACTGGGTTAATGGTTCTCCAGCTCTCGGAGATTTTGATGGGGACGAGGATCTTGATATAGCTATCCAGTGCAACGATGGCAGTGTTCAGTTGATTGATGAGACAGGATTGATACTGCGAACTCTTCCTTCCGGAGACTGGAGCGGTTTCAGTTATCCTCTCTGCTCATCACCGGCAATAGCTGATCTTGATCTTGATGGGGATATGGAAGTTATTGCAGTCCATCCATTCGGAGCAAATGCCTGGCATGCAGAGAGTGGTTTACCTGTATCTGGTTGGCCAGCAAACATGGGTAATGTGAGTATTCCGGGCATTTACCCGAGTCGATCTGCACCTGCAGTTTGCGATCTCATAGGGGATGAGCATCCAGAAGTAGTGATATGCAGGCATCTTGATCTGACATCACCTAACTCGATATGTACTGTATGGATGTTTGATTATGCGGGTAATTATATCTGGAGCCGTGAGCTTGAGGATGGAGGAGTATCCGTAGCCAGCACCCCGGCAGTCGGGGATATCTCATCGATTTACCCCGGTAATGAGATACTGGTATGCACCTCCGATGGTTTTATATCTAATTATCCTTATCCCCCGTCTGATGGTGGAAAGGCATTCAACAGTGCTGTGTACCTTCTTGATCCGGTGGATGGCGAAAATATCTGGAAGTCACAGATTTTCAACTGTTATTTTTATGCTTCTCCAGTTATTGGAGACATTGATGGTGACGGGATCAACGAAGTAATTGTCGGTTCACATGTGGGATCACAATGGAAGAAAGTATTTGTGCTTGATGGCGACTATGGAACCCTTGAGCATACCTTCTCTGTGAACGGTACCGTACCCAATTCGGTTGCCATTTGTGATCTGAACGATGACGGCATTCTCGATATAGTGGCCGTTGACAACACTGGATACGTATACTGCTGGTCCGGAGATGACTTCAGTGGCGGCAGCCAGTACGATCCTCTTCCGGGTTTTCCGGTGGAACTGGCAAACAATCCTGTTCTCACTTCACCCTCGATAGCGGACATCGATGGAGACTTCGCGGTTGAGATAGTTGTCGGAACCGGCGATGGAGAACTCTATGCCATTAACGGCGACGGGAGCATCTGCAGTGGTTATCCGGTCACGGAACCGGGACTTATCGAGATCAGTGGTCAGCCTGTCATAGCCAACCTTGATAACGATGACAGCCTAGAGCTGATGTTCGCTGATGGTTCCGATTCCTACGCCTACTGCTATGATCTAGGTGTTAACTCTTTTCCTGCAGAGATGCCGTGGCGCCAGTTCCAGCACGACAGCTGGCATACGGGTTGTTTTGAGGCTGATAATACTATACCTGCTCCTCCTACCAATCTTCAGGGAGAGCATACTGACGGAACGGTTATCCTGACATGGGATCTCTCGGTAAACGATTTCTACAGCCCTGAAGCGGAGGAGCCCACCGATGTTGTCTCCTATCAGATCTGGAGACGCTTTCCACCATTCACTTCTCTTGAGGTTGTAGGCAGGGTTCACGCTGGGGTCATCACTTACACCGATACTTACAATCCCTTCATGTATCCCGCTGTATTGTATAAGTTGACATCACATGACGGTACGAATGAATCCGAGTTCAGTAACGATGTTCGGCTTCACACCGAAGCTCTTAATGTAATATCCCTTGGCTGCCCGGTGATTGAGGAGTTTTCACCTTCGAGGGTTTTAACAGGGATTCTTCTAGCATCTGAGATGCAGCTAACGGAAGAATCATCTCATGTTGAGATAACATCAGTTCATGAGAGAACGGTTGAAACGCTGCCGACAGCAACGGATCATGCTGTTCCTTCGAGGGGCAACCCCGGCTGCCTGACTGATGGCAGTACAGAGGTTTGTTACTCACCATCACCCGGAGCTGATGCGGTTGTCATCGATCTCGGTGATGAGTGTACCGTAACATCCATTCTACCGGAGAGAATATCAGACATTTCTCCTGATGTAAGTTCATTTACGGATGAATCCGTTCGAACTCTTGAAGCAGCTCCTGACGTTGAACCTTCTCTGTTAATCGAAGTGGCCGGTTCTGACAGGATATTCTATCCATATGCTGCTGACTCACCGAACAGCACAGAGACTGTCCGCTATATCAGAATACGCGGAGCTTCCGGCTTTGCTGAGATCAGTGTTTACGGCAGCAGGGGAACTATGGATACAGTCTCATCTGTTGAGATTACCCGCAGTGCTGAGAACGAAGGCTGGATGTTTGCGATTCCTGTTGCTGAGCGCGGTGAAGAAGCTGAGATAAAGATCTACGATGTTTCCGGCCGCATGATCTGGAGCGGTCATGCTGAATCGGGCAGTGTTCTTCACTGGGACGCCTTCACCGCGAACGGAACAGCTGTTCCCAATGGAGTATACCTCCTTCAATGCTGCATCGGTTCTGATGTAAGCACCGGCAGCTTTATTGTTAGGAGGGATTAACACCACTTAAGTTGAGCACTCACTCAGAAATGTAAATCAGTGCTTTATGTGTAGTGTCGTTAAAAGCCTCGTCTCCCGAAAGGGAGGCGGGGTTTCTAAGTTGGGTTGACACTCCTGAAAGATTCTTTATAATAGGAATAGTTCTTATTACGAATAGGAGATATTTTGATGGATGTGCAGCCTAGAAGGAATACGACGCAGAAAAGAGTGATACTTCACTCAGTCGAGCAGCTGGGGTGTCATCCGACCGCAGTCCAGATTTACAATGCTGTTCGAGAAATGCTGCCCAGGACAAGCCTCAGTACCGTTTACAGGAATCTTGGGATACTTGTCGATCAGGGAAGGATAAAAGCGGTTAAGGGTACTGGTTCGGAAATCCATTACGATCATAACACAGGTGAGCATAATCACATTGAATGCACGATCTGCGGAAGAGTTTGTGACGTGCACGTAAATCCTGTAAATATTGAGACATTGAATCCAGAAACGGTTTCGAACTTCATTGTGCTGGAAGTACATATGAATATAATAGGAATATGTCCTGAATGTGCTGAACACTGAAAAGGAGAAGTTGTAATGAGTATTAAAGGAACAAGAACGGAGAAGAACATCCTTAAGGCATTCGCCGGGGAATCACAGGCAAGGAACAGGTACACCTATTTCGCATCTCAGGCGAAAAAGGACGGTTACGTACAGATCTCTAAGATCTTCGAGGAAACCGCGAACCAGGAGAAAGAACACGCGAAGCGTCTTTTCAAACTTCTCGAGGGCGGAGTGGTTGAAATCACCGATTCTTATCCCGCAGGAAAGGTTGGTTCAACGGATGAGAACCTTAAGGCTTCGGCATCCGGTGAGAATCATGAACATACGGTGATGTATCCGGGGTTTGCCGCTATAGCCTGCGAAGAAGGGTTCGATGATATAGCCGTCATCTTCAGATCCATCGCTGTTGCCGAGAAGCAGCACGAGAAAAGGTACCTCGAGCTTCTGAAGAACATCAACGAGGGTAAAGTTTTCGTTAAGGATGATATTGTTATCTGGCGATGCCAGAACTGCGGATACATCCATGAAGGCAGGGAAGCACTCAACCTCTGTCCTGCCTGCGCACACCCTCAGGCACATTTTGAACTTCTTGCTGAGAATTGGTAGGTGATAAGAATGAGGGAATTCAAATCAACTGAGGAAATTCTTGATTTCGCAATAGGTGAAGAGCAGTCCGCTGCCGATTTCTACACGAATCTGGCTGATCAGGTTAAGAGTCCATCGATACGAAAGATGTTCATGGAGTTCAGTGAAGAGGAGCTTCAGCACAAGAACAAGCTTGAGAATATAAAAATGGGCAGCCTTGAGTTTCTCCCAACTGCAGCCGTTGTAGATCTGGGTCTGGGAGAAATTTTGATTGATGTTGTACCGACCAGCGGTATGGATTATCAGGACGCTCTTATTCTGGCAATGAAGAAAGAAAAAGCAGCGTATCAGATGTATACGCGCCTTGCCGGAGTGGCTTCTGACCCTGTGATCAGAGATCTTCTGACCGGGCTTGCTAACCAGGAAGCAAACCATAAGCTCCGCTTCGAAATAGAGTATGACGAACACGTACTTACAGAGGATTGATAGGAGTTGCAGAAATGACTGAACGTATGGAAATATACAAGTGTGAAATGTGCGGTAACATTGTTGAAATGACACACGGGGGAGCAGGAGAGCTTATCTGCTGCGGAGCACCAATGGTTAAAATGGAAGAGAAGACTGCCGATATGGCAACGGAGAAGCATGTGCCGGTTATCGAGAAGATCGATGGCGGTTACAGGGTTACTGTGGGCTCAACTCTGCATCCCATGGTAGATGATCACTACATAGAATGGATAGAGCTTATCTCGGGAGACAGCATCTTCAGAAAGTACCTGAAACCCGGGATGGATCCGGTAGCTGAATTCAAGACCGGTGATCTCGATGCAGTATCCGCAAGGGAATACTGCAGCATTCATGGTCTCTGGAAGGGATAACATGCTCAGCGAAAGAATTCAGAATGCGATCAACAGCCAGATCAACGCCGAACTCTATTCTTCCTACCTGTATGTGGCGATGGCAATGTATTTTGAATCGGTTGATATGAGCGGTGCGGCGAAGTGGATGAACGCCCAGGCACAGGAGGAACTGGTCCACGCAGACAAATTCATGAAGTATGTGAATGAGAGAGGCAGCAGAGTAATACTGGATGCCATCGACAAACCTCCCGTTGAATGGAAATCGGTATTGGACGCTTTCGAGGTTGCCCTTGAACACGAGAGAAAAGTCTCTTCCCTGATCAACGATCTTGTAACACTTGCAAGGGAAGAGAGTGATCATATGACTGATAATTTCCTTCAGTGGTACGTTGCAGAGCAGGTGGAGGAGGAAGCATCAGTTGGAGAAGTCGTCCGAAAAATGAAATTGATCGGTGATTCGGGTGGCGGCAGGTTCATGATAGACAATGAACTTGGACAAAGGGTATTCATTCCCGTTGCCAGCAGCGGAGAGTAGGAGGAGCGAAATGGGAGACCAGTTCAATGCCGAAGAAGTCCTCAAAATGGCTGAGCAGATCGAAAAAAACGGGCAGGAGTTCTACAGGAAGGCTTCAGAAGCTGTGGATGATTTCGAAGTTTCCAGGCTCCTTGCGGATCTTGCAGAATGGGAAAAAGGACATGAAGCTCTCTTTGCATCCATGAGGAATGAGCTCAGTGAGGACGAAAAGAGACAGACAGCCATTGACCCCTATTGCGAAGCGGCACTATACCTGAAAGCTATGGCCGATAATCATGTATTCAAGCAGCAGACCGGTGAATCACTGTTAGAATCTGAAGAGGATAAGAGTACCGGCAAGATCATTGACCTTGCGATCAAATTCGAGAAGGATTCTCTTCTTTTCTTCCTCGGACTTGAAAGACTGGTCTCCCCAAGGTTGGGCAAGGACAGAATCTACAATATTATTGACGAGGAAATCGGTCATATCTCGTATCTCGAGAAACAGAGAACCAGGCTGAACTCCAGGTAGAAACATGCTTTAGAAGTTCTAAAGGAGAATGGATGGATGTGTTCAAAGCTGTCAGGCTGACTGAGAATGTGTACTGGGTTGGAGCAATTGACTGGGCGGTGCGTGATTTTCACGGATACAGTACCAGGAGAGGTACAACCTACAATGCATATCTTATTCTCTCGGAGAAGATCACTCTTATCGATACGGTGAAGGAATCATTTTTCGAAGAGATGATGATGAGGATATCTTCTGTAACAGATCCTTCGGGAATAGATATAATCGTCAGCAACCATTCCGAACTTGACCATACCGGATCGCTCCGGCAAACAATAGCTGCGGTCAAGCCGGAGAAAGTTTACGCGTCGCCCATGGGATCACGAGCACTTGCTGCCCACTTTCACTGGGAAGATGATCCGATCGAAGTTGTGAAGACCGGAGACAGTATAGACCTCGGAAACATGAGAATTAGTTTTATAGAAACACGAATGCTCCACTGGCCGGACAGTATGGTATCCTACCTGCAAGAGGAGAAAATCCTTTTCAGTCAGGATGGTTTCGGGATGCACCTGGCTTCAGCGGAACGTTTCGATGACGAACTCGAACTGACTCTTCTTGAGGCGGAGGCCAGGAAGTACTACGCGAACATTCTCATGCCTTTCTCTCCTCTGGTCACTGCTCTTCTTGGTAACCTTGGAAAGATGGAGCTTGAAATAGATCTTCTATGTCCGGACCATGGCCCGGTATGGAGGAGTAATATCGACTGGATACTTGAAAAATGGGGTTCCTGGGCTGAAAAAAAACCTCGCCCGAAGGCGGTTGTGATTTACGATACCATGTGGAACAGTACCCGAAAGATGGGTGAAGCTGTTCTGGAGGGCCTTAGCCTGGAGGGCGTCAGCAGCATATTGATGCCGCTCAGGGCATCTCATATCAGCGATATTGCCACCGAAGTGCTGGATGCATCTGCACTGATAGTTGGGAGCCCGACCATAAATGGAAGGATCTTTCCCTCTGTCGCTGAATGTATGAATTATCTGGGCGGTTTGAAGCCTAAGAATCTCGTTGGCGCCGCGTTCGGTTCCTACGGCTGGAGCGGAGAGGCGGTCAAGGAGTTGAACGATCTGCTTGAAGGTATGAAAGTGGAGCTTGTTTCTGAAGGACTTCGTGCAGTCTATGTTCCGGATGAACAGGTACTTGAAGAATCGGTGAATCTGGGACGGAGTGTGGGGCGAAGGATTTTGGAAATCTGTGGAGGTTTGGAATAATGGACATTACTCCTCTGTTCACGATTACCTACGGCCTGTACGTTGTAGGATCCCGTTCGGGTGATAAGCTGAATGGGCAGATAGCGAATACGGTGTTTCAGGTAACGGCCGATCCTGTTAAGGTCGCAGTCTCAATAAACAAAACTGAACTTACGCATGAGTTAATTAGCAGGACCGGAAAATGCTGCATCGGTGTGCTCAGCGAAGAAGCAGACATGGCTTTCATAGGTAATTTCGGATTCAAGAGCGGAAGAGAAGTAGATAAATTTGCGAGTATGCCATATACACTCGCTCCCTCCGGCTGCCCGATTCCCGGAGTAAACATTCTTGCATATATCGATCTGGATATATGCAAGAATATTGATGTGGACACACACACAGTATTCATTGGAGAGGTTAAGGACTGCGGGATCACAGGTGAAGGGACCCCCATGACTTACTCGTATTACAGGGAAGTCCTCTGCGGGAAAACACCCCCGACTGCTCCATCTTACAGGTCTGAATCGTATAAAGAGCAGAAACAAAAGGAAGAGAGTACAATGAAGAAATATGTATGCAATATCTGCGGCTATGTATATGACCCGGAAATAGGTGATCCTGATGGTGGCATCGAGCCCGGTACTGCTTTCGAGGATATTCCGGATGGCTGGGTATGCCCTGTCTGCGGGGTAGGCAAGGATCAGTTCTCCGAACAGTAATCAAATTTACCGTTATTTGGGTCGTATCTTGAATTTTGGCATTCGTTAGTGTCTTAATAAATCAAATGCCAAAATTCAAGATACGACCCCCAATATGTTATTTATAAACAGACAAAATGTTTAGATGTTAGGCCCGGCCCCTTATTTCGATGAGCTGCGCGGCGATACTGACAGCGATCTCCTCCGGGGTACGGCTTCCAATTGATAATCCTACCGGGCAGTGAACGCTGCCCAGAAAATCCTCAGGAACCCCTTCCTGCATAAGCTCCGCGAAGATTTTCGCCTTTTTTGAACTGCTTGCCATCATGCCGACATATTTCAGGTTCTTGCGGGCAAGGTTTTTCAGTACTTCAGCATCTGCTCTGTGAGAAGGAGTCATGATAACTGCCCAGTTATGGTAGCCATCAGGTATGCATCTGTGTGCTTCACTGTAGGGAGCGGTTATCCATCTGCAGGATGGCGGATCCTCGAAGGAATCCCTCTCCCGTTCGTCAATAATCACAGGGCTCCAGGAAAGCCCCCGAAGAAGGTTTACAATTGCCTGCCCCACATGTCCGCCTCCGATGACATAAACGGTGTCTCGAAGCCCGAGAGGACCTGCATATTCCCAGTTATCTTCATCGGTCATTGAAAAATCATGTGTTTCCTGTGAGGAGGAGTTCGATACGATAAAACCGGTGCCCGAAAGGTACAGGGTACCTGTTCCCCTGCTTTCAAGAATGCTGATTATCAGATCTACAGTTTCCAGATCACCTGGTTTCAGGGGGAAAACCGCAGTTGTTTGAGAACCTGAACAGATCATACCGGAAGGGGTTCCTCCTGTATCCCCTGCGATGTGATTATTCTCATCCACATGATCGAGCATGAACAGTTCTGGAGAACAGTTGCCGGTTTCAAGCATCTTACGAGCTCTTCCGGCTAACCGGTACTCCATAGCACCACCACCAACAGTTCCTCGGGCTGAGTTGTTGAGTGTAACTGCCATGGCCGCTCCGGACCTGCCCGGACCGCTTCCTCTTGTTTCAACTGTCAGGAGCAGAGCACAAGGAATATTCGAACGGATGGATTCTCCGATAAGTTTCCACAGAGGGATGCTGTTCATTAAACGTTCCTTTCCGCGAAGTACTCCTTCTCGATCTTCTCGAAATACTCCATGCATTGGCGAACGTATTTCCTCTTTTCATCGTATCTTCCCGGGAAGAAGCTCCTCTTGAAACCATAAACCAGAATATTCCTGATGTCATACCTTGTGAGGTCAAAAGTGTTTACAGCCTTATGGAGTTCCTTTGTAACGGTTGTATTGGATATGGTTCTGTTATCCGTGCAGATGGTTACTGACAGTTTCTTATCCATCATTTTTCCAAACGGATGGTTTGCAAGATCCCTGAAGGCAGGATTTGTCTGCTGATTTGAAGTAAGGCAGACTTCAACAGTTATTCTCCTGTCCGCTATATAGCTGGCCAGGGCATTTACATATTTCACTGGGTCACTGATGAACCTGGATTTGACTGAAGCAGGATTGAGAAGGGTGAGTCCGTGACCTATCCTTTCGGCGTAAAGATCGGTTATCGCCTGATAGATACTTTCGGGTCCGTAGGCCTCACCTGCATGGACTGTCTTTCTGAGGAAATGTCCTTTGGCTTTCGTGAACGTTTCGAGATGATTAAGTGCCGGCCAGCCCGCTTCCGCGCCGGCAAGGTCTATTCCAACCGCAGGAAGATCCTCTTCCCACCTCGCAATGGCAACCGCTTCTTCAAGCTCCAGAGATGCAAGGGCGAACACTATCTCTCTGTCAGAGAAACTATGCATCTCAAAAAACCTTCTATACCAGTCGGAGAATGCTGGTGTGAAGAATCTCATTGCGCAGGAGATAATTGCGTAGTGAAAGGGAGGTTCAATGCCTTCGATAACTTCCTTGCGTTTGTTGAATTCATCCTTTGCACGGATAAGACCATCATTGACCGCCCGGATGCAGTCAATAATATCCATGTCATCGGATGCATGAAGCTGGGGGGCGAATCTGACCTCTATATATCTTACGCCCTCTTGCTGATTATCAATCGCGACCTCGTAGCTGATCCGTTCAAGCTGTTCCCTGGTTTTCATGACTGCATTGGTATAGGCGAAACCGGTGAGGTATTCGTTCAAATCCCTGTAATTATCCTTAAAAACAGTTTCCCTCAAACCCTCTTCAGTGTATGAGGGAAGCTCAACCCCGGTTTCCCTTGCCAGTTCGATAAGAGTTGATAATCTTATAGAACCATCTAAATGCAGGTGTAGGTCTGTCTTGGGCAGTTTTTTCAGAAATGCATGATTCATCAGCAGTACCTTTCTAGGAGTGTGTTCGGCAATGTGCATTGAGCAGAATATTCTCACGGTTGAGATAGAATGCTCGTAGGTTTGAGGAAAATACTAGATGTATTTGACGATAATATGCGAGTATTATAGCCAGCCGTGTGGGTTTTATGCCAATGTTTCATTGTCGGACAGGCTCCTGATATTTGTCAGAACAATTCTCCGAGTCCCATCTGTATACCCAGCCCCTCGGGGGACAGGGCGAAGTCTGCCCTCAG
Source organism: Candidatus Aegiribacteria sp. (assembly GCA_023138735.1). GTDB lineage: Bacteria > Fermentibacterota > Fermentibacteria > Fermentibacterales > JCC-6 > Aegiribacteria. The sequence goes on along the minus strand of JAGLOY010000085.1, from coordinate 59,856 downwards.
AGATCCCCCGCCTGGAAGAGATATTCTCATTCCCGCACCTGCATCAAGGTGGAATCGGTTCCACCTGCATTCATCCAGGTGATCCGCCACCTGGCCAGCGTCCCCGAACAGGACCAGTGAAAAATCCATAGTGTTGCTCTCATCAATCGAGAAAGAGAATATCCTCTGCCTCAGCTCCAGGTTACCAAGGAGTGCCCAGTTGCCTCCGAATCTTGCGTCACTGTATCCCCTGAGCCCCGAACTTCCTCCAAGGGAGGGTAGAAAAGGAAACGGTGTCGAAGCCGTTCCTATGTGTCTTTCAACCTTCATCCTGATGGCCGGCGTTGTAGAGCTGCCTATCGGCGTGAATACCGCCAGCGCGGTTTCGGCACTTGAATATGTGACATTGTTTCCCGCCTGCAAATTGTATCCGGCAGATACATAACCGTTTAAAAGAAGTGGCAAAGACCATGTACTTTCGATAAACGGACCCGCAGTCCAGATTGAACCGTATTCGTCTGTCGGTGACTGACTCCAGAGTTGATCATCCGTTCTGTTGTATACAGTGGAATGTCTGCAGAGCATGCCTCCTGTAATGACAAGACCCGACATGGGAGTGAAATTGTAAGAACCGGAGAGACCCTGTATTTCAGTATTGTAGTTTTCGTAGAGGTCGTTATCGCCCTCGTTGCCCCAGCCGAAGAATTTTCTGTCCCTGCTCACATTGTACCTGGCGTTTACTATGACTAATCCATTACCTGCTGGAAACAGAAGCTTTGGCTCGGCGAAGATGCTTCCATCAGTATAGGCGTATGCCATCGCGCTGAAACCAAAGGGCTTGAAAGGAGGTATCATGTTATTGCTGACTACACCTCCGATGAGAACACCGGATGTTGAACTGTAGCTGAGTAACGGAAATACCCTCCATGCATACAGAGGAAGTGTACAAACTAACGCCATTAGAATAAATAGGAATTTTGCTCTGTATAACATGATCTCCATCCGGATTGAATTAAATATACTGTACCTGTTCCGTATTGAATAATTATATTAAACCAAATATAGAAAGTGGAGGTCTCTTGAAAACACCTTTGATTGTTGTTCCCACATACAACGAACTTGAGAATATCAGAAACTTAATACCGATTCTACTTGACCTGCCTGTTAAGCCTGATGTGCTTGTGGTAGATGATAATAGTCCGGATGGAACAGGTGATGCCGTACTGGAATTCGAGTCAACCGGCAGAGTACACCTTCTAAGCCGGCCGGTTAAGGCAGGCCTGGGACAGGCATACATTGCCGGTTTCCAGTGGGCACTGGAGAGAGAGGAATTCGATCCTGTTGTTCAGATGGATGCTGACTTTTCACACAAACCTGAAAAGGTTGTAGAACTGATTGATGCTCTTGGAGAGCACGATCTTGCAATAGGTTCCCGATACTGCAGCGGTGTAAACGTGGTGAACTGGCCTCTCTCAAGGCTTCTTCTCTCCTGGTTCGCGAACAGGTACACAAAATTGATAACCGGGCTGCCCGTGGAGGACGCCACCGGAGGATTCAAGGCATTCAGAAGGGAAGCTCTCGAGAAACTTGACCTTACCGAAATAATATCTGACGGTTACTCGTTTCAGATTGAGGTTACGTTCAAGCTCTTCAATTCAGGCTGTTCTATAAAAGAGGTTCCAATAATCTTTGTTGACAGACATGCAGGTACCTCTAAAATGACTAAAAGCATCGTATGGGAAGCTGTCTGGATGGTATGGCATCTTCGTTTTCCATGGCTGTTTTGAGAGGTTTTTACTGATATGCTGGCATCATGCTTAACCCTGGCAATCCTAGGTAGCATTTCCTTCAACTGGAGTTTTGAAACTTCCCAGTCCTACATATTCTCAATTGTAGACGGGGAGGACGGTTCCATTTGGTGCGCGACAGCCGGCGGGATAATACATTACGATCCGCTGAATGGCTGGCTGGACAGCTATTCGTACCCTGAAATGCCATGGATAGGCGCCATAGATCTCCTTTTTGATAATTCCCTTATGTGGGTCGCTACCGGGGGAGGCGGTTTGGCCCTTTTGCAGGAGGATAGTACCTGGAAAGTATTCTCCTCCTATGAGGGCATTCCGGGTTCCGGGCATGTCTATTCTGTTTACGATGCCGGAGGATATATCTGGGTTGGTTCCGACGGTGGGCTTTCGCGCGGGAATACCGACACTTTCCTTCCCATTGATGCCGACCTCACAGGTGGTGCCTTCACCGCCACTAAGGTGACGGATATAACCGGTATCGGTAACACGATGTACCTCGCAACCGACAGGGGAGTGTACTCCCTTGATCTGGGCGGAAGCATTTTCAACCCCGGGTCCTGGACAAGCTATGAAGATTCAACACTGATCCTCGGAATAGATGACATTTACATTGCATCCGCCGATTCCGTTTTCGGATATGGTTCCGGTGGAGTCTCCCAGATGATCGGCGACAGCTGGATACGTCTGCTGGATTATTCCGCCAGTTCCGATTCGGTGGTAACCGGATTACTTGTAACGGAAGATGGTCTCATAGCTGCATGCAGGAAGGTTCTGCTGTACAATGGCGGGATCTGGGAACATTACGGATCCGGGTATCCGGACGGGAGATATGCATCGTGTCTCAGCGAGGTTTTCGGAAAAATATGGTGCGGTTACGGTTTGCTTGCTGCGAACTGCTGTGACACGGGGAACGGACTAGGATATCTTGAAAATGGGATCTGGGAAAGCCTTCGCGTACCTGGAATGGGTGGCCCCAGCTGTTATCAGATGGCAAGGGATGAAGACAGAGTATACCTGGGCAGTCATCGGGTCGGTCTAATGGCATTCTACCCGGACAGCGGCTGGGCAGCATTCAACAACCTGACAGCTGATATGCCGCGTGCTCTCAGAACCTACTCGGCAGCAAAATCCGGGTGTTCCGGGATCTGGACAGGAACCTACCACTTCGGCCTCACATGGATAGATGACAGGGAGACGTATTCCATGGATGACGATACGATAATAACCTACGTCTCAGATTCCCTCTCAGGTCTTCCGCCTGATGTAGTCCAGATTGTGGCGCCCCTCCTTAATAACCAGGTGGTTATGCTGGCATCTCAAAGTGGAGCCCTGCTGGTAGCACAGGAGGCGTACTGGCAGACACCCGATGAGCCCAGTGGTATCGTTGCGGTATCCGGTGAACCTGAGGACGGCAATCTTCAGTGGACTACCAGGAGTGAGACTGACGGCCTTGCGAACAAGAACATACAGATGATGTTTCCGTGCGGAGACGACAGTCTCTGGATAGCGTTTGCATCGGAAAACGGCTGTCAGCTTCTTGTCCACGGAGGGGATCCCATAGATAAATCCTCGGATACATGGTACCCTGGATACGGACAGGCATATACTACCTCTTCGGGACTTGCCTCGAACAAAGTGTTCTGCTTTGCCAGGGAAGCTGATGGAGACATTCTGGTTGGAACCGGGAATGGTATAAGCCGTTGGACTGGTAGTCTGTTTGTAGATGTAGCAGGAGTATCCGGGTCGGTTAAGGCCATGCAGGTGGACAACAATGAAGTGATCTGGTGCATGACCGAAGCTGCGGTTTACAGTATTGACGGAGGGGATGTGACCAAATTTACACGCTCGAATTCAATATATATTTCAACAAACAGAATGGAGAATGAATTCAGCTCACTGAACCCTGAGGATGGAACGGTTAATTTTTCATCAATCGTAGGTCTGTGGTCGATTATTTCCCAACAGAGCCATGATGAAAGTCCGGATCTGCTTTTCTACCCGCAGCCTTTCCTCCCTCTTGAGGAAGAGCTGCACATAGCATGGTCCGGGTCCTTCGACCAGATTGAGGTTAAATTCTTTTCCCTGACGGGGGAGTACCTGGGCTGTGTTCCTGCGGATAGCTGGGAGGATTGGATCTGGGACGGAACAATGAACGGGGCTGTTCTGGCCAGTGGTGTTTATTTCGTGCTTGTTGAGCGGGATGGTGATGTGTTCAGATGCAAAATTGCGGTGGTAAGATGATTTCAATAAGACTGATCGAGCCGGGTGACAGAAATGATTGGACGGATTTCGTCCACCGCTCAAATAACGGTACCATTTTCCATTCTCCTGATTTTCTGGATTATCACCCGGAAGGCAGATTCAGGAACCATCACCTAATAGTTGAAGGTAAAAATGACATCCAATCCATTATCCCGGGCGCCCTGACTGAAAGGGAGGATGGGACATGGTTCAGATCCTATCCGGGAGCCTCCTACGGTGGTCCGGTATGGAGCGATTCACTCGGCCTGAGCAGAATCGAAAGAGTAATTGATGAACTCATATCTTACTGCAGATCTCAGGGATTCAGGGGTATTGAATTAACTCCCCCTCCAATTGTCTACTACCGCAGACCTCATAACTACCTGGAATTCTCCCTTCTCAAGCGTGGATTCAATTACAGAAAGAGGGAACTGACTGCGGTAATTGATCTGAGCAGACTTGGAGAGGAACTCAGGCTTGGTTTTCGTTCATCCGCCCTGCGAGGCGTAAGAAAAGCAATTAAAAGTGGTGTAACAGTCGAAGAAAACCCGGATTTTTCACTCTTTTATCATGTACTGGAGTCCAACCTCCAGCAACGTCATAATGTCAGACCTACCCACACGCTTGAGGAACTTGAGAGGCTCCGGAATCTGTTGGGCAGAGACCAGATCAAACAGTTCATTGCCACACTTGATGGAGAGGTTCTTGCGGGAATGGTTATGTTCCATTGTAATCCAAGGGTCACACTTGCTTTCTATATTTCCCATGACCAGGAGCACCAGGCACTCAGGCCGGTCAACCTGGTTTACATGGAAGTCATAAGATGGGCCAAGCAGATGGGGTATCATTATCTGGATCTTGGCACGTTTACCCTTGATATGAATATTAACCATGGCCTCTGCAGGTTCAAAGAATCTTTTTCAGCGAGAGGCATTTTCAGAAACACCATGTACGGAACCGTTTAGTGGAACCCCTTCATAAATCCCGTCTTTGTGCGGTGATTCTTCTGTGGGCAGCATTGCTTGTCCTTGTTTTCGGCGGAAGAATGTACACAACGGATGTGCTTGCCCAGTATGAGGTTGCCGGATCATTTGTAGGGCAGAGATCGTTTATGACGGTTTCGGGAGATTTCGGCTGGGTAATACATGGTTCCAGATCAGGTCTTTTCGTTCCCCACGGCGCAGGATTCTCAATCCTCCTTATACCCGCAGCAGTTGCAGGACAATTTCTGGGATTGAATGGCGGTAAGTTTGTAATGGCTCTGCTGAACGCTGGTTTCAGTCTGGCGCTGATCGGGTTCTGGTACGCTTCTGCCGTTAGGAAGTATTCCGATGTACCCGTTCTGCGATTCATAGCAATTGCCATATGCGGAATGCTTCTTGTTTACGGAAGAATGACTTTCGATGTCACTGCCGCAGCCGCAGCTGCCATGGCAGGTTTCTACTTTTCCCTCCATGATCGCATGCTTGCAGCCGGCTTCTGTCTTGGGTTTGCCATCCTTGTAAGAGCTGACAGTCTGCTTCTGCTTCCTCTGTTCTGGAGCGACTGGACGAGCATGAAAAAGCTTATCGGTGGGCTTGTTCCATTCATCCTCCTTATACTCTTCCTGAACTGGTACCGGTTTGGAAATCCATTCATTGACGGTCATGGCCAGGACCCCGCAATTGCTTTTGAACCGTTCAAAGGAGGTATACCGGGACTTCTTCTGAGTCCGGGAAAGGGGCTTCTATTCTACGCTCCACTTTGTATCTTCGCGCTTTTTGTTCAGAAGGAATGGAGACTCTGGACTCCATTTGTTCTATCTCTCGTATTTCACGGGATGCTTCATGACTGGTCCGGCGGTACAGGCTGGGGACCTCGCTTTCTTTTCACTACGCTGCCGTTTCTACTTCTTGCGCTGTCCGCACGGGGTGCCGGGGGAAAACTTTTCCGGGTGATCGCCATACTAGGCATCATCGTCTGCATCCCCGCCCTCTGGAGCAATCCCAGCCTGCTGGAGCAGACCAGCGGTGCTGATCTTTTCGATGAGCCTTCCCGCCAGGCAGTACTCTGGACCTGGTCCTCCTCTCCGCTTGTTTCAGCATTCAGAAATTTCGCCGCCGGGGTACCTGATCTATTCGGTGCTACAGCTGCAGCTTCTGCGGGAATATCAATCTGGATAGGAATTCTCGCCCAGGCGATAGCCGCATTGGCACTGGCCGCGGGTGGAATGCTTGTGCTGAATAGAAGCCGATGCATCGGGAAGAGTGAATCATGAAAATTCTGCATCTTTCGCCGCAGAACTATACGGGAACCATTGATCTTTTCGTCCGTGGACATGTAGCGCTGGGCCACTACAGCAGGCTTGTCACTTTCTACAGGGCTGCCAATCTGTACGAGGAGGATATATGCCTGAATCTCCCCTTTGTCGGCCCTATGAGCTGGCTGCTGAAGCTCAAAGAACTGGTTAAGGCGGGAAGCCTGCAGGTTCCTTACACCGGAACCACAGAGCGGATATTCTGGAACCCGAGCCCGCCTGAAAGACTCATGCTGAGATTCAGGGATATGGTATGGAAACCGATTATCAACAGGGCCGCCGGGGAATATGGATTATGGGATTTTGATATATACCATCTTGAAGGCGGGATGAGCTTCTACAGAGACGGGAGGGATGTAATAGCCCTGAAGAAGGCAGGTAAGAAGATAGTCTCCTACTATCACGGTCTGGGCCTCAGGATGAGAGGAGCTATCAAACCCGTATGGGAAGCGACGGATCTGAACCTTACCTGTGAGTTTGATCTTTACCAGAGATATCCCGAAGTAGATTATCTATTTCTTCCGTTTGATCAGAATGCCATGCCCCCGGCTTCCCCGCAGCCCGGTAATGTACGTATATGCCATGCGCCCAGGATCAGATCGGTAAAAGGTACAGAAGAGATAATAAGCGCCGTTGAGGATCTTTCAAAAGATATCCCTGTTGAACTTGTTCTGATCGAGAACATGACGAATGCCCAGGCTCTTAGAATGAAAGCCTCATGTCATATCGCGATCGATCAGGTCGCGAGCGGGGATATGGGCTATGGAGTTAATTCTCTTGAGAGTCTATCTATGGGTATTGCCACAGTTACTAATCTAAGCCGGGCATATCAGGAATTCATTCCCGATCATCCATTCTTTCTTACAGCACCGGATACTCTGAAGCGTGACCTGAGAGAGCTCATCCTTGACCGGGAACTCAGGGAGAAGCATGCAGCGGCCGGCCCCCCATGGATCAGAAAAAAGCACCACTGGCTCTCGGTTGCAGAGGAACTGCACAGGATATATCGGGATCTCCAATGGGAGGATCCTGCAAATGGCTGAGCAGTCCATATCTGAGCATAGCAGGGATCTTACGCGGGAGTCCGCATTCTACGCCCTTGCAATGGTTTTCAGCGGAATGATTCAGGTGGCATTCCTGCCGTTTATCTCCCAATACCTTACGGCAGATGCCGCAGGGGAACTTGGCATACTCAGAATACTTGCGGAAGCCATTGCCGGCATTGTTGTCCTGGGGCTTCCAACAGCGCTCATCAGATCATGGCATAGAACAACACAGCACAGAGCCGTTCTATTAAGAGGAATAACATTCCCGGTGATTCCCACGATTCTGATGGTAGGGGCAGTTCTGCTCCTGCAGGGGTTTCTGAAATCCTTCCTCAAACTGCAATATCCTGATTACCTGCTTCATGCCATTCTACTGGGAACCGGTATTGCATACGTACAGATAGCTCTTTCCATTCCCAGAGCCGATGGTCTTGCCGGAAGATATCTGATACTCCAGCTAATAAGAGGAGTAATGGCTCTTGGGCTTCTGGCTCTTCTGCTTTATTCAGGGAGTATGGATACGATACCGACGTTCATGACCGCAAGATGGGCGCCCTCATTCCTTATAGCCTTCGTTGCGGTAGTACTGATGTGGAAGAAAACCGCGAGTTCGAAAAAGCTGAAGAGTCCCGAAGGACTTACGAAAGAAATTCTTGGATTCAGTCTTCCGCTCATCCCGGCCACCCTTTCAATGATAATTCTATCTTCAGCTGATATGTTCATGCTGAGAAGCATCCTTCCAGATATGGCCCAGAGCGGATATTACGAATGGGCCAGCAGAGCCTGCCTTGTTCTGATGCCAATGATACTGGGTTTCAATATGGCATGGAAACGATTCATATTCAGGAAAAAAAGAACCGGGGGCACCCTGGCTGAGCTTGGAAGAGCGGGGCTGCTTTTCATGCTGCTTGTGAACTGGGGCTCTCTGATTCTGGCGATGTCCTCTCCATGGATTGTTCCTCTCGTTGGCGGCGGGCAGTTCCTTCCGGCCCTGAGGGTCCTTCCGACCCTTGCAGGAGCGGTAGCGCTTTATGGGCTGTTCCTTATTTCCCAGACAGGGTGTCTGCTTACCGGGCAGACCAGGTACATTGCGGGAATGACCCTGTTCGGAGCGATGCTGAATATTGGATTCAACTTCCGCCTGATACCGGTTGCAGGAGCCCTCGGAGCGGCTTTTGCCACCCTCGGGACGAACCTGTTTATGGCTCTCAGTCTTTTCTGGCTTGGAAGAAAGGTGTTTCCGATAAGTTTCTTTGTGGTCGTGCTGACTGTACTGCCCCCGATCGCTTTTGGTCCCATGGCAAACCTGAATCCCGGTCTCAGAGGGATAATCGTCCTTGCTGCTACGCTTATTACTGTTTTTGGGATAGGTTTTCTCAGATCCATGGGTACACGTCTGGAGGGAAGTGCTTTTAATGAAGCCTGAAATATCCCTGCAGATTCCCGTTAAGGACGGCGGTGATGATTTTCGCGAATGCCTGGGGAGCCTCCGAAAACAGGATACGGGTGGAATCCCATGGGAGCTGATAATAATCGATGATGGAAGCAGAATTCCTGTAGAAGATGATTTCGACCTTAGTTTTCCCGATACTGTGCGGATTGAGATAATCCGCATGAAAAGCGGCGGAAACAGACCAATTGCAAGAAACACCGGATGGCATGCTGCTACTGCGCCTGTATCGTTCCTTTCGGACGCTGATATAAGATTTCCTGAAGATATTCTATTGAAACACATTGAACGGCATAGACGGAATTCCGGGGATGTGATAATGGGAACCAGAACAAACAGCTGGATGGAAGACGCTTCTCCCTGGCAGCGGTGGTTCGATACAAGGGGCATGGGCGGTAGAGCTGCCGGGCTTTTTCCTCCGAAGTATTTCGTCACAGGCAACGTCAGCCTGAAGACATCACTTCTCCGCCAAACCGGAGGTTTCGATCCGGCAATCGACCGCTACGGAGGAGAGGATACCGAATTCGGATTCAGGCTGGCCCGGAAGGGTGTATCCCTGTATTGGGACCCTGATCTGAAAGTGTACCATCTTGACACTGTCACTGTCCGTGATCATTCAAGGAAAATGGTTGAGTACGGCGGCTCGGGATTGAAATATACTCTTGGTAAAATCCCCGAGGCGGAAGGTCTCCTTGGGAGCAGCTGGATTAACCCGGTTTTCTCAAAGCCGTCAAACCCGGCAGCTGTGGCTATGAGAGTACTTGTCAAGCTTGCCCTTCTTCATCCTGTCTACAGGTGTGTGCTGCGGTGGATGGAGAAATTCGGGAAGCCCGTTTTTCTATTTACTTACCTCTCAGTCGGCGGATGTCTGCTGGGGTTGTCAGGCAGGAATTTTGAATAGCATAGAACCGGTTTTCAGAATACTCAGCGAGAATTTCCCCGGAGATGTTGATATCCTGCAGCTTAGAGAACTGACAACATGGCACACTGGAGGACCGGCTGTCTGCATAACTGTGACTACAATAGGGATGCTTGCAGACCTGCTTGGTCTGACAGCAAGAGAAGGAATTCCCTGGTTCATTCTCGGCCTGGGGTCGAATGTACTGGCTTCAGACGCTGGCTGCAGCGAAGTAATTATCAGGCTCTCGGGGGGCTTGGCCCGGACTGAATGGCATCGCTCCGGGAATAGATGGGATCTCAGAATTGGTGCTGGTGTTCATCTGCCGTCGCTGTCAGGGGCTGCCTGCAGCAGGGGAGCTTCCGGGCTGGAATTCGCAATAGGTATTCCCGGTACAGTGGGCGGAGCAGTATTTATGAATGCCGGGGCATACGGAAATTCTCTTGCTGATTTTCTGAAAAGTGTTACGGTATTAGATTACAGAGGTTCTGCGAACATTATACCAGTAGAAGAATGCTGTTTTGCATACAGATCCAGCAGATTTCAGAAAGAGAGAACGGTTATAACAGGTGTAACGATGTCGCTTGGGCTCGGTGATTCTTCTGTTCTCCGTTCCGAAGGAAAGAGAATTCTGGAGCTGCGCAGAAAGAAATTTCCTCTTCAGCACCCCAACGCAGGAAGTGTATTCAGGAAACCCGCTGACAGAATATCCCCCGGTAAGCTCATTGAAGATGCTGGATTAAAAGGGAGAACTGTCGGTGGCGCAGAGGTTTCAAGAAGACATGCAAATTTCATTATTAATACCGGAAAAGCAACATCTGATGAAATAGCGGAACTTATTGATATTGTCCGGGAATCTGTCCTCTCTAGCAGCGGAGTGCTGCTCAAAGAGGAAATACGGTATCTTGGCCGGAGGAATTGAACGATGTCTGATACGCTCCACCGCGAAGTAATCAGCCCCGAACCCGGACCTATCCTTGTAACCGGCGCAGCAGGATTTATGGGTTACCATCTCATGAAAGAACTGGGCATGGGAGATGGTGATATTGCTGTAGATATAGACTCAGATTTTGAAGCTCCCGAGGGGGTTTCGAAAATCAGATGGAGTCTTCCCTCCCCGCCGCCTCCGGAACTTGGATGCGTGCGATACATCATTCATCTTGCGGCAATGAGTTCGGTTTCAAAATCCCTGAAGGAAATACACAAGGTTTATGAGATCAATCTCATGGGAACCATATCGGTCCTCGAATACATGGTTTCAAAATGCCCCGGGGCTAAGATGCTTCTTGCAAGTTCATCAGAGGTATACAAGTCAGCGGATGATCTTATTTCTGAGAATTGCGAAATAGGTCCCGGGAATCCTTATGGAGCAACAAAGGCTGCAGCTGAAATTGCTGCTTTTCAATTCGCTCGGAATTACGATCTTGATATTGTAGTCACCCGCGCATTTCCCCACTTTGGTCCGGGACAATCCGGGAATTTTGCTTTACCATCATTCTGCAGAAGAATCATCAATACACTCCAGAATGGGGACAGCATCATTCGAGTCGGAAACCTTAATCCCGTAAGGGACTATCTGTATGTAACCGATGTGGCACGCGCCTACAGGCACATTCTGAGCCGAGGCCAATCGGGAAGTGTATATAATATTTGCTCAGGTACAGGCATCAGTATAGCTGACATGGTCAGAATACTCATTGATATCTCCGGAACGGATATTGAACTTAAAACAGACCCTGATCTTTTCAGACCCGTGGATGTTGAATTCCAGGTGGGTGATCCCTCAAGGCTTCGATCCCTTACGGGATGGAAACCCGAGGTTGACAGAATTGAGGGTCTTCGAAAACTATTCTCATGGTGGGAGGCAATAATATGACCCTGCTGATGATGTTCATTATCAGCCTGACTGGCAGAATTACCGATTGGAACCACTATACACATTTTGGCGGAGTCAGTGATATCCTCGTAGAGGGTTCTTCGGTGACTGGAGCAACCACCGGCGGTGTTATCTTTGGTTCGATTAAGGAAGGCTCCATGGTCTGGGATTCAACCTGGACCAGTCCTGGAAATCTTTCGCACAGTGATGCGAGGTGCCTTGCCAGAGATTCTTTCGGAAACCTCTGGGTCGGGACATATGGAGGCGGTATTGATGTGGGTCTGGTTTCGGGCGGGATCCAGCACTACGGACAACTTGAGGGATTGCCCATATCACTTGCTATCAACTGTATACTCCCCGAGACAACCATCTGGGTCGGCACTACAGAAGGGTTGTGCAGCAAGGAGTTCGGATATTTCGAGGTCTGGACTGAATTCACAACTGGTGGCGGATTGCCTTCGAATATCATTAATTGTGTTGCGAGTGTTGATTCCGGCCTCTTCGTTGGAACTGCTGACGGTCTGGTCATGCTTCGGTCGGGCCAACACCCCGGACAGCCCGACTCCTGGCTGAACTTCCCGGTCGTAGCGAATACCATTATTCAGGATATTCTGGTAGCGGGTGATACAGTCTGGGCAGCTTCAACGGATGGTCTTTTCTACCTGACAGCTGGCCAGAACTGGATATTAGACGGTTCATATCCAGGCATCTATCCAGTTTGTCTCGCGCAATTCAATGGACTTCTTGCAGTGGGAGGCGACGAGAATGTAGCAATATTCGACGGATCGCTATGGACTTCCGGATTCACTGGTCTGGAAAGCCAGGTGATACAGGCTATCAGCTGGATCTCAAGTAACCAGCTGGCAATCGGACAGAACTCTGTTTATGCGGTTAACAGAGCCAGCGGTAACGGGATCGGAATAGGTACGTTGAACTCCTGGGTTTCTTCATGGCCAAAGAGCGCTCCATCAAACGATCTTTATGCGGTTGATGTGGATTCAAGAGATGATGTATGGGTGACAAGCAACAGAAGAGGTGCTGCGGTTTACAGCGAGTACGATTGGCATCAGTTCATGAACGAACTGTCGAGTGTAAACCAGGTGTTTGCATGTATGGCAGACCATTCTGGCGGCGTTTTCATTGCCCCATGGCATCAGGGTGTAACCTGGCTCGACTGGAACGGGACACCCGAGCGAAGCGATGATATTTACCTTAACCTGAATACTGAGAACAGCGGACTGCTGAATAATCAGATAGCGGAGATGGCGATTTCCCCGACAGGAGAAGTGTGGTTTGCCCAGGAAGCATACTGGCAGACACCATCCGAACCCAGTGGCGTCTGTAGACTTTACTGGGTACCAGGCCAAACAGAAACCGAATCATGGAGGACCTTTGAACCCTCCGATGGACTTCCCTCCGGAGACGTAAGATCGCTAGAAGTAACATCATCACCCATGATAGCCTGGATGGGCAGTAAAGAGGGGCTTGTAAAAGCGAATATCCAGACGGGGCAGGTGCTGCTATCCGTTGGAACCAGCGGTGGTCTTCCTTCGGAGGATATTCAGGCTCTGGCAGCCTCAAGAGATGGCAGGCTCTATATTGGTACAACAGGGGGGCTTGTTTTTTTAGACATTGATAACGAGACCATTACTGACGTTGAGCAGATCACCGGTAATGTATCCGTGCTCTGCTTTGATAATCTGTCCTGCCTGTGGGCAGCATCAAGTGAAGGGCTTTTCAGGATTTATCCCGATGGGACGATTGAGGAGTACAATACACTTAACTCACCTCTTCAGTCTCTTGATATTCGAAGCGCTGCCTGTGATTTTAATAATGGACTTCTTTACATTGTAACCGATCATGGCTTGTGGAAACTTACACTCGAACAGGGTATGAGCGGCAGCATTGGGACTGCAACTGTCTATCCAAACCCCTTCATACCAGGAGACGGACAGGTTCTCGGTGTAGCAGGATTACCGGATGAATTATTTGATATCCGTCTGTTTGACCTGACGGGAGAACTTGTTTATGAGTCCCTGTCACAGCACAGGAACGTATTCTCGTGGGATGGATATGATATGGACGGAAATTTTGCAGCATCCGGGACTTACATAGTCCAGATATCACAGAACAGCGATCACAGATTTATTAAGCTGGCAATTGTACGATAGGAGTGTGTCGGACATGCTCCAAAAGCAGGAAGAGGATCGAATATGAAAGGTGTTGTGCTTGCAGGCGGGCTTGGTTCCAGGCTGCGGCCTTTAACAAGTATAACTAACAAACATCTTCTGCCAGTTTACGATCAGCCGATGATATTTTATCCGATTCAGAAACTTGCCGAAGCCGGGATAAAGGATGTTATGCTGGTTACCGGAGGAGACAGCGCCGGTGATTTCCTGAGGTTGCTGGGGGATGGATCAGAATTCGGGCTTAATACCCTTAACTATGCCTACCAGGTTAACGAGGGAGGAATTGCCGAAGCTATAGGTCTTACAAAGACTTTTATAGGGGGGGATAAATTCGTCGTTATCCTGGGTGATAATATCCTTGAGGACTCACTCGCCGAAAAAGTGACTGCTTTTGAGGATCAGGAAGACGGCGCTAGAATCCTCCTTAAGAAAGTTGATAACCCCAGTGATTACGGTGTAGCGGAGCTGGACGGTACCAGGGTGGTCTCGATTGAGGAGAAGCCGGAGATACCCAGAAGCAGTTATGCCGTGATAGGTGTTTACATGTATGATAGCTTCGTATTCGAGGTTATCGACAGCCTTGAACCATCTGCCAGGGGTGAGCTTGAAGTAACGGACATCAACAACGCCTACCTGAATCTAAACAAGCTTCATGCTGAGATCATTTGCGGATGGTGGGCTGATTCCGGGTGCAGTATTGATGGCCTTCTGCAGGCGGGAATCATGGCAAGAGAACTTCGCGGGGGAGATCCTTCATGAGATTACTGGTTACCGGAGGAGCGGGTTTTATCGGGAGTAACTTCACCAGGATGGCTCTTAAGATCATGCCTGACTGGGAGGTTACCGTTCTTGATAAATTGACGTATGCCGGCAGAAGGGAGAATCTGGAAGACCTTGAAACTGATCCCCGATTCAAATTCATTCAGGGAGACATCTGCGATGAAGAAGCAGTTTCAAACGCAATGGAAGGGTGCGATACTGTAGTTAATTTCGCGGCGGAAACCCACGTGGACAGATCCATAGATGATTCCTCTTCATTCGTCCGGACTGATATTGAGGGAGTCAGAGTTCTTCTGGAAGCATTCAGAAAGGAAGACAGGCAACTCTTTTTGCAGATTTCAACGGATGAAGTGTATGGCAGTGTCGAAAAAGGAAATTCTGTTGAAACAGATCAACTCGCGCCCAGAAGCCCTTACGCTGCTTCGAAAGCCGGAGGCGAACTTCTGGCCATGAGTTACTGGACTACGTACGGGATTCCGGTAACTGTAACCAGAGCTTCCAATAATTACGGCCCCTTCCAGTACCCGGAGAAGCTTATACCGCTGTTTATTACCAATGCCATGACCGGTGAGCCTCTTCCTCTATATGGGGATGGTCTTAACAGGAGAGACTGGCTGTTCGTTGAGGATAACTGCAACGCGTTGATCAAGGTTATTGAGAAATCTGAACCGGGCAGGATATACAACATCGGAGCAGGACAGGAGCACACTAACATGGAAGTCACCTCTTCCATACTGGAAATTACCGGTGCCGACAGGAACCTTGTAAGATATATTGAGGACCGCCCCGGTCATGATAGAAGATACGCACTGAATGTAAGCCTTATCGAAAGCGAGATCGGCTGGAAGGCCTCCACAGGTTTCGAGGAAGGTCTCAGAAAGACTGTAGACTGGTACAGAGCGAACACTAAGTGGTGGCAGAGAATAAAGTCCGGTGAATTCAGGAAGTATTACCTTTCCATGTATCAGGACAGATTGACAAACTCTCGGGAGAGCGAATGAGGATTCTGGTAACCGGCGGTGCGGGTTTCATAGGCAGCCACCTTTGCGAACGGCTCCTGCTGGACGGGCACAAAGTTCTGGCCATGGATAATCTGCTCACTGGAACAACAGACAATATCGCGCAATTTGCCGGCAGAGAAGATTTCTCCTTCATTCACCATGATGTAACTAACTACATTTTTGTACACGGAAAGCTTGATTTTATCTTCCATCTCGCCTCTCCTGCAAGCCCTATAGACTATCTGACCTACCCCATACAGACCCTCAAGGTGGGTTCCCTCGGTACTCATAAAACCCTCGGTCTGGCGCTGGTCAAGAAAGCGGGTTTTCTTCTTGCTTCGACAAGCGAGGTTTACGGAGACCCCCTGGTTCATCCTCAGACGGAGGATTACTGGGGCAATGTGAATCCGGTTGGGCCCAGAGGTGTTTACGATGAGGCTAAACGATTCGCTGAGGCGATAACCTTCGCATACAGAAGGTATCATGGTCTGAACGCAAAGGTCGCAAGAATCTTTAATACTTACGGTCCGAGAATGAGAGCGGATGACGGACGCGTAGTACCCGCTTTCATTTCTCAGGCATTATCGGGCAGGAATCTTACAGTATTCGGAAACGGCAGCCAGACGCGGAGTTTCTGTTATGTTACAGATACAGTTGATGGCCTTATTCGATTAATGGAGTCGGATTTTCCCGGTCCCGTGAACATCGGTAATCCGGAGGAAATGACTATTTCAGATTTTGCGGAATTTGTGCTGAAGCGTATCGATTCGAAAAGCTCCATAGTCCACAGGGAACTCCCGGAGGATGACCCTAAAGTTAGAAAGCCCGATATTTCCCTTGCCATGGAGAAACTCGGCTGGAAGCCGGTTATCGGACTCGAAGAAGGCATGAGTAGAACAATCGAGTATTTTAAAGAGAAACTGAGGGTGTAGCAGTGAGCGGATTTGTTCATGAGTGCGATCTTACAGTGGAAACAGGTTTGATATGCTGATTACAGTATTGATGATAATCCTGGGAAGTGCACCTTTGCAGCCTGCGCAACAGCTTACGCAGCAGGATTTTCTGAACACGGAATCGACCGTTCTTGAACTGGCGGACAGAAGTACTTATGTGCTTGGGCCTGGAGATATCGTATCTGTTGTAGTGGAAGGTGGGTCCAGTCAGATTCTTATGAGTGCAGGTGTTTCCCCCTGGACGCAATGTACTGTTGGGGGAGACGGTTATCTGTCGGTATCCGGAATTGGTGCTGTAAGTGTGAATGGTATTACTATCGATGAGGCTCAGCACTCCCTCCAGAGAAAAGCGACCGGTTACTATCCATCAGTTCGCGTTACATTATCCCTTATTGAACCCAGGATGTTACGGGTCAACGTGGGTGGTATGGTGGATCAGCCGGGCACATATCAACTTACAGCATTGAACAGGGTCTCTGACGCTGTTCTCATGGCCGGCGGGATTTCAACCTTCGGGTCACGCAGGGGAACGATGTATTCAGAATCCGGAGATACGCTCTATATCGATCTTAATATTCACCCGGGCAGCGTTTCTTACGTTTCCAATCCGTTTCTTACCAATAACGCAGGTATCATTATCGATGTCTGTGAGAATCCTGTATACCTGCTCAGTTCCGCGAGTGGCATTGAGACACGCGAATTGCAGCGGTTCGACGATTTCGAATCCCTCCTTGCCAGAATGGGCGGAGTAACAGGCAATATCAGCCTTCTTGACTGCAGAGTAATCCGGGGTGAGATCCGTATACCCGTATGGGATCAGGAGGATGGTTTCATAAGTACAGAACTTCTTCCCGGTGATACGATATTTTTTGTTTCTCTGAGAGACTCGATCATGGTTGGGGGGGCAGTAGCTGTTCCGGGTTCCGTGCCTTACAATCCCGAGAGCACTGTTCGGGATTATATTGTTACGGCCGGTGGTACTGTGAGTATGGCCGGGAGCGGCATCACCGTTCAGAGGAACGGTCGGGAAGCTGTTTTCGACGGAAACGCTGAAGATGCACATCTTCTACCCGGAGATGTTGTGAACGTTAATTACAACTGGTTCAACAGGAATGCGGTTTTGATCTCGCTTGTAACGTCTTTAGTTTCAATTGGAATAACAATTTATGCGATCAGCAACTAGAATGTGTTTATGGAAAAAAGTATAGAGAACTCCTTTGCTGGAAAATGGATACGTTCCACTGCGATGAACCTGCGCAGAATTGCAGTACTCTGCATCGTAGTGGCTCTTGCCTCGGCAGCATGGGCACTGACAAGGAAGCAGTACTGGACCGCCTCTGCGATTACAGTTGTTCCTGGCGGTCAGCAGTCATCTTTAGGTCTTGCGGGTATCGCCGGACTGGCAGGTGATCTGCTGCCAGATGGGCTGAGCGGCATTGGCGGCATGATGGGCATGGAGTCATCCGCCCCGGATATGAATCTCGTTTTTCAGGTTCTAACCTCCAGAACAGTTTCTGAACGGATAATATTCCGGCATGACCTTCTGGCTGACATGAAAGTCCCCACAATGGATGATGCTTTGCTGAAATTCGGTGAGAGGGTTTCCGTTTTCCTTACTCCGGAAGGTTTCTTCGTAGTTTCTATGGAAGCTGACAGCAGGGAGAAGGCAGCGGCAATTGTTAACGATATCATAGAGTTCTCCAATCAGGAGCTTTCAACGATAATTACCAGCAGAGCCAGGAGAAGCAGAATTGCAGCTGAAGAATTTCTCAGCGCAGCTGAGGAATCTCTCCTTATAGCCCAGGATAGAATGGAGCTCTTCCGGGAGGAAACCGGATTGTTGTTTCCCGAACAACAGGGCGTTCTATCAATAGACCTGCTGGGTACCCTTGAAACCGAGCTGATTCTTGCCGAAGCTGAACTTGCCGGCGTCAGCGGTACAATCTCATCATCCAGCACAGCATATCTGGAAATAGCCAGGAAGGTAGCATTCCTCAGAAACACCATGTTGAACAAAGCTGCAGGGGACAGCCTCAGTTACTTCCCCGGTCTGGACAGCATGCCTTCCATGCTCAAGGAATATGAAAACATCGCTATCAACCTTGAAACCAGACGGGCGATCTACCTGATGCTGAGACAGGAACTCGAATCCCTCAAACTGGAGGAAGCGAAAGACAGCCCTACACTGGAAATACTTGTGCCTGCCGTTCCGTCCGCTCTGAGATCATATCCAAAGAGAGGTAAAATGGTTATCATGTACACTTTTGTAGCCTTATTCCTTTCCCTTCTCTGGATTGCTGTGATCACCTACACGAAACAGCTTCTGGATGATGAGACTACCGGTCCATTCTGGAAAAATGTACTCAGAACCTCAAAATGCCAGCTTTTCCCCGGGCGGAAAAGCATTAAGCGCCAGCGCAGACCATCCTGATTCTGTCCATCCATCAATGAATGGAAATAGATAAATCATGATACACAGAAAATTCGACCCGAATAAGGATAAGGAAGCCTGCCACAGGATATGGCGGGAAGTGGGCTGGATTGAAAATGAGAAGCATGAAAAAGCCATGGATGTGTTCCTGGAGGGCAACCGCGTCCTGATGGGCGATATCAACGGCAATGCTGAAGCCCTGGTTGTCTCTTCACCGGGCCTGTTCAGATATCTTGAAAAAGATATCCCCCTTTGCGCAGTATGCGGAGTCACAACAAGTTATGTTGGTAGAAGACGAGGGCTTGCAGGAAAGTTAACCGCTGAGCTTGTAGCACTTGATGCTGCAGAAGGGGCCTGTATCGCGGGACTGGGAATATTCGATCAGGGGTATTACGATAAACTTGGATTCGGGACAGGACCTTACGAGACTTATGTGGGGTTTGACCCTGCCACCCTTGATCTGAATGTAACTCCTCCCCCCCCTGTACGTCTTTCGAAAGATGACTGGGAGCTGATTCACAGGTCCAGACTGAACAGGATGTGTGTCCACGGGAATACCTCCCTTTTGCGGGAAGAAATAACGAGAGCCGAGATGCAGTGGACCAAGAACGGTTTCGGTCTTGGATACATGGACGCTGAAAATGAACTTCTCTCACACCATTTCTGGTGCAGACCCGCAGAGGGCGAGCATGGTCCCTACCTCATCAACTGGATGTGTTACAGGAATTACTTCCAGTTCCTGGAGCTTCTGGGGCTTATAAAGAATCTGGGTGATCAGGTTCATCTGGTAAAACTCAACGAGCCTGCAGCGATTCAAATGCAGGATCTACTGAAGACTCCCTTCAGGAACTACAGAATAACCGAGAGATCCAAGTACGAAGCCACAAGCAGGGCGATAGCATACTGGCAGATCCGTATATGCAACCTGGAGAAGTGCCTTGAGGATACCGTGCTTCATGGAGAGCCCGTAACCTTCAATCTAAAACTTAGGGATCCTATTGAAAAATATCTAGAGCAGGATGCTCCATGGCATGGAATTTCAGGCAGTTACATAGTTACACTGGGACCCCGATCACATGCTGCAAAGGGACATGACAGATCTCTTCCCGTACTGGAAGCTTCTGTTGGCGCTTTATCAAGGATGTGGATCGGAGCAAGACCCCCATCTGGGCTTTGCGTAACTGATGATCTGGCAGGACCGGAAGAGCTGATTCGAAAACTTGACAGCATACTCCTGCTTCCAACTCCCAGAGTTGACTGGGACTATTGAGAGGGAAATGATTATGAAGATTGCAGCATTTATAGGAAGTCCAAGACCTGATGGTGTTACCGATGCGGTGGTAAGGCAGGTTCTGTGCGGTGCAGATGATAAAGGAGCCGATTCCGCTGTATTTCACATCGGGCTGCTTCACATCATGGGCTGTCATGCATGCATGAAGTGCCGGAAAACGGGTGTATGTGTTCTTGATGATGACATGAAGCCTCTATTCGAGGAATTGATTGAAGCCGATTGCATTATCCTGGGTACACCGATTTATTTCTACTACATGACTGCTCAGATGAAAGCTTTTACAGACAGGCTTTTCAGCCTGATAGGTGAGGGGTTCAAGAGCAGGCTTGGACGAAAGAAAACAGTCTTCGTCGTAACTCAGGGAGCTGACGATCCTGATCTTTTCAGCAGTCAGATCGAAAGTATGAAGAAGGCATGGGGTATGGCCGGTCTTGATATCATCGAAACCGTCCATGTGTGCGCTCTGGAAAATGCTGAAGGAGTAATGGAAGATGAAGAGCTCATGAAGCGGGCTTTCATGGCCGGGCAGGACCTTTGCAGGTAAGGGCTACAACGTTTCGAGCATCTCCGATGTAAGCTTTCTGTAAATTCGGAAGCGCAATCCCCCAAGGTGTTTTCCACCGTACCACCTTGCAACAGCGACAAGGACATTTTCGGTAGAGGATTTACGCAGTACGTCCAGTATAACGCTTCCAGCGCCGCTTTCACCCCCGTCGCCTTTCATCTCACTTATTCTTCCCTCCAGTACAAGCCTGCACGCCCAGCTTACATGGCTGGCTTTGTGCATCCTGCAGTGCCTGACAAGTTCCTCCAGTGCTTTCGCAGGCTCGTGACCGGGAGCAAATCGAATTCCGCCTGCTGCAAATCTACAGGCACCGGCTTTTATTTTCGGACCCTTCACTGGTTTTTGCAGGGACGCACCACATTTCTTCTAAAGAAATACTTGTAGAAAGCAGTGTCGGACATTTTTCTGACAATGCGTACAAGACATGATATTACAATCCATGTGAATGCTACTCTGCCGAAGAGAATGCCTGTAATACTCCCCCCCAGGGACATCATCAGTAGAGTATCCTCAACAATGGCATGCGAAAGCCCCATCAGAGATATGGAGAAGAAAACATCCCTGCTGGAGAGTCTTCCCGAGTTTACATCCCGGATGATAAGCCCGCCTCCGTAGGAAATACCCAGGACCATGCCGAGTATGGTTACTGTGCTGGCGGATTTTCCGATACCCATTGATGTCAGAACTGGTTCAAGCAGTTTGTTCATGAGCCTGGTTATGCCGAGCTTGTCCAGGATTTTCATAAGGATGATAAGAACAAGAACAATAAGGAATATGCTTGCAAGGTTCTGCAGCCCAGAGAGTGCCCATGAACCAAGGCTGCTGCTGACGGGTGAGGCCTCCCAGAGGATCCGTCCCTCCTCCTGTAGGAAACCACCCAGAGTGTAGATACTGTTGAGGAGAAATCCGAAAAGAAGCGCGCAGAGTATCCGAAAAGGGATCATGAAGCGTATCCGCACTCCTGTCTTTCGGGCTATGGTGGTTTCGACCGGCATGGAATGGGCTACAAGTATCATGCAGCCAATAACAGTCAACTGGGCTGTTGACATATGAAGACCCGGGGCGATTGAGGCGAATATGACAATCCCGCCGTACATGTTGGTAATCACAGCGGTCGCCCATACCAGCCCCATCTCTCCGGGCAGGCCGACAAGGCTCATTACGGGAGCAAAAGCTGTCGCAATGTATTTTACCAGACCCAGCTCACTGAGGATCTTAACTGCGATAACAACGGGAACCATGATCCGGAAGAGGATGGAGCTGACCCCCGCGGCCTCTTTAATCTGTTTCCATGCTGTTGCCAGTACTGTCAAATTCTGTCCCTTCATATTCTGCGGAAGATAATCAATTTTCATATAATCCGGATAGACTGAACGAGGATGCTGCATATATGATTTTGATAGAGGTGAAATCAAATGCTTGAGATGCTTTTCAGCCTTTTCCATGAGAACGGGGAAGAACTGTATCTTGTCGGCGGTTATGTAAGGGACTGGCTGCTGGGATTGGAAACCAGAGATTACGATTTTACCACAAGCGCCAAACCTGAAGTTACGATGGATATACTTGAATCGGGAGGCTTCCGGGTTATCCCGATAGGAATGGAATTCGGCACCGTTGCAGCTATCATTGACGGTGATTCCGATTCGGCTGAGATCCAGATAACCACATACAGATGCCTCGAGAGTTACCGCAAGGGTTCGCGTCACCCCGATGTTGTATTCGGCATGAACCTTGAGGAGGACCTCGAAAGGCGGGACTTCACCGTGAACGCCATGGCCATGGATGAATTAGGCACCATTATTGATCCGCTTGGCGGGCGCAGGGATCTGAAGGAAAAGATTATCAGGACCCCTCTGAGCCCTGAAGAGACCTTCAGTGAAGATCCGCTGCGTATGCTTCGGGCGTTCCGTTTCGCCTGCCGTCTCGGTTTTTCAATCGAGGAAAAGACACTGGAAGCAATCGGGAAGCAGCATCACTGTATAGTGGATATTTCGAGGGAACGCTGGAAAATGGAAATGGATTCCCTGCTTACAACCGATGACGGTGAAGAGCTGTCGAGGGTCCTCGAGATGATGAGGGATTCGGGAATTATTCAGGATATGATACCGCAGTTCACTGAAATGTTCATGCAGGACGGTGTGCCCCAGGGCAAAGCCCATTACGGTGATGTCTGGGAACACACACTCGATGTTGTGAAAAAGACGAAAAGCGGCAATACCTGCCTTCGATGGGCGGCCCTTCTGCACGATATCGGAAAACCTCCCTGCAGAACCGTTGATGAAGGTGGAAATACACATTATTACGGCCATGAGAAGATCGGCTCTGATTATGTAAATGGAACAGCTGAACGGTTCAGGTTCTCAAAAAAGGAAAGGAAGTGTATATCCTTTCTGGTTGCAAATCATATGAGGCCTGTGCTTTACTCCAGCGAGTGGTCAGACAGGGCGGTAAGAAAGCTAGCGATTGATTCCGGTGAATACCTGGACCTTCTGCTGGACCTTGCGCAAGCTGATATCGCTGCTCATGCCGAACCCTACTCTTCCGAAGGGGCAGCGAGGCTGGCAGACCTGCGGGAAAGATTGCGCAGGCTGACGAAGGATACCCGCAGACGGCTACTTCCCAGAGATCTTGGGAAAGCACTGATGAAGAGGGCAGGTGAGGGGTCATCGTCCGAAACAGGAATAATCCTCAGTAATCTTGAAGAGCTTGTTCATCAGGGTATTCTTCCTGAAATGGCACCAGCCCGGATCTATCTTGATTATCTGGATGAACACCCGGAGCTAAATCAGAGACAGAGTTGCCTGTAATGCTAAACCTAATACCTCGCTTTATCCATGATAAGTATAGAGATGGAGAGATCCGGGGTCGTTTTGAAACGGCTTCGGTATTCATCGATATTGTGGGTTTCACCGCGCTTACCGGGGGACTGATGAAGCGCGGGAAAGAGGGTGCCGAGCTCATTTCGGATATTATCAACCGGGTTTACTCCCCGTTTATTGAAAAGGTATATCACGCGGGTGGCTTTGTATCCGCTTTCGCCGGGGACAGCTTCACGGCTTTATTCCCCTCCGGGAGTACGCGCTATGTAGAAAACGTAGTGCTTGATATAAAGAATGATTTCGATTCGGGGAGAGACGATTCAGTAGAGAGCTCCTATAGATCTGATCTGAATATCCGCATCGGGATCTCATTCGGGGAGGTGGATTGGGGAATCGTCGGTTCTGCGCTGAAGACATTCTATTTCAGGGGGGAGCCGATAACGGAATCTGCCCGCATAATAGATACGATTGAACCCGGTAACATAGCTATTCATGGGTACGATTCGGGGAAGTTGCCGCGCAATACTTCAGATAAGATTATAACAGATACCTGCACCGGGGTCGGAGCCAGACCATCGCAAGGACGAATGAGACGCAGCATACTTGAAAAATTCGTACCTGATCATCTCCCCAAATTCGGATTGGCGGGTGAATTCCGCGATGTTGCGGCGGTGTTTACCGCTTTCCGCGGTTACGATAACTATGAATATATTGACCATTTCATCTCCAGGGCAGTAGCGGTTACAAGCGCCCTGGGCGGGTATCCAAGCGGCCTCTTTTTTGACGATAAGGGTCCCCATATGCTGATTCTGTTCGGTGCTCCGAAATCCTATGAGAACAACACGAAACGGGCCATAGACTTCGCCATGAAACTCCGTGACGAGTTCGGCAGCAATGTGAAATCGGGTCTGACTCACGGTATCGCCTACGTTGGAGTGGTGGGCAGCAGGCGGCGCTGCACATATACTGCTTTAGGAGATAAGATTAACCTCTCGGCACGTTTGATGAGCTGTGCCGACTGGGAGAGCATACTAATATCCGGGGAACTGGAAACCCGGATAGCATCGCTATACAAAACGTCGGAGTTTGCATCGTTGCACTTGAAAGGTATCAAGGAGCGTGTACCAACTTACAGGATCGTATCTAGATTCGGAGCGGGTGAGCCGAAATTGTTCGAGGGCTCCACAGTCGGCAGGGATCGAGAGATCGCGAAACTCGAAGAACAATGCCGACCCATCTATTCAGGAAGCCCTGGAGGGGTTGTTTACGTTTACGGTGAAGCCGGTATAGGCAAATCCCGACTCATTTATGATTTAGGACAAAGAGAAACAAAAGCGAAGAGCATCGTACTCCAGACCGACAGTATTCTGCGCAAGAGCATGAATCCGTTCGTTTACGGCTTAAGGACGTATTTCGGCCAATCGGACAGTAAAACCGGAGATGAAAACAGAGCAGCTTTCGCTGACATATTTGATAAATTGATCACCGGTTCTAATGCAGTCGGAGGTGATAGGTCGGTCCGAGACAGAGTGAACGAACTACTGCGGGTTAAATCTATACTGGGAGCCCTCGTAGGTTTAACCTGGGAAAGTTCGCTGTACGAGGAGCTTGACGCAGAGGGCAGGTTCAGCAACACTCTTTTCGCTATCAAGGAACTTATTAAAGCTGAGAGCCTGATGCAACCCGTTATTCTCTTTCTGGAAGATCTGCACTGGATAGATGAAGATTCGCGGAGAGTGTTTTCGACACTTACAAGGAACCTCGCCGGGTATCCGATAATTGTCATTGCGACGAGTCGATTGAACGACGACGGAAGCAGACCCTTTCTTGAGCTGGACCATGACGTAAAATGCTCCGAAGTGATAGTGGAACATCTCTCCTCCGACATCGCCCGAGCGTTCATAGCTAAACAGTTCGATAGACCGATCAGCGACGGAGCAATATCGTTTGTTATTAGGCAAACCGGCGGTAATCCTTTCTATATCGAACAGTTCTGCCGATACCTGATCGAGAACGAAATGTTGACCGTATCCGAAGATGAATATCACCTGTCAGCGAGGGACATTGATATCCCGACGGGAATAAGAGCCATATTAGTCGCTCGAATAGACCGCCTTTCCCGCGAGCTGCAGGATATGATTCGAACTGCGTCAGTTCTGGGGCGGGAATTCGAAACAAGCATCCTGTCACGAATGATGAGGATACTCGAAGACAGTTCCGTAAACGCAAATTACTTATTATTGCTGCAAGAAGGTGAAAATAACGCAATATGGTCAGCGGTTAATGAGATATTGTATATATTTAAACACGCTCTTCTTAGAGATACAGTATACGATATGCAATTGCGGAAGCGGCTTCGCGAACTGCACGGTACCGCCGCTTTAGCTCTGCAGAAGTACTACGGCTCCGATGAGACTCGTTATGCCGATATTGCGTTTCATTACGAGAATGCTGAAATACCGGGCAAAGCCGTTCATTTCCTCAGGAAAGCTGCGGATTATGCAAAGAGGGAATACAAAAACGAACAATATCTGGCTCACAGCAGGCATTTATTGGCATTCACGAAAAGTGACGAGGAGAAGGCAGCCATCAATTTCGAGATTGCGATTACTCTGATCAACTCAGGTGAGTGGGAAAGTGCGACAGCGATATTCGAAGATATTACCAGGTTCGCAAGAACCTCGGATAACAGTGAACTCTTAGCGAAGAACCTGAACAAACTGGGCTGGTTGTACTTGAATAGCGGGAACCCCGACGAAGCCGAGGATACATATCGGAAAGCCCTGCAGATAAGCGAGGAAATCATAGACCTGCACGGGCAGAGCGAAAGTCTGTACGGTATAGGGACAGTAGCGACTCATAAAGGTGAATATGAGGATGCTCTTCGTTTATCGGCGCGGAGCAGGGCTGCAGCTGAAAGGATAAACGATAGAAAGAAAGTGGCCAACGCTGTCCAGTTAATGGGTAAAATCCACTCTCGTGCCGGGAACCTCGAAAAAGGCACGGAATGCTACGAAGAATTCCTTAAAATCAGCAGGGAAAGCAGTGATAAATACGATATTTGTACGGGATTAAGCCTCCTGGGATTGAACACGGAAGAGATGGGTAACCCTGATAAAGCACTGGTTCTTTATGACGAAGCAATAGGAATAGCTAAAGAGCTGGGATCGAAAAAAGAGCTTGCACGCTCTTACAATAATAAAGCGATAGTATACGAAAAGCAGGGCAATTACCCGGAAGCACATCGTTTCTATACATCCTCTTACGATATTTCGCTGGAAATGGGTGATGTAGTCAGCAGCTCAATCAGCCTGATGAATATCGCCAATATCAACGGGAAATTAGGGAAACTGGACGAAGCGCTCGATATACTCGACCGGGTTCTCGCTCTTGGGGATGGAATGGACGAACAGAACAGGTCATTTGCGGTAGCGATTATTGGGGCAATACATTGCAGCAGGGGAGAGTTCGGATTAGCTGTCAAGCATCTTCAGCAGGCCGAGGATATCGCGTGGAATATCGGAGTTCCCATGCTGGCAGCGTTGTTTATCACAGTGAAAATTTCTGCTCTGCTGGAACTGAAGCGGTTTGAGGAAGCGGCGAGGAATATAGAAAGAGCTCTCCCGATAGTGAAGGAGGGGGGTGACACTGAAACAGCGGCAATGATCGATATACTCCAAGCCGAGGTTACAGCCCACTTCGACCGCGATGAAGGTGTTGCGAAGATGACGGAATTGATAAATGGTTTTACAGATACGAAGGAACTTGCCGAAGCGTACTACCGGTTATATCGAGTATCCGGGGAAGAAGGGCACAGGCAGGAAGCTATCAGATATCGCGAAGAACTGATAAACCTGCTGCCCGAATACAGTAACAGAGTTATCCTCGAGTACCTTGAACTGAGAGGTAATCCCCTTCCCGCAGATAGATCTTAGAGAAACAGAGACCGGATCACTTGACAATTTCCTTTCTGTATGTATCATACTGACCGAACGGTCAGTCAGCAGAAAGCAGGTGGTTCATGAGTACACGGGACAGCATAATGGATGCCGCAGAGGAGATTTTTGTTAACAGTGGATTCTCCGGCTCTTCCATGAAAAGCATTGCGGAGAGGGCTGCTGTGGCGAAAAGCCTTCTTTACCACTACTTCGCATCAAAAAGGGAACTCTGGGATGAAGTTATTCATAGACGGGTATCCCAGGCAAAACTTCCCCAGAGGATGATTGAAATGGTGTCATCCATCGCATCCGATGGGCTGGAGGCAGTAAGGACAAAGAAGAACCACACCACCTATTTTGAATTTTTAAGGGATAACCCGCAGTTCGTACGGATGCTTGCGTGGCTCAATGCAGAGCAGTCTCTGTGGATCTGTCCTCCCCCTGAAGTGAGAAGTGAAATCATCGGAACGCTTAAGGAGCTTCAGAAAAAAGGAGTTTTCAGGGATGACATAGATCCCAGAATGTTCGTTATCTGTTTCATGTCTCTCTGCGAGATGTGGTTCATCTCCCGTAACAGGATTTCCGCCTGGTTTGGCGAGGACATGAGTGAGGACGAAATGAGCAAGGAATATATTGATTCAATTGGGAAGATTCTCCTTGAAGGGATGACTGGATCGAAATGAAAGAGATTACCCTCGGGCTTGTGTCTGTTCTTATGCTGATTATATCCTGCAGCCAATCGGAGGAAATGGCTGATAATCCCATCCCGGTCACTGTAATGGTGGCAGAATCTCAGGTGATAAGCTCAACGGTTATAGCGGCGTGCAGGCTCGAATCCAGCAGCGAAGCTGTCATTACCGCTATGAATCCGGGTAGAATACTTGCAGTTACCGCCCGCGAAGGTGATGAAGTTCAGGAGGGGGCAATCCTTGTGGAGCTCTCTACCGATCAGCAGTACAGCAGCGCTGTTTCCGCTTCATCAGCACAGCTTACGGCTGCCAGAACAGCAGCATCCAATGCTCAGGCCAACCTTCAAAGAGCAGGGAGACTAAGACTGGCTGGAGCTATAAGCGAAAGTGAATACGAAATGACCGTAGCCGCATCAGCGGTTTCAGAAGCAAATGTCAGACAGGCTCTTGCCGGATACGTAAATGCAAGCAGCATGGAGGAAAGCGGAAAGATACTGGCGCCGTTCACCGGGACAGTCACTCGTGTCTGGGCAAAGGAGGGCTACCTTTCTTCAGGACCTCTTGTTTCGATCGCAGACGGCGGTGTGATGAAGTCAGAACTGCTGATTTCTGGTCGACATCTGCATTATCTGGCAGAAGGGCTTCCAGTTGTACTCACCACTTCTCACTACCCCTCTGAGCTCTTCCCCGGAGAAGTAGTGTCCTTCTCATCATTTGTTGATCCTCTATCGGGGCTGGTTTCAGTAATGGTTCAGTTCCATGACAGTTCCGGCAGGCTTCGTTCAGGGATGACCGGCACAGCGACCATCGGGCTTGAAACCTCAGAAGACACAGTGGTCCTACCCCTTCGAGTGCTGCTTCATAAAGATGATTCCTCGTGGGAAGCGGCACTTATCAGTAACAGTATCGCAGAGATCGTTCAGGTTGAAATCGGTATTGTGAACGGGACGAATTTCGAAATAACCATGGGAGTTGAACCGGGAGACTCGGTCATTCTTCTTGGTCATCACCTTGTTGAACATGGTTCTCATGTAAGGGTGGTACAGCAATGAGTCTTCCAGGACTTGCCATCAGAAGAAGGATTACCTTCCTTATGATTTTCATCGTCATGGCCGGTGCCGGTCTGTTCGCGGTAACGCAGCTTGGAATCGATTACTTTCCCAAAGTGGATCTTGGGCAGATCTCCGTTGTAACTATCCTCCCGGGGGCAGGGCCTTCCGAAGTGGAGGGGCTTGTAACAGAGATAATCGAAGACGCGGTCTCCGGAGTTGAAGGTGTAGAAACGGTTGTTTCCGTTTCCAAAAACGGCGTCAGCATGATTACGCTTGAACTTAAGAACAGTGCCGATATCGATCAAGCTGAGATTGATATCAGGGATGCGGTTGACAGAGTGAAAGGCCAGCTTCCGGATGGAGCCACCGATCCAGTCATCATGGCGATGGAATCCAGCATGAAGCCCCTGATAATGGTGACTTTCAGCAGCGACATCATGAACGGGACTCAGATTAGGAACCTTGTTGATGAGGATATCTCGCCAAGGCTCGGAAGGGTCGAAGGTATATCGTCCGTTGTTATCAGCGGCGGGCAGGTCAGACAGATCAATGTTGAAGTTGATCCTGTGCTGCTTGCCGAGACTGGAATTCCCATTTCCCGGGTCTATAGTGCTCTTGCTGCTGTCGGTGGAGATCAGCCGGGTGGTGATATAAGAGATGGTAACCTGGAGTTCGCTGTCAGTGTGAAATCAGGCTTTGACGATCTGCAGAGTATCCGGGAGCTGGTTATAGGTGATCAGGGCGACAGGCACGTCAGGCTTGAAGAAGTAGCGATGGTTGCTGACGGTCATGCAGAACAGACCGAATACACTCACCTAAATCAGGAGGAGGCAATCCTTCTGGTTTTCAGGAAGAGTTCCGATGCCAATACTGTGAATACATGCAACAGGCTTGAATCTGCGATTAATGAAGTTTCGGAGGAGTACGCAGGTACACTGGAAACCGAGATAATCTACAACCAGGAAAGATTCATTACCGGCTCCATGAAAGATCTCATGCTGACAGCGGTGCAGGCGATCATACTTGCTGCAGTTGTGCTCACGTTCTTTCTCGGATCGGTTTCGAATGCCGGAATAATCAGCCTATCCATGCCCCTTTCATTCGTCGCTTCGTTTGCGGTGATGTACCTGCTTGGAGTGAGTCTTAACATCATGTCCCTGGCAGGATTGAGTATATCCATCGGTATGATAGTGGACAATTCGGTGGTTGTTCTTGAGAACATTCACCGATGGCGAAGGGAGGGTGAAGACCGGTTAAAAGCTGCCGAACATGGTGCCGGACAGGTTGGAATGGCAGTAACGGCATCAACCCTTACGACCGTTGCTGTATTCATCCCGATGCTGTTCGTACCTGGAATGACCGGGCAGATATTCAGGGACCTGAGCCTGACCATCGCAGCCGCACTCTTCATATCACTGTTCGTTTCGCAATCCTTAATACCTGTGCTGGCCTCAAGGTCGAGGAACCTGATAAAACCGCACTCGGAGCGTTCGCTGTCGACGAAGATTCAGCGCTGGCTGGAAAGATTGGAAGAGAAGTACTCCAGAGCCATCGGGTGGTTCACCGAACATTCCAGGTTCGTTTTCATACCTGTGATCCTCATGTTCGCATTATCGTTCTTCGTAATGAGATTCATTCCAAAGACCTTTCTTCCGGAACCGAAGGAGGGTCTCATTGAAATCAAACTCAGCCTTGCCACGGGAACGGGTCTTGAATTCACGGACAGTCTGCTGGTTTCGATCGAAGGCAGAATCATCGAGCTTATCGAGCCGGGTGATCTGGACAATTCCTACCTGAATGTAGGCAAGCAGGAGGGCATGGGCGCGCTGTTCGGTTCTTCATCCTCGGCAAACGGAGAGTTAAGCCTGTATTTCGTCAGAGAGAGCGAACGGTCCAGAAGTATTGAGTATTACGATGCCGCCATACGTGAACTGCTCCGCTCTGTTCCCGGTATCGAATACAGCCTTACAAGCGGAATGCCTATCGGTAACGAATTACCTGTGAGCATAATAATATACGGAGCAGATCTCGATGAGCTTAGAAATATCGGGGAACATGTAAAAACGGAGATGGATCGAATTCCCGGAACAGTTGATGTATCATCCTCAATGGAGAACCAGTTGATGCAGATAGATTTCGTGCCCGATGAGAACTTGCTCTTCCTCAGAGGGAAATCCCCGGTTGCAATAGGGATGGAACTCACGATTGGCATACTGGGGCTGGATGCCACCACGTATACGGAAAACAATCAGGAGTATGATGTTAACCTTCGTTATGCGGAGGAGGCAAGAACAAGCATCGAAGCTCTGGCCGGTACCATAGCGTACGGCATGCCCCTGGACGCATGGGGCAGTTTTCAGAACACGCTGGCTCCCGAAGAGATAGGAAGAAGGAACAGAACAAGGACAGTGGAAGTCAGCTGCAGGATAGCAGGCAGAGCACTGGGAGATGTTGCATCAGATGTTGAGATCATGATGGACACACTGGACCTCAGCGGTCACAGATTCGAAATACTCGGCGACATCAAGGACAGGGGCGAAGCGTTCGGAACTATGGCAATGGCTATCGGAGTTGCAATAATCCTCGTTTACATGATAATGGCTTCCCAGTTCGAGTCACTTCTGGAACCATTCATCATAATAGTCGAAGTTCCCCTTGCAATGATCGGAGTTATCTGGACTTTGTTCCTGACCGGTACAACCATGGGGCTTACGGCACTTGTAGGCCTGCTGATGCTTACTGGAATAGTTGTGAATAACGGCATTGTATTTATCGATTACGCTAACCAGCTTCGAAGGAAAGATGGGATGTCATCCCGGGATGCCATCATTCTGGCTGGAAGGAAAAGAATGCGTCCGATACTCATGACAGCGATAACGACCATTCTGGCGCTTATGCCGCTTGCAATCGGGGCTACGGAAAGCTCAGTTATGTGGGCTCCAATGGCTCGAACTGTAGCCGGAGGTCTTGCGGTCGCCACACTCTTAACTCTGGTCGTTCTGCCCTGTCTCTATGTGAAACTGGACAGGTGGCATAAGAACTCGCATTAATATCCTTTCCGGATCCGGCTCGGGAACCACATGCTGAACCTAGACAGTTATTCTTATACTATATTCCCATCTTAATGTATCGGGAAACCAGCGCAAAATGGAGGATTAGTAATGCGGTCAGTTCTCGCAGTCCTGTTCTTCTCACTATCGATCACACTTGCAAATGGCTACACGGTGGAGGTTTCCGGTAGTTCTCAGCACGGTCGGGTAGGGTCTATACTGAGTGAGCCGCTTTCAATTACTGTCCTCGATTCTTCTGGACGAGCCGTCCCGGGCGTCACTGTAGCTTTTGCAGTGAGTTCCCAGGAGGGATCGATTGCGGTGCCCTTCTCGGGCATCAATCCAGTGGTTCTCGATGGCGACACAGTGTCCGGTGCCATAGACGGCCTCAGGCTCAACACCGGTACTGACGGAGTGGCTGCCGTATCACTGAAGCTGGGTGACGAGACGGGAAACAATCTGGTCGAGGCAGTTGTTTTTCTTCCCGACGGTTCAGAATATTGTGTTGACTATTCCGCTCTGGGCATCGACGTGATGCAGTTAATTTTCCAGATCATCGGTGGTCTTGCGATCTTCCTCCTTGGTATGAAGATGATGTCCGAATCGCTTCAGCGTGTGGGTGGATCCAAGATGCGTGTGCTCCTCAAAAAAATGACCGGCAACAGATTCGCTGGTCTTATGACCGGTACAATGACCACTGCAATTGTTCAAAGCTCCAGCGCAGTTACCGTCATCGCTGTCGGGCTTGTAAATGCCGGATTGATGACCTTTCAGCAGTCTCTCGGTGTAATTCTAGGTTCGAACATCGGAACAACTATCACCGGGCAGCTTCTGGCATTCAAAATAACTGATTTTGCCCTTCCGATTGTGGCAGTCGGGTTTGTTCTGTACGCATTCAGCACCAGTAAGAGGAAGCAGTTCTGGGGAAGGGTCATCATCGGTCTGGGTCTCATCTTTCTCGGAATGGCGTTAATGAGGCAGGTCCTCGACCCTCTCAAGACAAGTGCATCAGTAAAGGCATTTTTCACGAACTTCAGCTCGAACCCTATCCTGGGAATTGCAGCTGGAACACTGGTTACCATGCTCGTGCAGAGTTCCAGTGCTACAGTTGGCTTGACAATGACACTTGCCGCTTCAGGATTGATCTCGGTTGAAGGTGCCCTGTATCTCGTGCTCGGAGACAATATAGGAACGACTATAACTGCACAGCTTGCTGCTATCGGAGGGGGCAGAGCCGCAAGACGGACGGCAGTCGGTCATACATTTATTAAACTGATCGAGGCAACGTATTTCGCCCTGATCCTGTCGATACCCGGAAATCCATTCCTTAAGCTGGTTCAGATGACGTCCGACTCCCTCATGAGACAGGTCGCCAACGCTCATTCCATATTCAACATCTTCAATTCCTTTCTCTTCCTTCCGCTGATTCCGTTTGTGGCCCGGATTTGCAGGATGATAGTACCTGTTAAGGAAAGCGAGTTCTCCCGAACGGAAGTTATGCTCGAGGAGAAACTCCTTGATACTCCAGAGATAGCAATTGTCGAGATTGAGAGAGAAACAGTCAAGATGGCAGAAGTGGCGAGAGAGACCGTTATGGCCGGAATAAGCTGCTTCATGACAGGCAGCCCCAATGGGGATTCCATCATGAAGAAAGAGGATCAGGTAGACGATATGCAGCGGGACATAACTATCTATGCTTCCAAGCTCTTCCAGCGCGATCTCACAGAGGATGTGTCACTTCGCCTGCCAGTATTGCTTCATACGATAAACGACATCGAGAGAGTCTCGGATCACGCAGTCAACATGGTCGAAGCCAGGGAAAGGATCAGTGACAATATTGAAAATGCAGAAGGTGTGCTTCCCGAGGCGGCAAGGGAAGCGGTTTCTATTATCGGGAATATGACTACCTTAATAGAAAAGTCCCTCGCTTTTCATGACCGTAAAGCTTCACAAAATGTACTTGCACTCGAGGAGAAGCTGAACCGACTGGACGAACGAGTGAAAGACTACTATTCGGAATCCCTTTCAAAGTTCGGTGTAGCAGACATGACAGGACTCGCCATTCTGGATTTCATCAACTACTGCGAAAGAATAGGGGATCACTTGACCAACGTAGCGCAGTCCCTGCTCGGCGGAGGTTTCTGGCATGGAACAGACGATATTAACTAGGTTATTCAGGCTCTGTTTTCAAACTGCTGGGGATTATTACACGATACTCTTTCAGGGGGAATATCATAAATGGATTATCGCTTAATAATCTTCGATGCCGATGGAACGCTCAGGTACTGTACTGTTGAAGGGCAGCCATGCCCGAACAGAGCTGGTGAATGGAAGCTCTACCCGGATGTGATCGATAAACTGGCCCCGTTCGACTGGGTTCATCCAGGAGGGGAATTCGGGGTGGGTTACGGCATTGCCAGCAACCAGGGGGGTGTGGGTGTTGGTTACTTCCCTGAGAGTACTGCCATGAAATTACTTGAGGATACATTCAGCGAAGCGTTTGGATTCAACCCCGCAGAAGGTACTATTGAGATGTGTCCCCACGTTCCTCACAGCGGTTGCGGCTGCCGTAAACCTGATCCTGCAATGCTGAACCGTTTGATGCAGCTTTACGGAGTCTCTCCGGAAAACGTTCTTTTCGTAGGCGACCGTGATGCCGACAGGAATGCTGCCCTGGGCGCCGGCTGTGATTTTCAGTGGGCCAGCGAGTTCTTCGACAGAGATCCTGAATCATGATCTTGAATGGAGAATGAATTAGCCTGCCTGCCGGTTGCAATACTTGACTGTCAGACTACGGGAGCCACACCTGCAATAGGATCCCTGCTCGAGATAGCATGGACAATCCTGCCTTCGGGTATTGAAGAGTACGAACCGAATATACATTCCCATCTGGTCCTGCTGCCCGACGGAGAGTCGATCCCGTTTCGAGTTTCAAGGATGACCGGTATCTCGGCAGAAATGTGCAGAGATGGTCTTGACCACTACGAACTTGCCGGGCTTCTGCGTGCGGCTCTGGGAAATACTCTTCCGATTGCTCATTATGCCATTTTCGAACAGCGATGGATCGATCATCTTTTCTCGGTCTGTCTCCCGGATGAGGAGATACCGCAGATCATCTGTACAAGGGAGATTGCACGAAGGCTGTATCCCCGTCTGCCCAGAAAGGGAATCCGTGCCGTTGCAGGATACCTGGGATACTCCATGGATGAGAAGAAGAGGGCTGCCGATCATGTCCGGGCAACTGCACTTATCTGGGCCAGGCTTGTCTCAGAGCTTGGCGGGAAGGGCATCATGACACTTTCGCAGCTGCATGATTTCCTCTCGGAACCACCCTCTCCCGGCAAAGGAAGCTGGTCCTACCCAATCCCAAGGGAAACCAGATTATCCCTGCCGGACACACCGGGCGTGTATTGCCTTCTCTCGAAAGAGAGAAAGGTTCTGTATGCCGGGAAGGGCACCTCACTTAGAAGGCGTGTCAACAGTTATTTCACCAGAAGGAAAGCTGATGAGAAGACTCTTGAACTTGTATCCCAGGTTCACGATGTATCTATTGAGGAATGCGAAACTCCCCTCGAAGCGGCATTGCTTGAATTCGGCACAATCAGAAGATTCGACCCTCCTTACAATATTGCTCTGAGAGGAAGAGGCAGCGGAATTGTATTTCTATCGAGAGACCTTTCTTCCGTCTCATCAGCCCCCGGGAACGACTTCGTGTGGGGTCCTGTTCCGGACAATTCCCAGGCACTGTTAATCAATAAATTACTTTCCACGGTGAATGATGGAGGCACCATACCCGCGAAGCTGCTGGGTCTGGAGTATCGGCCTCTTGAAGAAGGAGCGCTGGAGTCGGGATTTTCAATGTTCAGGAATGAACTTCAAATAAGTTCACCTGTTTCTAGCAGTAATCTTCTATCAGCGGGTCTCGCCTTATGGTTACGGCGGATAGATGAGAAGAAGAGTGAACATGAAGAGAATGATGAGGATAGCGACCCGGTGATAACCATTGATGAGGAGGGAGTGAAGAGACACCTTGAATGGCTGCTTGCAGCCGGAGTCAGAGATCTCCGCAGAGGGGCGTGGTTCTGCCAGCTGGGCTGGTTATCCCTGTTATGGAAGCCATCGATCTCGGACAGTAACAGGTGTGCAGTATTCTCGGCGGGAAGAATGGTTTCATCAACATGGCTAAATAAGAAAGAACCGCCTTCACCGGAGCCGGTCTCCAGACTTGAAAGGCAGCTTCAGATTGATGCCGGGGTATACGATCTGCTTGGAGTACTTGATGCAGAAGTGAGACGGATTACTGTTGAGGGCAGTCTGATAGCAGTTCAAACCACGGGAGGAAACGTTCTTGAGAGAAGGCAACTGAAAGGGTTGTACCGATTCATCTGATACCGATTTGAATGCAGTAGATCAATGCTGACCATCACTCTCATTCTCCAATTTGTGATGTTTCTTTTTGCTCTTGTACATGAGTTTGTCTGCTCTTGTTAGAATCTGGTCTATTGTAATATCCGCCTCCGGATCCCATACTGCTGAACCAATCGACAGTGTAACTGGAAAATCCACTATGGAGCTGATCTCAGGGAGATCGATTAGGTTAGCACGCAACCGCTTAACGACCCGATCAATCCCCTCCCCTGTTTCCGGAAGGATTATCAGGAACTCGTCACCACCATACCGAATTACGTCATCGGCCTTCCTGACCACTTCCTGCAGCTTCCCAGCTACGGCGCAAAGAACCTCGTCACCCTTCTGATGACCGAAACGGTCATTCACTTCCTTGAAGTTGTCAATGTCGATCATGACGATTCCGATGGAGTGGTTATACCTTCTAGCTCTTTCAACTTCCTTCCTTATCGCTTCATCGAAGTAGAGCCTGTTGAAGACGGAGGTCATCGGATCATGAATGGCCTGGGCTCTTAGCTCCCGGTGAAGCCGGATCCTGTTGACAGCCTCCGATGCATGACCCAGCAGCAGTTCCAGGAGACTGGCCTGTTCATCCTCGATTCGATCAGAGCCGCTTCCGAATCCCGTGAAGACACCTATTGTTCCAACTGGTGATCCAATAAGTGGGAAATAGGAAGAATGATTATCCTCGTGGCCTGACTGATCAGGGGAAGTGTCGTGCGTGGCTAGGAGAGTTTTTCGCAGCATATAGGATCTTCCTGCAAGACCCGAGCCGGGCAGGAAGCTGTCTCGCAGCATCTCCGCCAGGTCAGGTGTGGAGAAGAAGGCTGGAACCAGCCTGTCCTTTCTGATCACCGAGATCGAGCATGCAGGAAAATCCAGTATCATGCAGGCTGCAGAGATGACGCAATCGTAAACCTTTTTCTCGGAGTCAGACTTCTCAAGATTTCTGGCGATGCCGTGCAGACTCTCTATTCTTCGCCTTGATCTATTGAGCCTTTCGGTTGCCCTCTTCCTTTCGGTTATGTCCCTGTAGATGCCGTAGAATGCAACTTGAACGTTGTCGATAACTATGGGAGAAGCAAGTAACGAGACCTCGATCTTAGTCCCGTCCTTCCTTGTTCGGGTGGTCTCAAAAGACACTTTCAATCCGCTGCTGACTCTGTCTGTAATGTTGATGGCTTCCTCGAGAGAATCCTCCGAGGTAATGATATCATCGATATTCCTGCCCTTGATATCGAACAGTTCAAAGCCGAACATCCTGAGAAATTCCCCGTTGCCATTCAGAATGATACCATCGTTTGCGACCATTACTATGCCCTCTTGAGCACTCTCGAACAACTGTTCCAGGAGTGCTTTCTGGTGTCTGAGATCGGATTCGGCCTTCTTCCTGCCGGAGATGTCGCGGTAAACCCCGTAGTAACCCACCACCTGATTGTCCACCGATATCGGTGATGCAATAACCGAGACATTTAGAACACTTCCATCTTTGCAAAGCCTCTTTGTCTCAAGAATCTGTTTTTTGCCGGTAACTACAGCGGACGTGACACTTCTGGCTTCCTCATTCAGCTCATCCGGAGCGACTAGATCATCAATGCTCTTCCCGACAGCCTCATCTGAGGAGTAACCGAACAGCCTTTCGAATTCCCTGTTTACCCGCTTTATAATCCCCAGGCTGTCAACCATGACGATTCCCTCCTGCAGGCCTTCGAACAGCATCTCAAGGTGTGCCCTCTCCTCTTCAAGTGCCTTCACCAGTCCTGTATTTTTCGGAAACGTCTTTTTAACGGTCATGAGACCTCCCAGATTTGCTCCCTGAAGATTATCCTTCTAGTAAACGTAATCAGCAAATGGATCACAGACAAGTGCCCCAGGCCACATAGTGGCCATGCAGGTTCATCTAAGCGGAGTGAATTGTATGATCAGGGAATATCGTGCTTCAGCTCTTCGATATCCTCTCTGGCGTGCGATCTTATTTCCTCAAGCTTACGGAGAAGGTCATCAGCTTCACGCTGAGTAAGCTCACTGTAGGATTCGAGAGTTGTAGCGTTGAGGAAGGGTCCGAGAGTGATCTCCACTCCAAGGCTGAATTTGACATTCTGCA
The DNA here is from genome assembly GCA_023138735.1 of Candidatus Aegiribacteria sp. Taxonomy (GTDB): domain Bacteria; phylum Fermentibacterota; class Fermentibacteria; order Fermentibacterales; family JCC-6; genus Aegiribacteria. The sequence continues at coordinate 20,996 of JAGLOY010000085.1, read as the reverse complement.
TGACATCCGAGAGGTCTCTGTTACTCAGCGCAAGCTGTTCAAATTCTGCAACTGCTCCGAGAAAGCGGACATTATCGTTCATTGTAAACGCCGCACCGAGATTGGCATCTCTTCCATCCCATTCCACCATCAGTGATACGTTTCTGGTTGGATTGTAATCAAAACCGCCGAAAAGACCTCGGAAGGGATTTGATATTCCGTCGGAATCCGAATTTTCACCCTGCCTGAACCTTCCGATACCGTAACCCAGGTTGATGCAGATAGGTATTCCGGAGAAATAATCAAGGTTCTTCGTAAGTACCAGATACGCAGAAAAACTCTGTGATTCCTCATACCTGTAAAGACTGTCTTCCGTATCCCGGAAGAACTCGTAATTTTCTTCTCCGATGATATTCTGACATCCGACTGCGATTGCAGGGATTGTCGTAGTCTCTCTAATAGCGAGCACCTGCACATTGCCGGAAATTCCAGCATTTCCAAGCCATGTAACACCTAACTGAGCTCTTTCAAAAAGACCGAACTCAAGGTAGCCTCCTAGCGCAAAATCGCTTTCAGTAGTGCTGTCCGCATTCTGGTAGCTGAACGCGGTGACAGCCCCTCCCAGTTTGACCTGAGTGTGATGAAGGATGGATGCAGTGGGGGTATCGATCAGACCGGAGCGGGAAAATGGAAGAGAACCGGCAAATACGGAATATGTTGCGGTGAAAAGGATAACCAGTGAAAGTACCCGAACAGTTTTCATTCAATACCTCCCAGTACTCCCGAAGATAAAGGTCTGCAAAGTACTGTACAATAGCTTCGATATTTCAGAATGATCATTTCCCACCTGTATTGCTTTCCCTGTCAGTGCAGCAGCTTGATACGCGCCCAGGTGGATGGTGAGGTGGAAGTTTCCAGCGATATACAGTGGATGAGGTCCGTCTCCATGTCGGAAACCCAGAGGAATCCTTCGTCATCCATCGTGAGACCATGGGCTCTGAGGATGACGGTGGACGGTACGAAATCCACTACCGTACCGGTTATATTGAACTTCTGCAGGGGCTGGTCAGGGTGGTCCCTGGCGAGCCAGATATCACCAGAATCGTAAGCGATGTCGAAGATGTCTCCGGATACTCCGTTGAACTCCAGATAAATTTCAACGCTGTCACTGAACGTGTATTCGACTCTGCCGCATATGTACTCGTACTCACCTGCCAGATAGAGGTACTCTCCGAAGTGGGCCATTCCCATCGCCGATGGGACGCCGCCCCCTCAACAGAACTCGACAGCGCCAAGGTAGTCTCCGGTCGAAGTGTCGTACATCCTTGGGACTCCTCCGGCAACCGCTTTGCCGTAATTGATGAACAGTGTGTCGTTCCCGCAGGCCAATCCGTACGGATTGTAGGTCGCTGAGTACTCCGGGTAGAAACTGAACAGGACACTTCCGTCACCGGGGTTCAGCTCGTAGGCCCATCCCGACATCCTGTCCACCGCCCAGAGGTGACCGTCCTGCCACGCAAGGCCGATGATATCGTTGTCCGGCGCATCTATCGTGCTTACAATCCCCGCTGCACCGGCGGCTAAAGGAAGTATTAAAAGCACCGCCCACACTCCATAAATACGCATTTACAGCCTCCCTCCGGCTTCAGCCCTATCAGGTAAGCTCCAGCTTGTTGATCCGGTACTTATAGTGATGATAACAAAGGCGGTCCCGTATCGTCAAAGGCGACCCCGTGATGGAAGTATTTCGAAGCGTTGCCAGTACTGGGATTGAGTTCTAAACTCTGAACTTTGGTACCCCTTACTGAACGTATTTGGAACCCTTTTGTAGAGTGGATATCATCGATGGCGGAAGCATACCTGGATATAATTGGAGCAGCATAATACGATATTTGTGTAATTCAATGGAGTTGCTATAGATACAGTCGTTCTTCACGCATATTAGTAAGGATATATTAGTGAAATTCATTGAATGTAGAGTAATTATATAGATCTCAGCATCTTAAGCCCAGTTCTCTGTGTGTATCAAAATACCCGTGAATTCATACTATTACATCCCCAATGTAATGGGAAACTGTATTGTCGTTTTATTTCTTGAACTCTTTGTCAGTTTTCTTTTGCCTGAATTGAAGTGACATGTATTATCTAATCCTAAATGAGTCAAATATCACAAATTATATATGCTTAAAAGAATCTGGATCCGAGTAAGAGATGTAATTTCCTTTGTATTCCATTATCCGTAAGAGATACTCTCTAATGATATCGTGAATTCTATTATATCGTTTCATCTTCGATTCTCTGCAAATGTTTGTAAGCCCAGCATGGAAAAGCTCGTTACGCAGTCTAATTATCCTCTTAATACCCTTAGGCATTCCTGCATCCATTAGCATCTTCGTAAGAAGGTCTTCAAAAGAATACTTTGGTTCGCGCTTAATGTTCGCCTTGGGGGGTGTACTTACTTTTCTAAAGCTGCCCGAAATAAATGGAATTCCACTGGAATGAGCATAAGTTGTCTTCAAGAATTCTAGAGCTACAATCACTAAAACTAGTTTCGATTCAATTGGTTGGTGGGGAAAATCAGATATCGCTAGATATTCCATTACTTCATGTAATTTCCTTCTACGGTATATCTTATTGTATTTTGTCCATACTTGCTCTATAAAATCTTTGACTATCTTCGCATCCCTTATCTCTATTACTGGTTTGTAATAACATGCATATCCTCTGGGTACATTGCTATCAATATTAGTACCCGGAGGGAACTGAACTATGCTAGGGATTACATATGACATTGATATGAAAGATAGCAGTTCTAAAATACGATCTCGAATACGGTTTGCATTCTGAACTGCACTTGCTGTTACTCCTTGTACTATCACTTTGGAGGTTATAGCAGTACGATCCTGAAAATATCTTGGTTGGTTTCGAACTACATTTTTATCTTGCTTTATAGTAATCTTATATCTATCTAATTCAAGCATGATAGTATTATTAGGGTTCATTATAGTATTTTCAAATGTATCCACTAATCCAAGGAAATTAGTACACATGCTTATATGATCTGGCACAATCCTCCCTTTGAGAATACTTCTCTCTATAATGCTTCTCTCACTCTTATCTTGTTTATGGAAATCCCGTTCTCTATTTCTCGAATATTTCTCTCAATTAATTTCTCAATATGTTTTTTAAGGTCGCTCAAAGTTCCATCAAATAGTAGATCTTTTTTCCCACAATTAGGGCAGGAATAATAGGTGAGTGGTCTGCCAGAAGCTGTTATCATCTTGCGAATGAATTTAAGCTCCATATCGCAATCTTGTTCAGGACAAAACGCCTTAAGATTTATCAAACCATATAGATCACTCTGGTACCACCTCCAAGTAACTCCAAAGAAAGTATCCCATAAGTAATCTTCAATTATTCTATTCCTCTTGCTCAACAATGAGTGTAAACCAAAGACAACACCAGTAATTGAAGTTATTAAAAGTATGATGAATAACCATATGGGTAAGATTATGGTTGAGAATAGCAACTCCGGAATTGAAAATATCCAATTGACTACTGCTGTAAATCCCCATTTAATGATAGCGATTAGTGAAGGACCAATGACAAATACAATAAGACCAGAAATAACAGGATGAGAAATAACCTTACTTAAGACTTTTCGCAAGGATAACTCCCTTCTTTACGGCATCAACTTTCGATATCCAACTTAACACTTATTTCGTTCAATCCAGTTCTTCTTCAAAGTGTCTATGATATTACTCATTAAGCAATCTTTGATAGAAGTTGTCCCTTGCTGCAAACTGGAGGGCTATTCCTCTCCCTCCCCGTATTGCTCCAATAGCATAAAGTCGATCCTGATCTATGTCTCCGTACTTAATCAACAAATAACTACAGCGCACTTGATGATGATGTTAGTAATTCCTCTGCTTCCTGCATTTGCGGAATAGTGAAAACTTCAAGTCTATGTCTTGTTAAACCATCATCTAAGGAATCTCGATACTTAATTAGTTCATTGCATACACTTGATATCCATTTCTGTTCTGATCTTAATTCTTTATTGATATTTGGATATTTATACCTCTTTTTCAAACTATATATAACTCTTCTTTGAATCTCTGGATTAAGTTGTATAAACGAATTTACGAAATCCTTTACAGAAATGTATGCTAGTATCGGAATTTCATAATATAAAGCATCTCCAATATTTCCGAACGTAATGTGATCATAGAATTGCTGTGGATTTACTGTCATTAACGCAAGGAGATCTTTTCCGTCTCCAGGTAATTTTCTTTTTTGCTCATCCGATTCCACTTCGTGAATATATTTACATAGCTCCTTGAACTCTTCTAAGTTTCTGCCTAGGAATCCTAATCCTCCCCATGACTCATCATCATCGAATATTCTATTCTTATTTTCAGACATAAGCCTTCCAATTTCTGCCAGATGATCGACGTTAGCTTTCGATATGCTAAGTATCTCTTCTTTGGGTTGTTGATTCAAACCAATATCTGCTAACCTCAGTAGTAGAGAAGAGATATGCTTTACAACACCAATTTCATCGTGCACCATATCGGTGAATTCCTTAATGACGATGTTAAGATATTTACTAAATTCTTCCTCTATAAGATCATTATAACTCCATAGTTTTACCCAACTCGGCTGTAAATCGTGCGAATAGTATTTACTCTTTTCTAAAGTTCCGATTATACGATCTGGATCAATAATGTTATGAACAATTATCTCAGCCCAAAGATCACCATCCATAAGAATATCATGCAAGCTATCACTCGAATATTTAATCACTATTTTACCATATTCAGTTTCATCAAAATCGTCGCTATGCCCAATCCTATTAAGCATATATGATGAACGAAATTCAAGTATATTTTTCTCTTGAATGATACCTGAATTGTATTCAAATGATAACACCATCAGTACTTCTAAAAGGTGAGTTGATAACTTTTCATTATTCTGTAATTCTGCATTTAAGCAAAGATACAGTCTTTCGAAATCAAGTAACGCATGTTTAAGCAACCGCAAATTGTTATGATCCGAATCATTAAAGACCATTCTTATAGAATCAATACTTCTTTCGTACATGTCCCTAACCTGCTTGGATTTGATACTTTCAATAAACGCTTCAAGAGCTTCACTTGTATTCGGATGAATTAAGAAGGTTTTACCAATAATCTTTTCCTTAATTCTTCGATACTCACTTGCACAACCATTCGTATTTCTTGCCTTTTCTCGATCAACAATTTCTTCCTCATTTGCAATTATTAGCACATTGCATCCTTGACATTCTACGTATTGATTGATGTACCCAAGTATATCCATCAGTGGTATCGAACATCTCTCAAGATCATCAAACACCAATAGACGACCCGAATCCATCATGTACTTTGGGATTGAGTTTGACTTACTCTTCCATAGTTTTTTCTCAACAACATCTACTTTCAAAACAGCCTGCATAATAACCTGGCCGAATTTTCCTGCAGTGACCATTCCCTTTGAAGATAGAACTGGATGTAATTGCCGAAACATCTCTAGCGCTATTTCTTCATATGAAAGAATACCATATAGACTGATATACAAATACTTTGTCGAATCTTCTAGACTATCAAGCATGTTTTTTATGAAGTATGTTTTACCAATACCCCATTGCCCCTTAAGCAATACTGCAAATCCCGGATTCTCTAAAGATAAATAGTGTATCAGATAGTCTCTAACTGAATTATTATGGTTCGTTCTCAATGATATATCCTTTCAAGATTCAGGATTTCTTCAAGAATGGCTATCAAACAATATCACAGTGAACCGTTGAACATTCACTAATCGATCACCTGGATTTCACTCATAATAGCTTTGAATATTCGATTCTTTCAGCACTTATCATATTCCATACGCAAGTAACATAGCTTAATGTAGTATAGCTCCGACTCCCCAATCGTCCAATATGATTTCAGCATAATCCTCACCTTCAATAAGGGAATCTATTGCTGAATTAAGCTGGTTTCTTGTCGGAAGGCTTTGATTAGATTTTACTCTGAGGACACGCCAACCCTTTTCAATAAGCTTCCTATCTCTTCTATTGTCTTGATCAGTCTTATTCCCATGCCAATACCAGCCATCATACTCAATTGCGATCAGATTCCCTTCTCTAATAATGGCTATATCAATACTGTATCTTCCAACCTTAAGATTGAGCTTTCCATTAAGTGTTCTACATAATTTCCGCTGAAGGTTGGAAACTCGAACACCATTAACCATATCCTGGCAGATTGGACACCCACTTCCCTGGTCGATACTGTTATAGTTTGCTTTCCATGTATGTCCTTCAGGACACATCCATTCTGTTTTAGCACTATTTCCCCTAACAATTGGACCTTGCCAAGTAAACCCTCTACTTTCTGCTAAGGTCCTAAAATCCTCAGGTTTTTTTGGTGCACGTTGAGCACAATGTGGGCAACCATAACCATTATCAAGATTTGCATACGGTGCATCCCATTCGTGTCCATTTTGACAGCGCCATCTAGTTTTAAGCTTCACTCTACTAGGATACTCACCTATCCATTCAAAACCTTTATCTCTTGCTAGTTTTTTATAGTCTGCTTTTATCTTTGGAGCTAATCCAGCACAGTAAGGACAACCGTGACCACCACTTATCATGCTATATGGTGCATCCCATATATGCCCTTCTGCGCATTCCCAAGCTGTCTTAGTGCCAGTACTTTTTACAGTTGGTCCCAACCATTTCAGCTCATGTTCAGAAGCGAGGTGTTTGTAATCAATAGGTTTTCTTCGTCTCAAAGCAGTTCTTTTTTCAATTCCACATTTGTGACATCCATGCCCTTGTTGAATCGAGCTAAATGAGGTTTCCCAAATATGCCCAAGAGAACATTTCCACTGAGTCTTTGTGTGAACATTAGGAACTACCGGACCTAGCCACAAAAAGCCGCGCACTTCTGCTAGGGCTTTAAAATCATCTGGTGTCTTTCGCTCAAGTCCTAAACAAATTACGCAACCCCCTCCTTGCTGCAAATGAGAGTAAGTAGTCTCAATTGCATGTCCGTTTGGACATAACCATCGTGTCTTTGATTGAGTGTTCAGGACTTCAGGACCAAGCCACTTGTATCCTCTTTCCTTAGCCAACGCATGATATTCTTTATTTTTGAATCGTCGAGCTGCAGCTGCTCTCTTTATAGCACACAGTGGACAGCCTCGACTCCTAAGAACACTTCCATATGATCCTTTCCATACATGACCATTCTTGCATCGCCATCTAGTCTTCGTTCTCGTATTCTCTGAACTAGGTCCTAACCACTCAAGAGAGCAATCCTTCGCAAGTTTGTGATAATCTTCAAGAGTTTTGGGAAGGTTCCCTGCGCAGATTGGACAACCATGACCTCCCTGAATTGAGTTATATGGAGATTCAAAAGTATGTCCTTGCTTGCATTTCCATTTTGTTTTCTCACTTGTAGATAGTACTTCAGGACCAAGCCATATTATTCCTCGATACTCTGCAAGCTGAGTGTATTGATCAGGTTTTATTCGTTTTTCATCTGAAAGTCTTTTCTGAGTGCAATCAGGACAACCAGCTCCAACACGAATACTCTTGAATGTTGCTTCCCATTCAAATCCACAGGGACATTTCCATCGAGTACATGTGTTCGTGTTCTGCACCTCTGTACCAATCCATTGTAAGCCAAGGGATTTAGCAAGTTCGTGATATTCTCTCGGAGTTTTACGCATATGCCCAGCACAGACCGGACAACCTCTTCCCATTCGGATCTTACTATATGTTGCATACCAGGTATGTCCATCAGGACAACGCCACTCGGTTTTTGCATGAGCACTTTTAGGAAAAGGACCGAGCCATTTAAATCCACGTTCTCTAGCAAGGAGTTCATAATCATCCTTGTTTTTCGGTACTAATCCAGCGCAATGTGGACAACCTCTACCTTGTTGAATTGCATTATAGTGCTGCTCCCATTGATGCCCCGCTTCGCATTCCCAAGTAGTTTTAATCTTTGTCGTTCTAGGAAATGGACCAATCCATTTGAAGTCCCTTAAGGAAGCGAGTTGATTATAGTCTGATGGTTTGATTCTCTTTGCACCCATTAGTGTCCAAACGTTATCGAGAAGTATTCTTTTAATGTAGTGCTATCTATAATTGATTAGACGAGATAGACTTGTGAAGAATATATTCTTAGAATACTAATGAAGGTTATAATTAACAACAAGGATGAAAATGATAAATAAGGAAATTGAACCCACTTGTGAGAAACTGGATCAGATCAGAAAGTTCTTAACAGATACTGAGAGAAATGCTGTTGAAATTGCTTGGCAATATTGGCTTGAAAACACCGATTATATTTCCAGGAAAGAGTACATTCTTAGAGTAAAGGATCGACCATATGTTGAAAAATTACTTAAGACGGATCCAAGGTTAATTGAGCAATGCAATAGGAGTCCTGGAGAGAATAGATCGGGCAGAGCTCTAATAAAACCGACCATTCTTGGATTATTCTGCTTAGATAACTGGGAAAACCTTCTTGCAGCAGCAGTCCGTCTTGTTGAAGTTGCTTCAATTGTTTACAAGGAAAATCTTGAGAATCCATCAGTCAATCCAGGTAATTTCGAGGATGATCCACATTGCCCATTAATTCAGTTAAATGAAATTCTGCACATTGCGGAGATTATGACTGGATGGTCAATTAGGATTGTAAAGGATAATTCTTGGGAAATCTATATACCAGATGAAATTGTTGATGTGACTTTAGGCACATATTCGGCCAGAGAGTATGTCCTTGAAATGGTGTCTAATGAAGTGATTATTAACAATGAAATACACACACAACTACTCATAAACGATACACTTTGGCACATATTCTTTTCTGCAGATCAGTTGATCAGAGAGTGTATCCCAGGGATGATTCCAAAACTCATAGCAATACTCGAGAATCTCGAAATTGATAACCGAGAACATTGGTCTAACGCAGTCCACTCAATGCGAAGATTACTCCAGATGTTAGCTGATAAGGTTTATCCTCCTGAAAGAGGTTATCGCACCTCTTCTGATGGAAAATCGATTGCGATTGGTCCGGAGAATTACATTAATCGCATAATGTGCTACGTTGAGGATCGAAGTTCCTCAAACCGATTCATTGAAATCGTTGGATCATCTCTTGAGTATCTTGGGAACAGACTTGATGCAATCTTCCATGCTGCACAAAAGGGTTCTCATTCTGAGATATACTCCCGCGAAGAGGCTGAGAGATACTTCATCTATACTTATCTTATAATTCGAGATATTCTATCGCTATGATCAGATAACGCACAAGAATCTCAACAGTTGCTGAAGCACCATAAACCACTCAGAATCGATTATCTCATCTAATATTGGTATTATCATGCTACTAACTGTTTTGTCCTTAAATAGCGTTTCTGATAGATTACATATCAATCGAATTATTGTTAGTAAATTACATCACTATCTACAGTAAAGGCACCCTACTTACAGGGCTAAGACTTCGATTGAAAATAGGTATGATCGAATCCGCAACATATGAGCTCATCAAGGAATCTATGATGCTAGGTCCAGCAGGGCGTACTTGCCCTCAATGTAATGGGAGTGGCCGTATTTAGTGAAACAATGTATGTGCGCTTTTCAATCAACTAATACACTCAAAGGTTTGCCAGTGTCCTGTGTGATTACTCCTGATAGATAGACTCCAGTAAGCCATTCAGAGCGGTGTGGGGACGTACCTCATTGTAGCTCTCCATCCTCGTTCGTGATCTTCATCAAGTATTCCAAGCTCTTTATGTGATAAATATTCAGCATCTTCACCCTCTTGGTCCTGATGAAACCCGCAACGTAAGTGTTCCGGTATCTAATCGGAGGACATAATACTTCTAAACAAGTCATCAGTGGACATCTTGTTCTCATCTTCAAGCTTGCGGGCGATTCGATTACTGATCTCCAGTGCTCCACCTCTTCCGCTGAAACCAACAAAATCCCCTTTACGCCCCCAATCCCACTCCCTCCCTGATCTTAAAATGCCTAGCATATACTCAATATCGAACTTATCTTGAACCAGTGCTCGATCAATAACATGCGCTCCAAGGAAACAAACAGCCCACAGCCCTGCACCTCGAAGCAAGATATACTCCTTTGGATTTGACCAAGCCTTCGGTTGCCATTCCTTGACTGACGAAAAGTAATTGCGGATTACCCTATACTGCGCTTCAGAATCAAGTAACCTCGGTAGCTGTGTTGATCGAGAAAGCATGTATTGAATACCTGACTTCAATCCACGAAGCGGGATGTCAACTCCAACGGGTTTCTTGCCACCTTCGTATATTCGATCATGAAGTGGACTCGTTGGATCCCTATGAAGGCGCTGAGCAATATACAATTCAGGTTTTCTTTTCTTGAGTTCATCTTCCGAAGTCAATCTTACTTCAATGCCATCAAGGTGACTCGTATTCATCGCTTTTTGGTTCTTGTTAATGTCCTTGAATAGTTGGATCTCTTCTTCGCGATTTAGGTCATATGCTAGGCAAAATGAGACAAGTTTAGTTATTCGCACGTAACCCTTTTCCACTCCATCTCCATAGTGAAGTCTATGGTTCCCATCAACACGGGATATGGCGATGGTATCCCCTGAAGTTGCTGCAGCAACATCAATTTCAAGTATACCAAGATCATCTAATTCATCTGACAACACATGATATGTTATACACTTTCTATTACGTACACAAAGAAATACTTCTGGCCAAAAACCAAAATCTTTTGTTTTTACATATTCATATGCTTCTCGTGCGTGAGCAGGACTCAAATCGCGCTGTGTTCCCAGAGGATTATTCTTTTGATCGTAAATATCCGCATTGGAAATATCCGCTAAATCACATACTTTCGCAAAGCCTCTGTATACTTTAACACCGAGAATGTTAGACCTTACAACGGGTACTCTAAGGATAGAAGCTGATTCTTGTACCATTTATTCCTCCGATCTACTACTTAGATGAGATTGTACGGGTGTGAAGACCTGCTCTCGTTCTCCTTGTTTTTCTCCGGATAGCTTCAAGGAGAACACATAGGACTAAAAGCAAGCACTGCAGTTCTTCGATGCCGGATAGTTCTTCATTGTCGAAATAACGCTTTCTAGTAAGGTGATATGATTGCCGACTGCCTAGTTGTTTCCGAAGCTCCTTAATGTGTTCACGCACAGGACTCTTAGATACTCTGAAATCAATGGAATGAGCGCATATATTCCGGAGAGTTCGTAACTTTTCAAGAGTCTTGAATAGTGAAGAGTCAATTAAGCCTAACCTGTAAGACAATTTAATACGCGCACTGAAAGTCGAAAGTGGTCTATCTCCCTCAAGCAATTCATCATGATTTTTCGATTTCGCTGTCTTATCCAATAGGTATTTGGTGAGAGTCTGGAAAAGTAGATTATCGACCTTTGCTGCGCCAACTATGAAAAGTGGTCTGGGATTGCGTTCAACAAGTAAATCCTCTGCGAATGCATCAAAATCATTGTTCATCGAGAAATTCCATGGATGTTTAGAGGGAACACTCGGATATTGAAATACATTGTTTTACGCTCCACTTCACATCAAACACTATCTTCACTTCGGATGAATCGATTTGCCTAACACTCCGTCTAGAATCTGAATGTGCTGAAAACAATTCACATTGCAATATAGTGAAAAACCTAACTGGGAATACTTGTATGCCAATAATCGCAATTTGGAGTATGGCCAGTAAATCCGTTAGGCATTCCGAATCCCCTCAATATCCAATTTCCTCATTCAACTAGTAGGCGCACTTACTAGCATGCTGTTAATCAGCAAACAGAACCAGTGTTCGAAATACCTTCAACACGAGGTAGTTAAGTTCAATAGAGTATAGAAAGGCTATAATTCTTCGAGGTTATCCTCATCAGTTAGAAGCGTTTTGTTAGATATTTTCGGAGCAGGCTTCTCCCACCTTTTTAAATGCTGTACGATTCCTTCATAATAATCGAGGAGCATACTCTCAATAGTTGTGATAAAGCTTGTCCTGCTACTGAATTTTCTCCCAAGATCCTTCACCTGGAGAATCGTGAAGCTTTTGATAACTGAATCCTTTAGTTTCAACCAAACATCTTCAAGAGCTTCTATTGAAACCCTCTCACATTTACTGGAATACTTGATACCAATGCCTATCCTGATTTCCTTTGCAAGCGATTCAAAGAGATCTGGATTCTTCGTTTGACATCGTTTAAGTTGATACCGGAGCCAGCTAATTTGACCTCTTGTTTTCCGGTCTTGAGGGGGATTAAGGGAAACTGACATCACAATATTCCGTCGATCTAAATTTGCTCGTACACTGATACTCGATACAGCACCGTCAACTGACAGAGTTGATAAGAGATATTTCTGCTCAATAAGGGCTTTCTTCTCATTATCGATTCGTCCCTGCAGATCTGTTTTAAACTTCTTCTCACCAGACTCAACAAATTGTCCAAGCCTTCTGCTCAGGATCAGAGCCATGTCCTTCTCTTCCTGAAGCCAACTGCACACAGCTTCATCAACATCATTTGCATCGAATCTTAGTGGAGCTCCAGCATTGGTTTTCTGAACGACATCCTTCCATCCTGGTTTCATGCTCGTAAAGCCACAGACACCTGACTGCTTATGCTCAAGGTAATTAACTACTTCCTCCATGATCTCTACCTGATCTGGTTCGTTGATATTCATGTTGTTATCAAAGAGAAGTAGTCGGGCAATGGTGAGTATGTATGACCAGGATAGGTGATATAGAGAAACATCCTTTGGGAGTTTGACGTTCAAGGGTGATTGAGTTGGTTTTGAAACAAACTGATTCGATACTGTAATGATCCTAGGAATAGCGAAGTACTTCGCAATCCCAATGTAATCCTGTATCTGAGAATCATCAAGGTCATTGTTCTTATTCTTCAGCTCAAAGAGGGCAGCATCACTAATCTTGTTACCCCTAACGACAAGCATCAAACCATCTACTCGCTTATCTGGGTATTTTTCGAATGTTACTTCAGTGAAAAGATGAATGCTTCCTGATGAGCTCATACTGACAGCTGATGATATCTCTCGTCTGAATTCCTTGATTAACTTCAGAGAACTGAGGAAGATGGATGTAAGAGCCATTTCATCACCAGGCTTGTGCATAGGAATAAGTCGAGCTGGCCTAAGGTGGATTTCTTTGTGTTCAGAAGCAATGCTTGTGAACTCAGAATATGATATTCCAATGAGTTTGGTCAGTCTTTGGCTCATGCTCCACCTCCATATGATTATTGAGCGCTATTTGGATTCAAAGTAATAGGTAGAGAAGTCTGAAGAGGTTCTTATAACCGATTACACTACAATCCCGGATCAGAGTAATGATACAGAGTCATACATAGCAATGTCAAAGTAATGATAGGCCATCAAATATAAATACTACACAAAGCTAGAATATTGACTGGAAACCTTGTTTTTAACCGACTTACACAGCGTACATTCCAGAGGTTCGAAAGTATAGAGTTCAGGTAATATTTTCAGTTATTGAATGAGTTCTAAAAGCGTCCACCACTGCATAACACATTATATGTTATTAGTGATTAATTTCGATATCTTGATACGCTGAATAATGATCATGCTTCATGATTTTGAGTAGAAATTCATTACTTCACTTGATGTGAGTCTATCTTGATGGTAGATTTTCTCAGTTGCAAATGACATATAACACCATACGGGGCTAATTTATTGGTTACCTTGCGTATAGTGCCTATCGTACAACCTAAGATACAAGGCTAGTCTTAATGTAGATACATATCATATATCCATTATATAGTTGCTATTATTGGATATATACTATCTTACTGCTCAATCAATATAGACACACCATAGGTGTGTCTATCTTATCAATCTGAACAGTCAATATAGATATACATATTCTGAAACTTGCATAATTACCATATTGGGAATAGTATTATTCTACTATGAAAAACATTTCAACTTCTCGTATTCAAGGATCAGTGCTGATTGAGATCCCATTTGAGTGTACACCTATTTGTGCTCGTGCAGTCGATATACCGAAAGCACTTGAAGAGCATGGTGATATCCTTATTAATCAGCTTGAAACTCCAATCAAGTCATCATTTCCTTATCTTGCATTCGTATTTGGATACAAGCCATATGAACATGTCCCAATATTGGAGCTGATTAAGGAGAAGATTTCTGGTCCTTCATTCGTGTTTTGGGCTAGATATCCAATGGCATTTCTCGGAACTGAAATGGACGTTCTATTTAAAGACACTAGGCGTAGTATCACAGATTTAAATGAATATGAAAAAGTCAGTCTTCGAGAATTCAGAGAGACTCTCGGTGATAAATACAATGAGAGCATGAATGATGAAGAAGCAATTCAACTACGTGATGAGTTGTACTTAATAGCTGATTCTATATTCGAGTACATATCTGGAAACAAGAAAGCTATCGAATATGAGGAAGAGTAGTTTCTATACTTCAAAACCATTCGGAAACGGTGCAGTTATCTACTGTAGGGTCTCAACCGAAGAACAGGTTGAAAAAGGTGATAGTCTTCGAACCCAAGAGAGGAACTGCAGAGAGTACTGCAAAAATCAAAACATTGAAGTTAAAAAAGTCATTTATGATAGAGGGGCGTCAGCTACAAATCTAGAGAGACCCGGTTTTGAGGAGCTTGTCAAGTACTGTACTGATCACAAAGAGGATATAAGGTACATTATTGTCTGGCAATATAGTCGCTTCACACGCAACCAATACGACTTTCAAGCTGTTAAAATTCTGTTTAGAGCCTTAGGGATAATACCTCGTTCTGTATGCGCCCCAGTTGAAGATACCCCGGCTGGTGAATTCATGGAGAATGTACTTGTTAGTATTGCACAATATGATTCAGCAATAACAGGTATGAGAGCCAAAGCTGGAATGATCCAAGCCAGACTACAAGGAAAGCTAACTCATAAAGCACCTATAGGATACATAAATAAGAGAGATGAACACGATAGGGCATTTACGATAGTTGATCCAGAAATAGCTCCCTTTATCAAAGAAGCATTTGAGATGTTTACAACAGGCACATATACAAAGGATGAAATAGTAGATCATTTAAACAATGAAGGCTTTCTGACTCACAAAGGAAAGCCGTTAAGCAAACAAACATTGAATCGTATTCTAAGAAATCAGACTTATGCAGGTTTGGTTTTTGTTGATGAAGAACATGGCTCAGTAGAAGCAGATTTCCCAGCACTGATATCAAAACACATGTTCGAAGAAGTGCAGAGAATGAATACTAATTACGCCACAAAAGAAACAGTGAATAGCAGAAAGAAGTCTTCTGGATTTCCTCTTACAAGGTTCCTTAGGTGTAGTAAGTGCAATGAACCGCTTACAGGAAGTTATTCTACAGGGAAACTGGGAAAGAAATATCCTTACTACAAGTGTCGTTCGAAAAGTAGTCACTTCAGTATACGCAAAGAGATACTAGAAGCAGAGTATCTCAATCTTCTTCATAGGTTGAAACCAGAAAAAGGTATTCTGAAAGCCTTCAAATCTATAGCTAAGGATATTTGGAAAGAGAAGACCAAAAACGTTAGAAGCGAAATAGCCGCTTTGAGAAAACACCAGACTGAGCTTCAGGAAAAGTACGACAGACTTCTTGATCTCTATATTGATGGAAGACTTACAGAAAGTGATTTTGATAGAAAAAAATCATCTCTCTCAACAGAGATCTTCAAGTCAAGACTAAGCCTAGAAAGACTATATGAGCACGAACTCACTCTTGACTCATTCCTTGAACAAGGTTTCGCTCTTCTTGAAAACATAGATGTAATGTGGCTAGAATCCAGTAATAAGGGGAAAAGACAATTACAGAGAGCACTCTTTCCAGAAGGGTTGAGTTATTCCAAAGACGAAGGATTTGAAACCCCTACTACTAGCAAGGCATTCAACATCTTAGAGGTCTTAGAAATCCCTGAAAAACAGCTGGTACCCCCAACGGGATTCGAACTCCTCAGAAGTAGTATCCTGCTGAGAGGAAATAATACCCGGGCCAGGATCCAAATTCGGTGCGGGCATCTCCTGCCGTATTTAGAACACTTGCCAGCCCCCGGGACAGTCCCGCGCTTAAGAGAGTGTTCTGTGAAATGCTGTATTCGGAGGTTACAGAAAGGTAGGCTGACGCGTCGGTAAGGTTGACCAGCGCCTGGCCCGTGAAGTTCAGAAGCGGTGTTGCAGTCCAGCGGGTACCGGGGCTGAGATAATGTTTTCCAAGGAGATAGATGCCGCCGTTCTGAAAGGCGCTGCCTTCGATGATATAGGGATAATTATCCGGATCATCTGTTCCGGGGGAGCTGAAATGGTATTCCAGGAACCCGTACAGCGCGGCGTTCAGGCAGCTTCTGTCGTATCCTGCTGAAAGGCTCCAGTAGGTGTCTTCATTAGTATTATCGGTGAAGAATCCTGTCGATACTAAGGCGCATTCTACCCATCCCGTCCCATCTCCTATAGAACGGTTCAGGCTTCCGCCTACCATGAGGTTCTCCCTGAAACAGGCTGCGAGAAGGGTTGCATCGGTCTGGAGAACGTAGAATCTTCCCCGGAGCCAGCAGCCGCTTTCGGAAAACCGCGCATCATTCCCGAACAGGTAACCCGCATCCACCTCGGACATCATTCCGATTGGAATAACCGACCTTACCGCATCTACACCGATTCTATATTCAGTATCCAGTGTACCGTACTGGAAGGGGGCTATGAAATCCGTGGGGCTGACTGATTTTGCCACACCCCAGTAAACAGCCTGTCTCCCGATTGTCAATGCTGCGAATGGAATTCTCAGCCTGATGTTCAGCCTGTCGATATCCTGAAGGATGCTTACAGATTCATCACCGTTCCACGAGGAAGGGAATATTCTGGTTTCGGGATCTGCAAGTCTGAATACCTGAACTCCGCTTTCCCCGCTGAGTGCTGGATTACCAGCGGAAGGAGACAGTATCCAGGCGGCATTAAGATTAACGTTGCCTGTCCTGTGATGAACCATGAGCCTCAGTGGAACCTGGAATATGTAAGCCAGGGAGGAATCGGGAAGGGTGTGATCCGCTATGGAAAACTTCGGCTTCAGTGAACCGGATAGTTCCGCACCGCCGGCAGTTAATCCTGCAGAAAGTATCAGAAGGAGTAAAACTGTAAAGGATAGCTTCACTGGATCTCTTCCGAAGATGGTTTTCCATCGATTTTACCGTCCCGAATTACTACTATCTTTCTAGCCCTCCTCATAACTATCTCGTCGTGGGTTGAGAAGAGGAATGTCATGCCTGTATCCTCGTTCAGCCTGCGCATCATATCAAGAAGAGAGCCGCTGGTGTTTGAATCCAGGTTTGCGGTGGGTTCATCGGCGATAACGAGTGAGGGGCGGGAAACCATAGCTCTTGCCACTGCCACTCTCTGCTGCTGCCCGCCTGAAAGCTGCATGGGGAGCCTGTTTGCGTATTCGGCGATCCCTACTTTCTCCAGAATGTTCATAACCCTGTCGTGACGTTCTATGGGAGGAACCCCCTGGAGCAGCATTACATATTCAACATTTTCTTCTACGGTGAGTACAGGAAACAGGTTGTAAGCCTGGAAAATAAAACCTATATGGTCTCTTCTGAAGTCTGAGAGCTCCTTTCCGCTCATATCGGAGATCAGTTTACCAGAGAGCCATACCTTCCCCTCCGTGAGTGTATCGAGCCCGGCAAGAACATTGAGAAAAGTCGTTTTCCCCGAACCGGACGGACCTATTATGGCGGTGAACTCACCCTTTTCAAGTGTGTAGTCTATACCCCTGACCGCATGAACCGGAACTCCGGAATCATCGTAGGTCTTAACAATACCTTCAGCTACTATTACATCGTTATCTGTCATATGCATCTCCATGATCTATAAACTCTTCCGCATTGCCTCGGCCGGGTTCAGCCTGCCTACATGTATCCCCGGGTAAACTCCTGCAGCTGTAGTGAGAATCAGAGTGAAAAGGGGATATATCCAGATTCGACTGAGCTTCAGTACAGGATATAGCGGTTTGTTAAATACAACACCGGATACTTCGATTTCTCCGAAGTTTATGCCTGTCCTGGAGGTTATCCATAATATCAGAAGGCCAATTGCAATTCCTATTACTGTACTGATAACCGCTATCCAGAAAGCCTCAAGGACCACCATGGCTGTTATTGTTCCGGTTCTGGTTCCTACTGCCTTCATAACACCGAATTCGTACATCCTCTCAAAAACGGACATGAACAGGGAATTAACTAATCCAAATACAACCAGACCGAATAGAATTGCAGCCATTATAGCCATACTCATATCTACCATGTTGAGCATTGAGTTAACTTGTGGTGCCAGTTCCGGCCATCCAAGGGCAGTGTTGCCGAAAACCGAGAACCTGCTCCAGAACCCAAGTGACGTATCAGCTCCCATTTCCACCTGAGGGAATCTGACAGCGATTTCATGGATTTCCCCCGGAATACCAAGCATTCCTCCCGCAGTGGTGAGATTAATGAAAGCGGAATATCTGTCGAGATTGTCGCTGCCGAAATGGCATATGCCTGATACGAAGAACATACTGCTCGAAAGCCCGCTTCGGGCCTGAGCAACGGTGATAACGATCACATCACCAAGTCCTGCGTTCAGGTCATCCGCCAGTTTGTATCCGATAATGAGTTCTGTGCTGTCCCCGCTAAGGTAGGAACCCTCGGTGACAGCAGTTTCCAGCATTGTAACGTCCGAATCGGTGTAGCTGTCAACGCCGATCAGCGTAACAGGTTTCAGTTCTGTAGTCGATGTTACCGATGCAGGGGAGAGTATCCTGGCAGTATAGCAGCTGACGGTTGAGTCCAGTTCCAGCATGGAAAGTGTAGAATCGGGTCTTTTAATTATCAGATTGATGTTCCGGGTGTCAAGAAAACCATCCCTATGGATCTGGGCATCCCCCATCCATGATTCTGTTGTTGTCTGTATCATATGCGAAATCATTCCCTGCATAAGACCCTCCGTGAACATCAGTGAGCCAAGACCAAGTCCTACGGCAAGCCCGGTGATCACAGTTCTCCGGAAATTCCTCCAGATGATCTTCCAGGCGAATTTAACCAGGCTGATGAACATGTCAGACCGTCCTCAGCGTTTTTGCTGCTTTAGTATGGGCAGCCTTGAGTGCAGGGAGAAAACTGACGGTGGAGGCCGTAATGATCACGCATACGGCGGGGATCCAGTAACATTCAGGGGTAATCGATGCTATCATTTCCCGGAAGACTGTGCCTCCGTAATCAAGAGGTGGATCCATGACCAGTCCGTGCTTTGAAAGAAATAACAGACCTGCTGTGCTGATAATGCTGCCGGCGATTACACTTATGATACCCATGATGTTCGCCTCTAGCACGATCATCCTTACGATGAACCCCGGTCTGGTCCCGATGGCTTTCATCACACCGAATTCCCGTCTCCGTTCGAGAACCATCATGAGGATTGTATTGAGGACTCCCATCGCCGCCACAAGTACGATAATGAAGATCGTTACCTTGAGTTGCGCCTCATCGGCCTTCATGCCGTTGTAGAATTCTACTGCAAATGTTTTCCAGGAATCAGTTTCGAGGTCCCTTCCGGAAAGCCCGGTCGATATATCTCCGGTGAGTACATCGACTGCACCCAATGAACGGGTCATGACAGCGATTTCGTGCACCTTACCCTGAAGGGCAAAAAGGATCTGGGCATCAGACAGGGTTATATAGCATGTGTTTCTGTCGATATCGGCATTACCTGTGCTGATTATGCCACGGATTACGTACATCCTGTCAGCGCTGCTGCCGTCTGCCGCCTGGGAAAGCATGACAAGGGAATCCCCAACTGAAGCCTCAAGAATAATGGAGAGTTCTTTTCCAAGTATGATCTGACCTGTGGCGGCGTAAGATGTGTCAGCTGCGGAAGCTGTCAGCATTTCTCCGAGCACTATTCTATCGGAGAAATCTGTGGCAGCCTCCTCCATTGCAGGATCAATCCCAATCACTGACGCGGCCGCTGAATTCGAGAACACATTACCTGAGCCAGCCCCCGGGGATCTGACTGCAAGCAGAGCTCCTGAGTATATCCTGGGAGCCCATACTCTGACTCCCGGAATTGAATCCAGGAAGGCACCCACCATCTGATAATCGCTGATAGTTGAATAGATGGACGGGTCTTCCAGATAACCTTCGTGATGCACCTGGATCTGACCGGTTCTATTGTTTGTGAAGAACATGATTATGCTGCTGTAGGAACCGTCCATCCACCCGATCGATAGGGAAGAGAGAAAGAAGCCGCCGGTCATAGTAAGAAGAGTGAGGATGGTCCGCCTTCTCTGTCGAAAAACGTTTCTCCATGCGAGTTTTAGAAGCATATCACTCCCCGGATTGCAGGTTGCTCAGTGAGAAGATGCTGCTGTCCAGACCCCGGTTGAATTCAGCGTAAGACCAGGTGATGGTTGTGCTCTGACCCTCTTTATCTGCTGGGATAACCTGCATCTGTGTGGGAATTGTTCTGCCGTCCATTTCCTCTACGTTCGAGTAGGTTACTGTCTTTATCAGATCGCCATGACTGTCGTAGTACTCTTCCCACAGGGGCATTGTGTCGGCGATCCTGACAGCGAACACGATACTTGACCAGACAACCGCGGTAGACGATTTCGGAAACAGTTCGATGTACACAACGCCATCCGTCTGATCCCCTGTAAGGCTCGTATCGGTCGTGTAGGAGTATGTGTAATCCTCTACATAGGTGATTTCTCTGACTATATCGTTGTTGGTAATATCCGATCCCATCCACGAACCGGCCATCATGGAAGGAGGTATCCTTACCGTGCTGCTGGTGTTTGGAAGGTAATTCCACATTTCGGTACCTATTCGCAATGATGCCATCCTGGCTTCCCTTGCCGGGGAGAGTATCCTGATGAAGGTTTT